>DASWHW010000133.1:0-56695 GCA_036397975.1 Bacteroidota bacterium
TATGTGCCCGGGAGTGGCAACCTGTCCGAAGACATATACTGTCTTTCGTCGCTGCGGTATGGTGATCACATCATTGTCCCTCAACATAACATCCTGTGCTGAATCTCCTTCCATAAAGAGTCGCTCGAAATCGACGTTGACTATTTCTTTTCTTATTCTCAGTTCGGTTTCAAGATAATAATACAAGCTGTCTTCTGCCGAAACCCCACCTCTTGAGCTTTCCAATCGCTCCAGTTCGATTTCACGCGGCTCGACTGAGCGCCTGACAAGTTGTGCGGTTTTGATCGAGGCAAATTCCGTGAACCCTCCTGCCATAGCAATCACTTGGGAGAGTTTTGTCGTTGATCGCGTGATCGGGTAAATACCCGGGTATGGTACCTCTCCGTCTATCCAGACACGGTAGTCTGCCCGCTTATCAGGCCGGCCTCGCACAACCACCCGGTCTCCCGGTTGCAATGCAATATCCGGCTCTCTCCTATCAAAGAGAAGCCGTCCGTTCAAGATCGTTGTCGTAAGTTCACTACCGTTCAGAGTGAACCGGGTCAGTTCAACGGTATCGACGACGGCCCCTTCCGAAAACCCATATGCGATGCGAATCGCATCCTTCACGCTATCTCCTTGAACAAACTCAAATCGGCCGGGAAGATTTACCTCACCATACACACCGATGACGTTCTTCTTCATATCAGTTCTTGGCACAACGATAACGTCCCCTTCCCGCAAATACGGGTTCCACTTGTCTTCTTTGGTTACCAGAAATTTTTGGAGATCGGCAGACACATTGCTGCCGTCTTTTCGTCGAATCAGAATGTTGCGACGGGACATTGTCCCTTTGGCGTCGTCAAGCTGCGCTTGAGCCTGATCCCTGTGAAGAGTATTTGCCTCCTCGATTGCTTTGTCTGCCCGATAATATGCTGCCAGGACATAGGATCCCGGATTGACCACATTTCCGGTCACGGTGACGACAATGGGACGCGGCGTCACTAATGTCATCGTCACGTTGCCTGAACGATAGCTTTTTCCGATCGCTACAATCACTTTTTGCTTCGCGTCAGCCAGGGTGATGTCGGCGACTCGAACCTCTCCAACGGTTGGGATAATGAGAGTTCCTTCAGGTGTAACGGTCAATAGAAAACTGACCGGCGGACTAATCCAGACATTGACGGAGAAAACATCAGAAGGTCCTACGAAGTAGTGTTCAGGATCGATGGTTGATTCGAGTGCTAACCCTTTCGGCTGGGCAGTCTGAACGCTTTGCGCTTTCAACTTCTCCAGATCTTGCACATCCATACTCATTCCTGTCTTGTCGGTCTGGGAAAAAGACAGCGAAATCCCGGATACAAAAAAGAAAAAAAGTGCGAGCAGTTTATCTCTCATGGTACATCATCTTGTAATATTGTTGATACTCACCGCTCATCACTCGCTGGCACCAAGTCTGGTTTCTCAGATACCAGTCAATCGTGTCGCTAATACCCTTTTCGAAAGTATGCACCGGATTCCACCCTAGCGATGAACTTATCTTCGATGCGTCGATGGCATAACGTCGGTCGTGTCCGGCGCGATCTTTGACAAAGGAGATGAGTCTCTCCGGTTTATTCAGCTTCTGCAGTATCAACTTAACGATGTCAATATTCTTCCACTCGTTATTACCGCCGATATTATAAGTCTCACCAGGAACT
Organism: Bacteroidota bacterium; assembly: GCA_036397975.1. Taxonomy (GTDB): domain Bacteria; phylum Bacteroidota; class Ignavibacteria; order UBA10030; family UBA6906; genus SZUA-287. The sequence goes on from DASWHW010000133.1 coordinate 1,680, forward strand.
CCTCGCTGGATTACCGTATTGATTGCAGCACAGTGATCCTCCACGTAAAGCCAGTCACGAACATTCAGACCATCGCCGTACACGGGGAGAGGTTTCTCCTGAAGTGCATTCATTATCATTAAAGGAATGAGCTTTTCGGGAAACTGGTAAGGACCATAGTTGTTGGAACATCGTGTGATGATTGCAGGAAGTCCAAACGTGTGGTGGTATGCCTGCACGAGCAAATCAGAACTTGCCTTGCTGGCAGCATACGGACTATTAGGGTGAAGGGGTGTTGACTCCGTGAATTTTCCAGTCGCGCCAAGTGAACCATATACCTCATCTGTTGAGACGTGCATAAAACGCTGGATGCCATGCTCCTTCGCGACCTCGAGGAGGATTTGCGTGCCAAGCACATTTGTCTCAACAAAAACCCCGGCACCAACAATGCTCCGATCGACATGCGACTCGGCTGCCATATGGACAACAGTGTCAATTGGATTCGACCCAAACACGGTTTCAAGGTCTTCCCGGTTTCTGATATCACCTTTGACAAAAGTGTACCGGGGGTCGGAGTTCATGTCTTCAAGGTTTTCAAGATTGCCTGCATAGGTCAAGGCGTCGAGGTTAACAATTGCAACTTCCGGATGCTGCTTCAGCATGTAACGCACAAAGTTACTTCCGATAAACCCAGCGCCACCAGTGACAAGTATTTTTTGGGGATTGCTCATTCAATCAAGGATGTATGGTGTTTTTGGATCATCTTCATGGCGCACCTCATCGACCGGCTCCTTCTTTCCTTTCCCTGCATACAGACGGTTAGGAAAATTCAACACCATTCCGTCCACACTACCAACATTCTTATACGCATGGACCACACCAGGCGGAATGATAATGGAATGGGGCGCCTCCTCCCCGGCTATCAACACTTGTTTCATCTTGAATGTCGGCGAGGACTTTCTGTTGTCCCAAAGATAGATTTTAAAGTTTGACGGGCCGATAAAAGAAAAGTTGTCTGATTGATCGACGTGTTCATGTGGACCCCGTGCAACGCCAGCATTGGTCACAGAAACATATCCCATTGCGGGAGAGTCCGTTTCCTGGAGTTCATCTAGGCGAAAAGTTTCTAGCAGCCAACCTCTCTTGTCAATAAACTTCTCAAGCGACTTCACTACTATCCCGTCAATCTTGCCGCGTTTGAACATGTTGCTCTACTATGTGTTGAAAAAGAATGACAAAATGAGAATTTGAATCGACTGTGTCCTGGGGGGAAGACAGAACTACAAGTGTGGTACACAACTAGTAGAAAAAAAGCGAGGAAGATCCTCCGGAGTGTGTTACTAGGTCATTATCATGTCGCGTGACGAAATAATGTAAGAATTGCTTCCCCGAATGTCAATGGAATCAAAGACTTGCCCTACATCCGCTCAGGAGCAGAGATACCGAGTATTGCAAAACCGTTTCTTAGAACGGCCGTTGTGCCACGACAGAGTGCTAATCTTGCGCTTGTCAAACCGGCGTCATCGCTTACCACACGACGTTCGTGATAGAACTTGTGAAACACACCTGCCACCGTATGCAAGTACTCAGTGAGTCGGTGTGGCTCAAAAGCCAGTGCGCACGACTCGACGGTCTCTGGAAACAGCAGAAGAACTTTGATGAGTTCGATCTCCTCCGATTCGCGGAGCAGGGCTGAAGAAAAGGAGGGCTCCCCAGCTCTTCCCCCTTCGCTCGCATGCCGAACAATACTTGCGATCCTCGCATAGGCATACTGAAGATAAAAGACCGGGTTCTCATCCGAATGCTGCTTCGCCAGATTCAAATCAAAGTTCAGATGACTTGTGTGGCTCCGCATCAAGAAAAAATAGCGAACCACATCTGCTCCAACTTCATCGATCAACTCATCAAGTGTGATGAAGTTTGCCTTTCGCGTGGACATCTTCACCACCTCGCCATCCTGAAGGATGGTGACGAACTGATGGATCAACACCTTCACCTTATCGCTGTCATACCCGAGGGCTTTGATCGCCGCAAGCACGTCGGGGTAGGTGGCGATGTGGTCTGAGCCGAGGATGTCGATCATGAGATCATACCCGCGATGAAATTTCTCGCGGTGATAGGCGATGTCAGGAAGTCGGTATGTCGGCTCGCCGCTGCTCTTCACGATGACCTTGTCCTTCTCACTCCCGAGCTTCGATGTCTTCAGCCAGAGAGCGCCATCCTTGTCATACACAAGTTCTCGTGTACGTAACTCCCCAATAAGTTCGTCAATCTTGCCACTGCTGTAGAGAGAATCTTCGTTGAAAAACGATCGAAATTCTATTCCAAGCGATCGGAGAGTCTTTTTGATATCTTCGAAGATGTCCTTCTCAGCACGTTCCTTGAATTTACCCTCTGCACTCTCAGCGCGGAGTGCATCGCCATGTTCCTTGTGTAGATTGCGCGCAATCTCCCGAATGTACTCGCCCTGATAATAGTCCTCGGGAAAAGAGATCGCTTCTCCAAGTACTTCAAGATAGCGCAGTCTAACAGAATCGCCAAGAACGCGCATTTGTCGTCCAGCGTTATTAAAGTAATACTCGCGCGTTACGTCATGGCCGGTCCATTCGAGCAAATTGGCTATCGTGTCGCCAAGAACTGCATTGCGTCCATGACCAACCGTCAACGGGCCTGTCGGGTTTGCACTCACAAACTCTACCTGCGCATTTTTCCCTTTGCCACTCTCCGTTCGTCCGAAACTTTTTTCATTCTTCAGCATCTCAACAAACTGTCGACGGTAGAACTCGGGAGAGAATGCAAAGTTAATAAATCCCGGTCCCGCCGACTCTGCCTTGGGGACGAGCGTATTGTCAATTTCCATGTGGGCGAGAATGTCACGGGCGAGATCACGGGAGTTCTTGCCGGCTTTCCTGGCGAGAATCAAGGCAATGTTCGTGGTAAGGTCTCCATGTTCCGGCTGGCGTGGTTTCTCGAACGTAATCGTCGCCGCCTCATCCACACCGATGGCCCTGAGCGATGCCTTGATTTTTTCCTGCAGGTACCGTTTCACCGGATCGCTTTCCGACGGATCTTTGTGCTGCTGACTGATTTCTTTCTGCTGGCCTTCACGGGGCGCGCCGTTTTCTTCTTTGCGCGTGAGCTGCGCACCGACTCTGCGAGTTTTTGTATTTTTGCGTCGCCCCAAAGTTTTTCAAGATTGTAGAATGGTCGCGTTTGTTTGTGAAACACATGAAGAACCACATCAACAAAATCGAGAATCATCCAGTTAGAGCTTGTTGTCTCGCGGTGCCAAGGCGGGTTCCCCTCCTTCTTCATTCCATCTTCAACCTCTTCCGCGATGGCTTTTACCTGAACGTCCGAGTCAGCCGAGCAGACGACAAAGTAGTCGGCAACAGGACTGATCTTTCGAAGATCCATGATAACAACTTCATTTGCCTTCTTGGTGAGCGCAAGCTCCCCTATTCTCTTCGCAACTGTGGATGATTGCAATACACTTCTCCCTTAGTGTGACGACTTTAGTGATTGGAAGTTCTTTCCCACCACCACCGAAACATCGACGTAGTAGTCATGGTTTATCTGTTGAATAATATTCTTCGCTTTGATTCCCAGAGCGTACGCAACACGCTCCGCAGTTTTCCGGTTACCTTCCCGGTCAATTACCATTGATTCATCAACGTCGAACGCCTTGTAATTCTTCATTTCTACGACGTCAAATCCACGGGCACGCAAATAGTTCGTCACCCCGGATGCCGCTCCATCCACGCCACAACCGTTCAACACTTCCAATTGAATCACCTCGCCCGGCTCCGGTCCCGCTTTCTGCGCATCAACCGGAGGGCTGATGACATTCCGCGCAATGAGTGAATACGCCAGGTAGACAACCACGATACCCAAGAGGACAATCATCGTGTTCAAACCATAGGTTCTCAATGGCTCTTTCTTGAATCGGGCGAAGAAGGTTTGAAATGGATTCGAGTTGCTAGTCTTCATTCTGTTCATAAAATAACGGCGACCGGGCCCCTCTGCGCTAGAGCAGAAAAACCCGGTCGAACTTTTGAAATAAATACTTGCGTGTACAGCCTAACGGTGATCAGAATCCGCTATCCCTGTAAAACGGATTGAAATATGAAGAGCGGTATGTTCCGTACGGCACATTCTGGTATTGAAGCTGGACCGCGACATTTTCCCACGGCCTGTAGTTAACTTCAGCACGACTGAGGTAGATGGAGCTAAGATCATTCTTCCCAAACCCCAATGAGTTGTATGGTGAATAACTCATGCTGATATCTGCACGCGCATTGAGGTTGTTTGCCAGCTCGTACATCATGCTATTCGTATACATCCCGAGCGAAACTCCCTGACCGCCGAATGTCGCATAGGAAAAGCTCAGAGAGTGCCGCATGTGAAATTTTTCTGGATTGAACCAACCAAACAAGGATGCAGATTCAGCGGGAGCGAAAATACTCTCCGTGACCCGACTCTCTTGTTCCGCCTGACTCTTGAACTGAGCAGTAGCAAAGGTTGATCCCAGGAGGATCAAGCTCACTATAAGGACAGCCGTTTTCATATAGTCTCCTGTTCTATGGTGAATAATCACCATTGAAAAAATACAGAAATAGTGCGCGATTGTCAAACCGCATCATTCCGACATTGCTGCACGCGCTTCTTCCAACTGCTCAGGCGTGTTGATCCCCTGAATCTCTGTCGGGTCAGCCGCAATCGTCGCTGCAACCAAAAGCTTTTTTTTCCAGAATTGTTCAAACACGTCGGTCAAATAGTACTCTTTTTGAGCATTCGTGGGCCGAATGAATTTCAACGCACTGAAGAGCTTCTCTGATTGAAACACGTAGATCCCTGAATTAATTTCCTTGATGTTCTTTTGATCTTCGGTCGCATCCTTTTGCTCGACAATACCGAGAACATCCCCAGATTCATTGCGAATAATTCTCCCATATCCAGTGGGATCGGCAAGTTCGGCAGTGAGCACCGTTGCGACGGCGTCCGACTCGTGATGGTGAGTTAAGAGTCTCTCAAGAGTATGGTCCAGAAGCCTGGGCACATCACCGGAAAGGACAAGGACATCACCGGAAAAATCCTTGAGGATCGGTTCCGCTTGCATCACCGCATGGCCTGTCCCTAATTGTGGATTCTGTTCAACACAGGTCACTCGTTTTCCTTCCCCGGTCAAATGTCGGATCACCGATTCTTTCTGCCATCCAACAATCACAACAATCTTCGACGAATGAATTCTCTCTGCCAGTTCCACGACATGTTGGACAAGAGGCTTCCCATTGATTTCGTACATCACTTTTGCCATCATAGGGTCGTTCATGCGGGTCCCTTTTCCCGCAGCCATGATGACGACTGCCAATCCAGGTTCTTGAAGTTTTATGATCTGTGTTCCTTTCGTTCTGTTAGAATGTTGTCGATAAGCCGTGTCTGGCCAAATCGAACCGCGAGGGAAACAAGAATTTCCATATGGCCGTTCAACACAGTAAGCTCCTCTAATGTTTCGGCGTCGGCAACTGACACATAGTCAATGACGCCGCTGGACTGTTTGGTGATCATCTCCTTCATTGCTTCGACGAGTTTCATGCACGATACACTGCCGGACGCAATGTTTTTTTGCACTTCGCACAGCGCCATATGGAGGACCGGTGCCTCGTGTCGCTGCTGAGGTGTGAGATAAGTGTTGCGGGAGCTCAGCGCGAGACCATCCTTTTCGCGGACGGTCGGGACCACGACCAGGTCAACGGCAAAATTCAAATCACGTATCATCCTCCGGATGACGATCACCTGTTGAGCATCCTTTTGACCGAACACCGCCACATGCGGCTGTGTGATGTGAAACAGCTTCGCCACCACCGTGGCAACTCCACGAAAATGACCGGGACGCGATTTCCCTTCGAGGACGGATGTTATTTCCTCAACGAGAACAAAACTGGAAAAGTGGGACTGATACATTGCATCGGTGGCGGGCGCAAATACGATGGATGTCCCGGCATCCTTGGCGATGCGTACATCATGGTCAAGATCACGGGGATACCGTTCGAAGTCCTCTCCAGGACCGAACTGTGTGGGATTCACGAAGACCGTGGTGACAACAACATCTGCACGATTCCTCGCCTCGCGGATTAGCGCACTGTGTCCCTCGTGGAGATATCCCATGGTTGGCACCACCGCGATTCGTTTTCCAGCATCGCGGAAGGCGGTGGCAGTGTCTTGCATTTCTCGGATATCTCGAATTACCATGATGCCGGCTCAGAGAATTTTCTTGCCGAAGGCAGACTGAACCAACTCTACGGCAAACTGGGCGGAAGTATTGTGTTCATCAAGAATGGGATTGGCCTCGACGATCTCCAGCGATGTCATCACCTCTGAGTCCGCAATGAACTCCATGACGAGATGTGCCTCTCGATAATCGAGCCCTCCTTTCACCGGTGTTCCAACACCGGGCGCGATGGAGGGATCCACCGCATCCAAGTCGAAACTTACATGCACGTAATCGGTACCGTCGGTGATTTTGGAGAGGGCTTTCTTCATCACCCGATGAATTCCCTGGCGGTCAATGTCCGACATCGTGTACACATGGACCCCTTCACGCTTCAGGAATTTTTTTTCTCCTTCATCAAGCGATCGAATCCCGATCAGCGCTACGTTCGCCGGCTCAACTTTGCGGAACTCCCCGCCAATTGATGAAAGCTCCGGTGGAGCGAGTCCCAGCAGTGCCGCGAGAGGCATCCCGTGAATATTGCCGGAGGGAGACGTAGCAGGGGTATTGATATCGCCATGTGCATCCACCCAGAGGACACCGATCCTTTTTCTTTTCTTTTTCGCGAACGCAGCAACGCCGGACACGGTCCCGATCGCAATCGAATGGTCGCCCCCCAGGATCAGCGGAAAGTGACCGTGCGACATTATTTTCTCAACTTTCTGTGCGATGATCTTGGACGCCCGGGTGATCTCCTTGAGATACCGTGCTTTGAGATCTCCGACACGAATCTCCTCCATGTTCTTAATATCGATGTCACCATCATCTGTCACATTGTTGCCAAGATCCTTGAGGCATTCCGAAACTCCGGCGATCCGAATCGCGGAAGGCCCCATATCAACGCCGCGTCTGCCTGAGCCGAGATCCATGGGAACGCCAAGAACATGAATGTTCATACAATTTTTCTTCGTTATGAGAGTTATGAAAGGTGGGAGAGGATGCGCGAAACAGTTGCCTTCATTTCTTTTCGATGGACAACCATATCCAAAAATCCATGCTCGAGGAGAAATTCCGCCCGCTGAAATCCATGAGGCAGATCCTTCCCGATTGTTTGTTTGATCACCCGAGGTCCAGCAAAACCGATCAACGCACCAGGCTCTGCAATGTTCACATCCCCCAGCATCGCGTAACTTGCGGTCACGCCGCCGGTCGTCGGGTCAGTCATTATGGAGATGTAGGGAATCCGCGCCTCTGCAAGTCGCGCCAGCCTTGCGCTCGTCTTTGCCATTTGCATCAGTGAAAGAGCCCCTTCCATCATGCGCGCTCCGCCGCTACTCGAAACAATGATTAACGGCGATTTTGTCTTCCACGCGCGATCGATCGCCCGGCTGATTTTCTCACCAACGACAGACCCCATGCTTCCCCCCACAAAGGAAAAATCCATGACGGCGAGGACCACATTTTTCTTCTCGAGTTTTCCCGTGCCCCATCGAAGGGCATCATACAGTCCGGTTTTCTTGATTGCTTCAGGAATTCTATCGCGGTATTTCTTTGTGTCGGCAAATTTCAACGGATCAGCAGATCGCATTTTTGAATCCTGCTCCTTGAAGCTTCCTTCATCCAGCAAACATGCGATATACTCCTTGCTACCTATCCTGAAGTGCATGCCGCATTTGGGACAGGTATAGACGTGCTGATCGAGCTCGGTTTTGTGAATAATCTCGCCACACTGGTCGCATTTCCTCCATTGACCGTCGGGAAGTTCGCGGCGCTGCGTGTCGCTTTCAATATTTTCTTTTGATCGTTTAAACCAGGCCATGGTTTATTGCACTGTTGTTTTCGTCGTCGTTGTGTAGAATTCCTTCACGTACACTGGTTCAAGGCTCCGCGCATCATTGTGCATACATTCAAGGAGTCTTTGGCGCCCCAATTTCCCGATACATACCGCGCTGGCAGTCCGAAGAACGAGTGAGGTCTTCACGAGAGGCGTCTGCTGAGAATCTTCATTGCGCGCGTCCAGAATCTTCTCCACCGCATCTCCCGTCAGGACTATAGACATTCCATCGATCTCCTTCAGGAGATCATTCACACGCATGTCGCGTGGAGACCATTCCTCCTGCAGTCCTTTTCCATCGGTACGAAATAGTCCACAGTATACTTCATCACGTCCTGCGTCAACTGCCGGAAGGATGAGAGAATTTTCAAAAGGCGGTTCCTGCTCCAGCGCGCGAAGTGCAAGACCCTCAAGTGTCGAGACCCCTATAATCGGTTTTTGCCACGCATACGCTAGTCCCTTCGCTGCACTCAATCCAACCCGAAGTCCGGTAAATGACCCAGGTCCGATCGACACAGCAATACCATCGATTTTCGGACCCTTCAGACTCGATTGTTTGAGGACATGATCGATCATGCCGAGAATCTTTTCGGCGTGGACGTAGCGCTCTTCCGTTCTTTCTTCGAACGACTCCGTGTCTGTGACGACCGCGGCAGCACAAACATTCGTTGCGGTTTCAATTGCAAGGATGTTCACGCCGTTACCCGATGGACTTCTTTCACAACGATTTCCCTGTCATGATCTTTACGTCCATGCTGAAACTCGATCAACAGATGATCGTCCGGGAGTTTAGAAAATATTATCTCCGGCCACTCAATAAAAGTGATGAAACGAGGTGAAAAATATTCTTCGACACCTATCTGGTCGATCGCTTCGGAGTCTTCGATCCGGTACAAATCGATATGGGCAACCACCCCAAATGGTGCACCATATTCGTTGATGAACGTAAACGTCGGGCTGCTTACCCGCGCCGTTACCCCCAGGCCTTCACAAGCGCCGATCACAAACTGTGTCTTCCCGCTACCAAGGGTTCCTTTCAGCGCCACCACGGTTCCCGGAGTCAATGAACGAGAAAACGATCTTGCAATCTCCCGCGTCTCTGCGGCTGAATGCGAGTGAAAATTCTTCACGCCTTTGACTCGAGCTTGATAACAGGAAGGATCATCTCTTCCATCGATACGCCGCCATGCTGAAAACTATCGCGATATTGATTCAGATACCTGTGGTAATCCGTTGGATAGACGAAGTAGTAATCCTCTTTCGCGAAGATATAGTTGATGGCAATGCCTCTTTTCGGAAGCTTGTAGTCGAGGGGATTCTTAACGAAGATTGCCTCTTTCGCCTCGGACTTTAGATTGCGACCATATTTATACCGCAGGTTCGTTGATGCTTCACGATCGCCGAGAACCTTCGCCCCTCGTAAACAACGGATACTGCCGTGATCTGTGGTGAGCAGCACCGTTACGTTCTTGTTTCTGGAAAGAGTTTTCAGCATCCCGAAGAGGGACGAGTGAAGAAACCATGAACGCGTGAGCGTTCGATACGCCGACTCGTCAGGTGCAATTTCCTTCAGCAAGCTGGAGTCCGACCGGCCATGCGCCAACATGTCGACAAAGTTCACGACAATAGAGGTAAGTTTCGATTGGGCGTAGGAATTGATATTGTTTTCGATGCCGCGACCAAATTCAGCGTCGATGATCTTAACGTATTTGGGTTCCGGCTTGATCGATACTCTGCGACGCTCAAGGAGTTTATCCAAAAACTGCTTTTCGTACCTATTGCGGCTGTTCTCATCGTCCTCACTTTTTTCCCAGAGTTCGGGGAAGCGCGTCTCCAGATCGCATGGGTACGATCCGCTGAAGATAGCGTTCCGCGAATACGGCGTGGCTGTTGGGAGAATACTGAAATAATACTGCTTCGATATGTTGTAATATTCATGGAGCAGTGACTCCATCATTATCCATTGATCGAGACGCAGACAATCGACAACGAAGAGAATAACAGATTTGTTCGTTTGGAGCTCCGGCAACACGTAGCTGTCAACAACTTCGGGTGAAAGCACCGGACGGTCTTTCGTCTGATCGAGCCAATTCCTGTAATTGTTTTCGACGTAGCGCCCGAACGCAAGATTGCATTCTCTCCACTGATCATTCAGAGTTTGCGTCAGGCCAAGTTCGGGATGATCATCGAGCTCAATCCCGCGGGCAACAAGCCGCGAATAAATATCGATCCATTGAAGATGGTCTACGTCATCGTTCAGGGCCAGTGAGATCTCGTTGAATTCCTGAATATAGTCCCTGGAGACCGCCTGACCGGAAATCTTCTTTCGTTCGAGGAACTTCTTGCACGCCATCAAAACCTGGCTTGGGTTCACCGGCTTAATGAGATAGTCGCTGATCTTCACGCCGATCGCCTCTTCCATCAAGGACTCTTCCTCATTTTTCGTCACCATCACAACAGGAAGGTTCGGACGAATGTCCTTGATGCCGGAAAGCGTTTCCAGACCGCCCATACCAGCCATCATTTCATCAAGAAAGACCAGGTCGAACCCTGTCTGCTTCACCATCCCCAATGCATCTTCTCCATTGGTTGCAGTCTCAACGTTGTATCCTCTCTCCTCAAGAAGACGGATATGTGCCCGAAGGAGGTCGATCTCATCATCGACCCACAGAATTTTTCCTCTCGTATCCACCATAAAGTTCACTGACTCCTTAATTCTCTGAAAAAAATACTCATTAACGTCCCGAAAGGCAACAAAGAGGCAATTTCAGGTTGATTCGACCAATCAAGGTTGAATCGATATGTGTAGATCGAGACCTGCCTCGTTTGTGGTGGTCCCGGGTATAGCTGAACCGACTTCCGGTTTGATCGCAATATGTTTGTAGTACACGGAGGCGGTGACGCGCGAACTCAGCACATAGCGTATACGGGGCTCGATGGTCGTCCGGGTTGATCCTTCTAGCGGGTCGCCTTCGGTATTGAATTCGATCTTCGCGATCTCAAACCTGTTTCTCTTGCTGACAGAAACCGCATAGGAAAAGCTTATGTCAATATCATTGTTGAGAGATACTCCAAACAACGGAAACTCGAAACCGCGTCGTGAGTAAGAAGCCGTGACCGACAATTCCTGCGATAACGTTTCAATAATACTACGTTGTGCGGTCGAAAGATCATACGACGTGGTCGTGTTGTATCGGACATTTGCACCGAGGTTGCCCTTCAGCGCTTCCTTGAAGGTGAAATTTAAGCCCACCAACGGACTGAAGCCATACGATATTCTCTGCCCATCCGTTTTCTCTCCCTCCCTTCCCGGGAGCGAACGGAAGTTTCGCGTGTAATTCGAACTATAGGAATGATCAAGCGAGAGTCTGCTCACAAAAGTCGAGAACATCGGTATTTTTTCCAATCCATCCCAACGGATACTCCAGTTCACGCGCGGGTAATACTGCCCGAAAATCTTGCGGAGTAACGGTAGTGCCTCGAATCCCTCCTCAAATGCCTGCGATAACTTTTCATCTTCCGTAATGGTGGAATCTCCGTTGCGTTTCAGGTCCGAGAAAATCTTGCTGGTTTTCTTCAGTCCTGTTCCGAACAGACTGAAGACAAGAAAATCCGGAAACGTCAGGAAAGATCGATCGATGCTCCCGGTGGTCGTTGTAGTGAGAAGGTTTTGAATACCCAGGGAGTCACTGAGTACTGATTGGGATTTGTTGGTTGACCATCCGATATTCCAGGTCAGGTCGAGGCGGGCGCCCTCCCAGAGCGCTCTATTCGTCTTGAATGTCAGCCGGTTTGTTTGTCGGTAGTTGTTGGAGAGATTTGCTCCGGGTGCCCGAATCCCCGGTTCTACATCCCACCCGAAGAACGGAAATTTTGATCGCGACCCAAAATTTGTAAGCGATCCCGATGGATCGGAGAGTAATCCCAATTGATAAAGTCGATTAGGGCCTTGCTCCACACGCTGGCCCTGCAGAAATGGAACAGCCCAGAAGTTTGCAAACCCTGTTCTTCCGACAACGCCGGAGTTCGAAGCCATATTCGTTTGAGTGAATGAAATATTAATATTTTCGTAGTCGAGGAATGGTATTTTGATGAGGATTCGACTAAGTGATTTCAACTGTTCACCAAGGCGCGAAATACGAGATGGGCCTTCCGAGTTGGTTGTATCTGCCGTTGCCGAAGTATCGGGTACTGTTTGCTCACTTTCACCGCTGCTTCTGCGCCCCCGCGGCGCTGGGGTTGCGGGTGCAGCAGAGCCCGGTGCACTCTCGAAGAGCGGATCAAAAAGCGCCTTCATCCGAAAATTTGATGACAGGTTGATATTGTTGGTAAATCCTGACGACTTTCCCTGGATGTTTTGCAAATTATCCTGCCATGAATAATCAACGCTGTACCCAAACGTGAGATCCAGATATTTCTTGATGTTGAAGATGTTTGGAATGTTTGGCCTCGTGTTCACTTGAAGACGCTGTCCCAAACGTGAGGTTCTCCCAAAATTGATGAGTTTATCCGAAAAGAATATATCATTCAGAATGTCAGAGAATAATCGCTGGCGGCCGAGACTATCGGTTTCAAGATGCAGAAGGCTTGATTCGATATTGACGCTGTAATCGCCTGAAGGGCTCAACAAGCCGTTCTCACTGATCTTCCACGAAAAACCAAACTGACGCGACGCGGTGAAGTTTCTAGTGGTGAACTCCTGTGACCCGATTTGTCGCTGTTGGGAGACGTTCCGGCCACGGGCCACAGCAATTGACCAGTTGAAAGAAGTGATTGGAAAGAAGAGTTTGTATCCTTTGTACTCATCGAGACCCCACAAACCCTCAAACAAATTCGTGAACGGTGTAATTGAGTAATCCGGTGGAAGGGTGACTGCGTACCGCATGCTGCCATTCCATGACCAGGCGTTCCGAAATGTAACAGCAGGACTTCTCTCTTTAGTTGTCGTGTAATTGAACCCAAGGGTCAGCTTGTTGAATGTATCGCGAATAAACCAATCGTTCGTTGGAAACCCGAAGCGAAGACTGGGAACCGCATACGTTTCCGTGACGACCTTCGATTGTGAAGAATTAATCACGTCCGCCGAAGCATTTTGGGCTTCCAGCTCACTCCCTCCTTTTTGACGAACGGCTTCCGCCGTTTGTTGAGCGGCTGCGGAGACGAGTATATCAGAATTCGGAAGATACTTCAACTCAACAGCATTTTCTGTATGTGAATAGGAGAAAGGTATCGAGGTCCCTGCCCAGGTCGTTGGGAAGAAACGTTCAAGCTGAGCGGAGGTATTGACTCCCCAGTTCGTTCCAGTTTGCCTCGAGCCAAATCGTTGCTCGAGAGAATGGAAATTTGGATCAGTCCGTGAGTAGTTAAATCCGGCCGTGCCGAGATCTGCCAGCTTTAACTGAGTATCAACCCGGTAGGCAAGGCCGGGTGAATCCTCCACATTAATGACGCGCAATTCATTGAACCGCACCTGTCCGTTCAGCGCCCTTCCTGGCACGCCCTTACTTGAGGGATTCGTCACTCCGAGGGCAAGGTACCGTAATTGTGTGAGAGAGGGATTTCCCAAAACGCGGTAGGCCGAACCGGGTGGTCCTCCGGTCACGGGGAGCGGTAACGAAAAAATATTGACTGAATCTCGACCCTGCTTAATCGCAGTGAGTTCTTCAAAATTGATTATGACCTCGTTATTCCAATCGCCACGCAATGGTGCCCGATATTCATAGAAGTTGGATGTGTCCGCACCGAACCGAAAGAAAAACTCTGCGTCATAATTGTTTTCGTCAATGTATTGAAGCGAACGATCACCCCAGACGTACATCTTCATTGTTTTATAGTTGAACACATCAAGGGGTCTGAAGGTATAGAACTTTCGCGCCTCCCTCTCTCGTCCATCAGGGAAATCAGTGAGCGTAACTGCAAGAGATTGCTCGTTCGCAAGAATATTCTCATCCGGACGGGTTTTGTCGCGCTCCTGAACAACTCCAGGCGGGCTAATGTAATCAGGTGTTTCTTCAATACTCACTACGCTGACTGCAAACGTAGTATCGGTTTTATCCGCTTCTTCCCATTGGTTGCCGACAAGACTGAAGTCGGCAATTCGTACCGTGACGCTGTCTCGCGCATTCACGAAGTACAAACGAATTGTTTCAACGCGATCCAGATCTGGAGTACCAACAGCAGCGGCAAAATCCCTGATCGAAATTCGGTATTGATACCAGGGGAGACCATTGGGGCCTCGGTTACCACCCCCAACGATTTGTGGATTCATTGAAGAGTCAGGCACTAGAACTAATTTGTACTGGAAGTAATCATTGATTCTATCAAGACCAGCGTTGAAGTTGAGATCTTCCGTGTCGGGCGTCCGTCCACCCGGACCGTTCAGATTGCCATCGGTACCATTAATATGGGAGAAGTCACGAACAGTGTTATTGTAGGCATAGTCGTCGCCGCTCGGATCAGGATTTGTGGAAGGATTGTACCCCGGCTCCCGATCATTGGGAAGCATATCCAATCCAATATCCTCGCCTGGTTGTAACGTTCCGGTAGGATTCGGATTGAGAATCAGATCCTCTGAGTTGAGTTGATTGTTCGGAATCGCGTCTTCGCTGATCGTCCCGAGGTCGACGTACAAAGTTTCAGGATCCATAAAAGAACGCTTCGTGTCCACCTGCATCCAGATTTCGATGTAGCTGATGTTCTCTGCCAAGAGCTTTGTTGGCGCAAGAGATATCGGTTTCATAATGCCACCCCAGTTCAAGGGCGAGCCTGCATTCTCCAAAGGGTTACTATAATTAAACTGCCCTCTTAGTTTCGGAAAATAATTGATATCGAGAACGGTGACCTGATCGTTCGCTGCATTTCCAACCCGCTTGTTTGGAAAAACGTCCGTCAACCTGTCCAATGTTGGAAGAATATTGTACCAGATCATTCTCCCCTTATGATTCATGAAAGCAGTGGAATCATTTCCGATCGTGGAACGGGAATATTGGTCTGCCGGATGGCTGGCTTGTGTCCATTGCAAGAAATTGACGCCAAGCGGAATAGTACGCCTGGCACCTTCAAAGTCATCGATGTATGCCACCCCAGAGCCGCCATCGCTCTGAATAGAGCTCTTGCGGGTGTTCGGATCAGGAAGGACGTAGGCAGCCTCGCCCGAGATTCTCATCGAAGAGACATCGCGTGTGTTAATGAACGGCAGCGCATCAATTGCTTTAGTAAGGATCGGCAGCTCGAACGAGGTGGCGCCGTCAATGCCAAGTACGGTGTTCGTGTTCGGCTCCTCACCCAGCCTCACCTTATCGCTGAGTGATTGCTGGTTCAGATTCATTACAGTGAATCCAAAATTTGTCTTTTGCGAAACAGCAACGTCACCGCGCGCACCGAGCAATGTCTTCGATGCAAGCTGGAAAAGATCGTTTTGTTCGAACTTGATCTGCAGATTTGCGCCAGGAAGGAGTGCCTCTGCCTTTCTGATAACTACTTCTCCCAGAATATAGTCAACGGTATAATCCACGTTTGGCGTCAGTGCGGCGCCGTTCAGGAGAACCTGGACACTTCCTTCAACAATATTGAAACCGAGATTGAACTTCGAGCTGGACTCCCCGGTTGCTTTGCCTTTGATTGCATATTTGTTCCCGGGAAGAC
Source organism: Bacteroidota bacterium (assembly GCA_036397975.1). GTDB lineage: Bacteria > Bacteroidota > Ignavibacteria > UBA10030 > UBA6906 > SZUA-287. The sequence continues at coordinate 17,348 of DASWHW010000133.1, forward strand.
GCGAAGCAACGGACATCGTCGTGTCATAAATCTCCGGGAACCTATATTGCAATCTGACGGAATCGAGTTCTGAGCGAAATGCTGAATCAATGCCTACATCAAACGGTCTCACAAAAGGAAAGATCACCTCACCTCGTACAGGGTCGATCGTTCGATCAATACGGAAATCAAACTCGTTGTCCCCCCCGGGGGTTGGTTGGTTATCACGATTGTAAATATCGAGGCCGAGCACATTAAGCAAATTTTTTCCGAGAATACTCCTCTGGTCAACTCCGGCAGAGCTATCCCGAACAACATCAAGAGCAAATCCATCCCGCTTTACGTTTCGAAGGCGCAATTTGTAAATGTTTTTCAGGAGTTGCCGCCAAGCAACCTTATCGTTCGGTCGGACAACTCGTGGTTTCACCATTTTGAGAATAAGCGTCGAGTCCGCATTGTCCGCTGAGAACTCGCCAAACTGTGTTCCATCAGCACGTCGATATGCAAGTGCCACGATTTGTCCATCCTGAACATTCGTGTTCAACGTTAAGACACCAAGGTAGCCCAAGCCGGTCAGTGTATATTGGCCAGGATCAAGACGGGTAAATCTTCCGGCTTCAATCTTGCTGGCAACCTCCTGTTGATTCCGCAACGAATCCGCATACCCCGTGCTCGCCTTCGGGGAAAGCGTGATATACGCGATACCAGGCGTTGTGTTTTGTATGTTCAACCCTGTTTGCGAGACCCATACTTCTTCTTCTACTATCTGTGACTGAACCTCGACGAATGGCGGCTCATTCTGATAGTATTGTTCGTAGAGACGAATGTACGAGGTATCAACAAAGTAATGGTCGGTTGAGTAATCGAAAGCTCTGATCTCAAAAAGATTCTCCTGCGATCCGCCACTCACCGAGACCTCCTTAATCTGTCCCTTCTTCTGCGAGGCAATCGTTGTCAGGGTCAGTGGCCCGGTTTGGAATTTTGCCTTTATGCCGAATAATGCCTGGCTGCTACCGATGAATGCGGAGGGAGTCGCAAGAGAGACGTTACCGGCCTCAACACTTTGTACGATCTCATCATCATAGCCCGTGTATTTGATCTTCAACTGGTTTTCATATTCAAATGTGCGCTGCGTGTTCCAGTCTGCGAGAATGTTCAGCTTATCGCCAATGGTGCCGTTCACGTTTACCTGCACTTCCTGACGAAAGTCAGGTTCATTCCGGGTTTGGTCTACAACCGAGAGGGTTGTCTGATCGGAAGTGACGTTCCGGAAACCAGCTTTGATATCGACCGCCCCGCTGATATTCAGCTTGATCTCCGGCTTGCCGAAAATGCTGAAGATCGGATTGGGTGGAATCGGTATTTGAATTTGTGTAATATTGCTGAGCAGGTCTCCAAGTTCGTCGGTCTTTTTGGCGTCACCACTGCGACGCGCCTCTTCGGCGAGAATGCGTCGCCACCCATTCTTTTCTCTGGCGGCGATATATTCATCGAGGGAAAGTGAAACAGGGATGCGTGCCGCCTGACCTCCGATGGATTCTTTGAAGAGCACCCGCTCGCCCGTCGAATCGAACACGACCTCGCGACGGTACTGTGTTGAGCGGTTCGCGGCATACAAGGGATAAGTGCGATCCGGAAACAGTGCAACCTGCGGCATGTCTTTACGCACGTGACTCCATTGGGCGATTCTTGCCGTCGAGTCCAGATAGACAACATACGTTGTGTCCTTCACTTGTCCACCGCCCACTCCGACATTCGCGCGCGAAAAGCCTAAGGCCCCAATGCTTACCTGCAAACTGTCGGAGGATACACCGACGAAGCCGATACGTACATGTTCGATCTGATTGAGAAATGGGCTTCCGCTTTCCCTCGTAAAATCCCTGATCGGCACACGGTAGTGCGTCCATCCGCTTTCCTGGGCAACCACACGACGGTTCGAAACAACGTTTGTGTCAAGTAAGAACTCGTAGGAATAGTAGGCGTTGAGAGTATCCAGCTGACCGTTGCCATTCAAGTCCTCCGTGTCGGGAATCCTTCCCATCGGAGTGGTGCCGTTTCCTTCCGTACCATTAATGCCAAGAACATTTTCAGAGCCGGGAATATACGAGTAGTTATCGCCGCTGGGATCGAGAATTCTTTGTTGAACAAAGGCCGGGTTTCTTTGTTGCTCCTGAACGTCGTCGATCATATCAAGGCCGATGTCTTCACCCGGACCCAATCGTCCATCCGGTCGGGGAATAATTACCATGTCTTCTGAATTCAGACGGCGATTCGCGATGATATCCTCGCTGATCGTTCCAATCTCAACATATATTTTTTGATCCAACGCTTCTTTGCTAGGCCGCATCCAGATATCCAACGCAGTAATGCCCTCGCTGAGGAGGTTCACCGGACCTTGAGGGAGGCGCTGCATAATTCCCCCCCAGTTTTTCCCAGATGCGATGTTGGCCAGGGGAATACTGCTGTTGAACGGCCCTCGCATTTGGGGATAATAGCGAAGATTCAGAGTGGTCGCGGCTGATGTATCGAATATCGGAATACGAGGGTTGTCGGTCTTTGCGTTGTACCAGGCGAGCTTGCCGCGAAAGATCATCTTTAGAGAATCATTCGGGCCAAACAACGCGGTTGAAAATCCATCTGAGGGTGGACTGGCGAGAACCCATTGGGAATACACGAGACTGATCGGAATCGTCAGCTGTGATTGGAAGGATGTCGCTGTCTCTATGGGAGAAAGCGAGTCATCGACAACAGGTGAGGGCGAGAACGATGATTCCACCGAAACATATCCGGTACCACCTGTCAACGGTGCGGTAGTTCCAATCAGCGTGTGGGGAACAAAAAGGAGGACAAGGGCTCCGAGGAGAACTAATGCCAGCTTCACCGCGGAAGGAAAAAAACGTTGGAATATTGTTACAGAGGTTCGCAGCAAGGAGTGTACCCCAATGTTCTGCATTTCTTCATCGATTCACAGTGCGCTAATCCGACAATCGTTGCACAAGGTTCGAAGGATGAACCTTCGTCAAAAACTATTAGCGAACCGAATCGATAGAGGAACTCCTTACCATTGTGTGACGAGTTATGTGACTCGCTCATCGCAACATAGAGAAAAGGAGTCTCAATTTCAAGCAATCCCGGAACCGATATGGAAGTCTTGGATTCGATTTCTTCATGCGGTATATTAACGGCATGAACATTCGCTCGCTGACCGGCTATGGCATCGTCTCGCGCCACATTCTCCGCGCGCTTATCGGTCCGTTCGTGTTTTCTTTCGCGACGATCATGTTCATCCTTCTTCTCCAGTTCGTCATGAAGTTCATCGACCAACTGGTGGGCAAAGGGCTTTCGGCGTGGATTATTATTGAAGTCATTGCCCTGAACCTTGCCTGGATCGTTGTGCTTGCCGGGCCAATGTCTGTCCTCGTCGCGACACTGATGGCGTTCGGCGAACTTTCCGCGAATAATGAAATTACCACCATGAAAGCAACCGGGATGAGTATTTACCGGATGATCACTCCCGTTGCGGGTGCTGCAACCATCCTTGCTGTTCTGCTGGTGCTCTTTTACAACTACCTCCTCCCGGAAGCAAACCACAAGGCACGCACCCTTGCAAGTGATATCCGGAGGAAGAAACCAACCCTGAATATGCAGCCCGGAATCTTTGTCAAAGACGTTTCCGGGTATAGTATTCTCGTCCGCAAAACGTTTGAGCATTCCAACGATCTTGAGGGTATTACTCTGTACGACTACACCAACCCCAACATAAACGTCGTCATCACTGCCGAGAGTGGCCGCATCTCCTTCTCACCCGATTTTCGCAAGCTTATTTTCGATCTTCATGATGGCGAAATTCATGAACTGGACATGCAGCATATTTCTTCGTACCGGCGCATCCACTTTATCGATCACCGTATCAGCATGCCGGTGGAGGGATTCGACTTTGAGCGTTCGGATGAATCGGTATACGCACGGGGCGACCGTGAATTGAGCGCTGAAACAATGCTCGCCATCGTTGATAGTCTCCAGAAAAATAGGGGTGAAATCTTCGCGTCTGTTGAGAACATCGTCACTCGTGATATGGACCGCCTTCTTACCGCCAAAACGGATTCTGCTCATCAATACGATCGTCTGTACCTTCCGTCCCCCGTCAAGGTGCCCCCCCTTGTGCGAACGCGTCAAGTCAGCTCACTCATCACCACGGAACTTTCAAGAGCCGATTTCATCGAACGGCAAATCGACGGTTACATGGTTGAGGTGTACAAGAAGTTTTCGATCCCGACAGCCGCTATTGTGTTTGTGTTTCTTGGTGCGCCGCTCGGTATCATGGCCCGTCGCGGGGGATTCGGCATTGGCGCTACGCTCAGTCTTGGCTTCTTCGTCATGTACTGGGCTTTTCTCATCGGCGGCGAGAAGCTCGCAGATCGAGATATCCTCTCTCCCTTCTGGGGAATGTGGTCCGCAAACATCGTCCTCGGGATCCTCGGTATACTGCTCATGATACGGATTGGCCGTGAAACTGTTGTGTTGCGCTTCGATGCTCTCCACAGGCTCATTCCGAAACGATTCCAAAGCAAACTACCGGAAGATCAACCGCCAGCCAACACCGCGAGCGTATGAAACTCTCCGATCGATATGTTGGGAAGCAGTTCATCATCACTTCCCTGTTTTCACTTCTTGCGATCATTGTGATTTTCGTGGTCATCGACGCCATGGAAAATCTGGACGACTTCATCGATAAGAACGCAACCACCGGAGTCATTCTTCGGTACTATTTCTTTTTCATGCCGGAGATCATCAAGCTGGTAACACCGGTTGCTATGCTGCTTGCCAGCCTGTTTGTCACCGCACGGATGGCATCACAGAATGAACTGACGGCGCTGAAGACTTCCGGCATCAGCCTCTATCGCTTGATGATTCCCTATCTCCTGATTGCGACCGTCGTGAGCGTCTTCTCTGTCTACTTCAACGGCTGGATCGTTCCGGAAGCGAACAAAAGAAAACTCACCATTGAACGGGTCTACCTGCACAAACAACTTGTCTCAGGAACTGGCGCCAATTTGTATTTTCAGGATTCACCCACGAGAATTCTCTCCGTTGGATACTACGACGACAGCCGGACGACTGCTTCCCGCGTGAGCATCCAGGACTTCAGCGATTCCGACTTTACGGTGATGGTGGGACGCCTCGACGCATACAGTATGGAGTGGGACACTACAGCCCGCCGGTGGATTCTCCATACCGGTGCGCAGCGATGGTTTGATGGTGGTCAGGAGCGCATCAAGACATTCGACACGCAAGTTGCTGATCGGCTCAATTTCAACGCAGAAGATCTGAGAAAGAAACAAGAAAAGCCGGATGAAATGGATTATTATTCACTGCAACGCTTCATTGAGAACCAACAGCGCGCCGGTCAGGACGTTGCCCGGTGGGAAGTGGATTTCTACAGCAAAGTCTCGTTTCCGTTTGCCACTGTCATCGTTGTTCTCTTTGGCGTCCCCTTTTCATCGATCAAGAAACGAGGGGGCGTCGGCGTTCAATTGGGTATCAGCCTCCTCATTTGCTTTATCTATCTCATCTTCATGAAGGTCAGCCAGGTCTTCGGCTACAACGGCGATATTCCTCCCCTCCTCACCGCATGGACTGCAAATATTATCTTCCTGGTTGGCGCGATCGCCGTCCTTCTTCGCGTTCCGAAATAATCCTCGAAGTACTACTACAAATCAAACTTCAGGCGAAGGACCGCAGCCCGCTCAAGCTCGAACGGTCCCGGTACGGCTTGCAGTCCCAGCGTCGCGTGCAGCTTATTATGTCGTGATGCGCTCCACGCAGCATCAGCCGCACTGAGAATATGATTCACCACGGCAACGGTTACGGCCGTCGATGCATTTGCGTAGAAGTCATTAGCCTTCCTGCGTTCGCCTGAATAGTAATTGAAGTTTGCGGTGACATTGCCTTCGTTGAGGGGATCGTACACCCACCCCGGGCTGGCGTCAATCCACCCCTGATTGTACTGAGGATATTTGCCGACCAGCTCATAGTACTGCTGTTCACCATACCGGGGAAGTGTGTGGGAATAATACCTGCCGGCCGTCGTTGATCCAATCGCCCGCTCCATCGCATTCACGACCGACCAGTTGACTTGCTCCCATGGCCGGTCGAACGGAGATCGATTCTCCGTTCCCGCAATGCGCCAGTTCGCGTAAGTTGGTTGCTCGCTCGGCGGAAGAAGATTGTTAAACGAGAATGAGGCATACTCCACCACACTCCAATTCCGATCTGCAAAACCCTCAAACGACTTCGTTTGTGTATTGCCCTTGGAGTTTTGCACCGCCGCAACAGTCCATGCAGCAACACCGACTACAAGAAACGCCGCAGACTTCCAATAACTTTCTGCATAGAACTCACCGGCGCCCGGAATAACGAGAGACATTCCGGCGGCAAGCCAGGGGGACTTGTGTTGAAACTCGTCCATGTCATATCCCTGCGGCGTGAGCTGCGGCCCGGCGGTAAAGTCATGACTGCCGAAAAGATCCGTACGCACGTCCCCCGTCAACCGCTGGCTGTTCTCCTGAAGCTTGAATACAATACTCCTGGTGTCACCTGCAGATGCAACAATACTAAACACCGTTCCGAACGCACACAGCGCAATGCAATGCCGAGTCATAACAGTTCTCCTCCTAGAATCATCACACTAGTCAAAATCAAAGCCAAAGGTCATCCCGAAATAGAGGCGCCATTCCTTCCCATAAGTGACCGTGGTGTTCCTGGTTCGAATAAAAGTACTGAATTGATCTAATCCATACGACGCGTTAAAAAATATTCGCGTCGGGTAAGAATACCAGGAGAACGCCTCCAATCGGAGTTCGAACCCGGCATCCGTTTTAAAATTCTTCCCGGCGGAAATCTTCCCTGTCCATGCGTCCCCCACATCCGTATAGATCGATGCATAGAGCTTATCGAGGTAGAGGTGCAGGATCCTTGTATCGATGTTATCGAACAGCGGAAACCTGTAGGTAAGTCCGGCGACTAGAGCTTCGTTTCCGCCAAGTGAATAGAATGGGTACCCCTTCATCCCTATCAGCCCTCCGACGTACGAATCAAAAAAACTATCGACGCGCGGCCCAAAGATCATACTCCCGCGAACAGAAAATGTCAAGGTGTGTTTTTCGAAAAGAAACGGGATGTATTCCTTCCATGATAGTTCTGCTCGAGTGAAATTAACGTTCTTGTATTTCGGCACCAGCCCCGTCGAGCTTACTTCATAGTCACCATCACCATTGAATTTATTAAGTTCTCGTGTGAACAGCAGTCGCACCTTTCTCCCAACCGGATTGATTTCCTGATCCCTTGATCGCTGGACGAAGGATTGATCGAGTGTGAGCGTAAATGAATTGCCGATCAGGTATAAATCGCTCGATGCGGTCACAAGACGGTCGGGGTTGGGCAGCGTAAAACTTCCAACCTCCGATGTGTAGCGACTATGGATGTAACGGAATTCAACGTTCGGCCATGGCGGTAGAAGATCCTGCGAGAGCACAAAATCAAATTCAAGAAGATTGTAGGTGATGCCGACGTTGAGTGTATCGAGAGGAAGAGTGATAAAACTCTCGGTCTTCCGGGTGACGTTATAGATTTCCGCAGCAGCGCTTGGCGACAGTCCGAGTTGGTAGAAGCCGGGTAGTTTTCCCCGGTAAATAAATTGTGCGAATAAATCGCGTTCAAGGTTTTTGTTGAGTGCGATGCCGGCAAAGATACCTGTCCGGTCGAGAACATCATTGGCCAAGAGGTATACGCCCGGTTTGAAGTTCTCGATCACGGTGTTCGTAGCATTATAATTGTCAAGCCTCAGGAAGGGAACGACCGTCAGGCTCGTAAACTTGCTCTTGTACGGCTTTGGTTGGAATGCCGGAAGCTGCGCATCGTCATAGGAACGTAACATATGCCAATCAAACTGGGGTACATAATTTTCGCCATCCTTCGACGCAAGCACTTCGGTCGATCCTGTGGATTCGAGAGTGGCAACCGGGAGATATTGATGTACTCCCTCGGGAATTACTTCCGGGTCATCCAGCTCATAAAGTTTGTAGCCTTTCGATGTGTAGGCAGCGTAGACGATTTTTCCATCGGCATTGATCGCCGGTGTGAATGCCCCCCCCAACACGTTGGACTTTTGATCGATCATTTCGGTCTGGAGATTGTACGAATAGAGATTAAATATCCCCGTTCGGTCGGAAGAAAAAATCAATGAGCGACCATCAAGTGTGAACGTCGCAGACCGGGAGTCATCGGGGCCGGTAATAATGAATCGAAGGTCAGAACCATCGCGTTCCACCCACGCAATATCCCGCCCATCCTTTACCGAATAATCAAAAGCAATCCTCTTGCTATCGGAACTCCATTCAGGATCATACGCTTGCTCACCATCTTTGAAGTGTGTCAGCAACCGAATATCAGTACCGTCAACGTTGCACGTTGCAAGATTGGACATTCCATCTGTTGTCACGACGAAGGCAATTGACTTTCCATCGGGCGAAACTGCCGGGCTTGATGCACGCATTCCAAACGTCAATCGCGTTTCCCTCTTTTGCCGGAGATCGTATTCGTACAAATCCGATTGATAGGACCATCGAGGATTGTGTCGAGTGGAGCGGCCATAGTACAGCCTTGTTCCGTCGGGCGACCAACTGACGTCGGTCGTTACCTGCCTCTGGATGCCGGTGAGTTCCTTGCTCGCAAGATTGGCAACGACCAGGGAAGAGCCTCCGAGGTAATCCGAACTGCCGGTACTGACGAATGCTACTTTCTTTCCATCTGGTGAGAAACGGGGAAAGAGATTTGCAAACCCCGTCTCCGCTGCCAGTCGACAGCATGGGCTTATCTGATGTGGACGAATTGAGTTCGCCACGCCAGCAATCCCTGCAGCAGGAGTCGAAGTCAGCACATCATCGCCATCTTCGCCGTCCTGTGCAAAATCCATGAGCGTTCCTTCGACGACATGTGATCGGATCGGTGCGACGCGTTCCGCGTATGTGCGCTCCAGATCCTTCTTCCAATCATCGTACACGTCGGAGCCACTTTTGCCAATAGACCTTTCGATTGCTCCGTCAATGGAGACCGCATCGAGCAGTGACAGGTTTCTAGAAATCTCATTGAGTTTTTCATCTCCATAGGTTCGTCCGATATACGACACGAACGCGAAACCAGCATTGTACGAAGACTCATTGCCTAGACTGGTCTTACCAAAGACCCCCATTTCCTTCCAGGTAAGCATATTGCCGTCGAGAACGTAAGAGCGGAGAATCATATCCCTGTGCGAATCCCAGAAATCGTACCGGAGTTCCTTCCGGTTATACTGTGCAACGCCTTCGGCAAACCAGACGGGGACAACAAATCCTGAGATCGGATAGGATGCAATGATGTTGGGATATCCATACAACACATCGGGGCGCCGTTCCGACTCATAGCCAAGCATTTGCAAATAGAATGCAGGGACAGTGCGACCAAACTTCATCGCGGTTTGTATCTGAACGATATGGGTAAACTCGTGAGTGACGACATTTCGCAACCAGTTGTGTGTGCCCCGGAGAACGAAATCCGTGCTTGGCGCATAGATTTCGATTTTGTTGTCATAGAAATACGCGGCACCATTAGAGATATCATCAACGTCGTAAACAATGAAGCTCACCTTTTGGTCCGGCTCGTGATTATAGAGAGATGTAACAGGCTTGTAGATCTCCTCGGCGATTTTTGCAATCGCTTTCCCTGTTCGTTCAGCTCCCTCATGATAGTGAACCAAAAAATGCTCGGTTTCTATCGTTGACCAGGATAACTCCGGATGAAAGAAATCCTGCTGCGCCAGGATTGGCGTACCTGACAGAACAAGAAGGAAAAGAGAGACCATGGGCCTACGGCCTCGGAGAGGAATCTTCATGGTCCTTTTGATGTCGCACGTTTCCATCGTTTTACTTTACCACCGCTACTTTGATAATCGCGATGCCATTCTTACCGGCTCCTTGCGCTTCAATACGGGCAAAGTAGACTCCGCTTTCCACATTCCCCGTCGTCCAAACGATTTCATTGTCTAACCCGCCGGTTCCGTGCGTGGAGAGTTCATCCACTAAATCGCCAACAAGATCATAAATCTTTATAGACACTGCCGCATCTTCGCTGACGTAATAGCGGATGTAGGTTCGTCCATCATACACAGGATTGGGCCAGTTATAGGCCCGGTTCGAAGGGAAGAAATCGGCGCTCAATGAATTCCCGGCTGGCGGCAACGTATCAAGGCCCGTATTCGCAGCATCGTGCTGATACTGTGGCCATGGCTTCGCAAATGAACGAGGGCCAAAAACTGTTCCGGTAATCCAGCCCGATACTGTTCCATCGTCGGACGAGGATACAACGAGGCCGATTCCCGTCGCGCTCAGAGCCAATGTTGGCACTTCGAACACTGCAATCGATTGCAAGCCGCCCCCGGCCTGCAGCGGAAATCCCGTCGGTTGTTTTCCATTTTTGTTATACGCAACTACTAGTCCGTTCCACGTTGCACCGACGATGTCGGGGTCACCGTCAGCGTCGAGGTCAGCAATGACCGGCGTTGAAGTCAACGGCGATGGGGAAACAAGGGTCATCGGAAAATTGTCGAGAGATGCGCCTGTGCTATTGTAAACGTTTATTCTCGAACCGGAGAACACAACAATATCACTTGAGCCATCCCTATTCACATCGCCAATCCCCGGGGGTGAGAGAACCTCTCCGGTCACTGTCACGGGAAAACCAGGGATTCCATTAAGCATACCGTCAACGAGAAACAGCCTTCCATCCCTCACCACAAATGCCGACATCACGGCCCCACCATTTTGGAACACCGCGGAGGCGGCAGGCCCGATAATCTCAGACCCGACATTTCTGCTGACAATCCTTGACAGGCCTGGTCCGGATGAAAGCACCGTTACCGTACCGTCAGCGGAAGTCGCAAGAATTTGACTCCCCGGAAGAAGACTCACGCCACGAATACTTGAGGATGAAACCAAAAAGCTGTCCCGTATTGAGCCGTCACCGCGGAGGGCATAGAGATGCCCGGCATCCGTTCCTATGACGATGAGCGAATCGGCGATTACCGGTGATGTCGTGATTGCCCTATTCGTTACCGTGCTAAATAACGGCTGGGCAAACGAGTCGGGCGGCGTCACTTCGAACGGAAACGCCATCACTCCTCCCTGCGAATTCCCGAACACATCCTGTTGACCAAGATTCACGACAACGTCGAGAACACCATTACGATTAACGTCGGCAATCGCCGGCCTCTGAGAAAGAGGTGCTCGCCCAACTGACTGAGAGTGGGTTTGTGCGAAGAGGCCGCTTTCTGCCGAGCCCGGCACCGAAACTTCTCCAGTAGAATTCCAGGCATAGAGTTTTCCAGCGACGAATGATGATGGAGGGGAAGCCTGACTGCCGAGCATTGGGAGAGATTCTCCTGTGGTGGAAACAAGTATCCGCGCATTACCATCGGTTATAGCCGATGGGAAAGTTAATCTCTCTCCGAGTCTTTTCGGAAACCCTTTCAAAAACTCCACCTGTGCATCGCCAACATTGACGCGCGCGGTCATAACAGAACCGCGTGAGCTGAATTCAGAGATGGAAATGTGGCTATTCGCCAGATTGTTGCTCAGAGAATTTGGGTGACTGGACGCGTTGAATGCATTGCGGAACACCGGCGATTCATTGTTTGCATACCAGAAGTCGATTGGCGTTCCGTCTTCACTCCCCGAGCCCGGTGAAAGAAAACCATATTCCTGGCCTATGTCCTGCGATCCATCTGCTTCTTCCAGATCAACACCGCGGCGATCAGGATTCGCGTTGACGGTATTCGTGGCAAAATTAGATGCAATGATTGATTCATCAATATGCCAGATAAGCACACCGCCGTCAAAGAACTCACCATTCGTTCCAACGCCACCGGGGAGACTCCAGTCGAGATCCTCCACATCAATGATATTCCCTGAGAGAGCACTGATGTCGAAGGCATTAAAGCCCGAAGTATCTTTTTGAAAAATGTATTCGATCTGGGCTCCACTTGATCGGGTAGTCACACGCTGTCCATTTCCCTGCGGATCACGATTTCGATTCTCGACAAGATAGTACTCACTTCCGCTGATCGGTATGCGGAAGATCGTGCTCGGTGTCGATAAACCCACCGCCGGAACGGTTATCACAGAATCGCGTGCGGTGATCTCCTGTGGCGTAACCCAGCCGAGATAGTACTTTTCCCACGCAGAAGGCTCCGGTGGAAAGAGACCTGAAAAGCTGAATATGGATTGCCCATCCATAAGTCCGAACCGTCCTATTGCGGTACGACCATTCGACGTATTGAACAAATCCGGCAGTCCGAGATAGCTTCCGACGGAAGCGCACAGAAGTCCGTTTGTGCCGAGTTCAAGAAGAACATCCCCACCAATACCAGGGATAAGGCGATTCTCCGTCTCCGGAAGGATTATGGAGTTCGTGATGAACCCACCATTCACAGGAATTCCCTGATATGGCTGATCGTAGAACTTTCTGAAAGCATCAAGGCCGATGAACAACGAGGGAATATCGAACGGAGTCGGGTCAAACCCGAGGGAGGATGAGAGATCAACATCGCGGCCAACGCCCGCGTGAAAAACAACAAAGCAATCGTAGAGAGAAAAATCAGAAACTATTCCCGAGGCGTTCACGAGTTGCCACGTGTCTCGCGCAAGGTTTGCCACTGCACTATCCAATTCGCCGCGCGGTGGGCTGTACGAAGCCATCATTGCTGGTAGCGTAAACACCGAGTCAATCACGGTTGCATTGATCGCAACTAATCCCTTGGAGGACTTCCGATAGTAATTTTCCAGAAAAAGCAGGTGATCCTCGAAGTAGGACTTGTTTCGCGGCGGAGGGTCGATAGTATTCGTAGGGACGATGGAGAGGTCAAACCGGCCGTCCCCGCTCGTGCGCGAGTCGTTGTCAGATTGGAATTGCACCATCACCGCGAGCACCTTCGTGGTGTCGGGCTGCATTAATGCCGGACGTGGGGATAGAAACGCGTCATCCCGTGAGAGCATCACGGGATGACTCAACTGCTGCGCGTCCACGGTTCCGGCAAAGGCAAGAAATAAGAGTAGGGTTTTTGCCGCCGTCATGTTACAAACAGAGTCTTTGAATAATCGAGATTCTTATATGTTCACGCCGCCCCAGGAAATAAGGAGAGAAAATCTGATGGTGTCAGATAGAGGATGGTTCTCCGACGCAGAAATATAACTGAAATCAAATCCGTAAATATCATACCTGATGCCAGCCCCGAACGTGAGAAATTTTCTGTTCCCGAACGAAGGATCTTCATAGAAGTACCCAATGCGTAGCGCGATCAGTTTATCATACCAGTATTCGAGACCGGTACTGATGTTAACCTTGCGAAGACCGCTTCCATCTCCCCACGCAGTGAAGATCGCCTTATAGGCCGGATCCGGTGGCTTTGGTTCAACCGAATCACCCGGCGCGACTGCATAGCGCCTGATTAAGAGTCGACTGAAGTCGAGCGAGAAGGTGAGCTTGTTAAACTCATCCTCAAAAACCCTGTAGCCAAAGCCGAGGCGAAGATTGGTTGGAATGGGATCTGCCTGGTCCGCATCAACATACGTGATCTTCGGTCCAAGGTTGGACAGATTCACGCCGACCGAGAGATCATTGTTGAAGAGGGCAGGCTTGTACATCGCCGCAATGTCAAAACTTATTGTGGACGCGATACCATCTCCACCTTCCACCGCTGTTCCAAGGGGAGAAAGATGGCTGTGAATGAACCGGAGGTTGAGACCTACAGCGAGTTCTTCAAAAGCTTTCGTCGCATATCCTGCCGTCACGGCGAATTCAAAAGCTCTGAATCGTCCTTCCTCCGTCCCGCTCGAATTCGTTCTTATGAACTCTCCGAGATTCAGGTACGTGACACTTGCGCCGACGACGCCACCGAGATCGTCAATTCTTCTTCGATAGTTCAGATAGTCATAAAACAAGTCCGCCTGTTGGAATTGCGGGAGCCAATTTGCATGGGTGATACTGACCTCCTGGCCATCCAGGTATGCAAGTGCAGCCGGGTTCCAGAAAATTGCAGAGGCATCATCCACGGAGCCTGTACCGGACTCGCCGATACCGGCAGCGCGCGAATTCGGTGCGATCAACAAGAACGGTACAGCCGACTCACCTTGGGCGACCGTCTTCTCCGAAAGACCTGCAACACTCGCTGCCAGCAACAGGATCAGCAGCCCCTTGTTGATATAACGATGTTCCATAAAAACTCCTACAACAAATGAAAGATGGTTCTATTAGAAATATCGGACAAAAAAAGATAAAATGCTCATCAGTAAACCTACTTCAACACAGTCAATTTCCCTATTGCCTCACTGCTAAATCTGCCATCGCTTGTACGGACAATTACCTTATACAAATACACACCATTGCCAAGAACATCCCCATCGCGATCACGCCCATCCCACGGCACGCGCACAAACGGCTCGCCCGGTGAGATCGCGGTCAACGTTTGAATCAACCGTCCTGCAATTGTATAAACCTTCACCGTTACATCAAGTGGGGTCAACTGGTTTTGCCTGAAGGTAAACGAAGTAGAACTCGAAAATGGATTGGGATAATTGAACACATCGGCAATGGTCAGCTTGTCCGTTGACGTTACCTTGAAGAAGGTCTGGGCAGTGGCAGAGTTGTTATACGTGTCCCAGGCGCGAATGCGAACTTCATTTGTTCCCTGGGGGAGACTCTGAAGATCATACTGCACCGACCCACTGCGATAATCATCAAGTGTACTGACGTAGTAATCGGTCAGGTCAAGACTTTGCGGACTGTTGTTGAGCCATGCTTCAATGCGATGCCCGATTCCTGCAATCGAAGTATTGATTCCGCTCGAATCATTCAGATCGACAATCAGTTGTGGTTTTTCCTTCACCAGATCGCCGGGACGGAAACTGCGACTGTCGACATACATTTGAATTGAGGGCCCGTTCACATCCACGGCGGCCGAATCGCTTGTTCCACCGATGACCACGTTTTTCGAAAAGGCAATGCCATCCGTACCGTTGCCGGAAAAGTAGCCGAGAAGGCGGCCATTTGCGTTCGTGTAGGAGATATCCTTGGGAACAATGAAGGTGGCGGTGAAGTGGCCGTTCGAGACCGAGTTCTCTCCGCGGAAAATTGTGGATCCCGTTGCCAGGTACGACCAATTAATACCGGGCGAAAAATTGAAAATGGTTACTGTCCTGCTGGCATCGTTCACCACCAATGTGTTCCTGCCATTATAGGACGAATCCACATTGTTATTCTGGTCGCGGATGGATCCTTGCAATGTTACTTTTGCGAGGGCCTGCAATTGCACCGCCGATCCCTGCACATCAAGAACCTGACTATTCACGCTATCGATTGAGCCATAACGTACAGGAACCTGCAGCCGCATTGCCGGATCACCCATGAAGACAAACTTTTGATCGTTGGGATCGCTGTTGGCGGAGAATGATTTGAACAGGAACTGTGCCGTCGCGGGTCGTTCAACCACCAGCCTTGCAAAACCATCGCGAGTGAAGAGCCGCGCAAAAACGTTCTGGTGAAAGAATGCATTGCTCCCCGAAAAAACCTTTCGGGTCGCTGAGACGGAGGCAATTCCTGCTCCATCCGGCTTGTTCAGAAGAACTTCACTTCCGGTGAGGCGTTGCGGATCGTCAAATTGCGAAAAGTTGCAGGTCGCGGCGTAAAAGACTGAAAGGCGATTCTCGTTTACGAGTTGAGGTATAGACGTTGACACATTGAATACATTCTCATGTGCCCAGACCGCAGGATTACCATGTCCGACAAAATTTGTGATAACGGCACCACGATTAATGGCATCAATGATTGCCTGGTATGCCGCCGGCTTCCTTCTCCCCTGCGCGGTTTGAATGGTTGGATACTCCGCGATATAGATTTTGATTTTCTCAATCTCATCAGCGGTATAGAAATTCGCCAAGGTCTCAGCCTGCTGGCTGTGAATCGTCCCGTCGTCGCCGCTTGTGGTCCATCCGTCGTCACCGACATAGATGATGCGGGTTTTCCATGGGTCAGCCGCTGAACTGCGGTCATAGCGAATGAGTTTGGAGACAAAAACATCGGCCTCGCTTAACTGACGTGACGAAATGCGTCCACCAACGACCGAAGGACGAAAGCTGGGCCAGTTGGAATAGAACGCGAAAAAGAAATCGTCCGTTGAATAACTTACAATATCAACAAGGGATTCCTCGCTTTCCCATGTAGGGACATAGCTGGATTTCGACCCAAGGATTCCTTTGTAATCGTACGAAGCTCCTCCAAACATGAGCACGAACTGAGGGGGGATCTGCCACTGCTCATACGCATACTTAAGGTAATCACGTATGGCTGAAATGTCGGCAATACCTCCACCGAACTCATTGTAGATGATGTCGACATCGGCAATGTAGGTGCGGTGACTTCCTCCCTCGGGCGAATCGCGATGTGCCTTCAAGCGTTGCGCCTGACCGAGAAACTCTTTACTGGTGACGATAATGAAATCCGCACCGGAGTCGGGAGGTGCGCCAAACCCGCGCATGTTTTGATTAGGCACTCGCACAACTCCAGCAGGTCGTTTATATCCACCTTCCCCAACGGCACAATATTCGAAGAGCGAGCCGGCGCGTACGCTGTCTCTGAAGACCGGCGTCGTCACGTTCACCAAACGAGCATTCCAGTGGTCAGAGACATTGAAGATGAGGGGCATCCCCGAAAACATT
Organism: Bacteroidota bacterium; assembly: GCA_036397975.1. Classification (GTDB taxonomy): domain Bacteria; phylum Bacteroidota; class Ignavibacteria; order UBA10030; family UBA6906; genus SZUA-287. The sequence goes on from DASWHW010000133.1 coordinate 34,129, forward strand.
TGAAGCGAATACTCCGCAACACCTTCAGCATCCGGTGAACGAAAACGGAGATAATTACCCGCAGCTTCGAGGCGCCGGGAATATTGAATCTCAAACCAGTCGATCCAACCGGAGGCACCCGCACTCGATGAAGAATATCGAAAAGTCAATTGGCTCGAGTTGCCTGAAACGGGAAATATACCGCGAACGCTAAATTCGTTTCGACTCGCGAACAAAGTTCCGTCATAGAGAACACGAGGCAACCCAAAAACGCCAATCTGTGTCGCTCCCTCACTTACCGTGAATGCTGAAGCGGGATCGGAGCGTGCAGCAAGCATAAAGCGGTAGAGAATATTGTCGCCGGGGATAATCCCCGGAAGAGAATTTGCATACGTGAACGATCCGCTTGGCAGGAACGATTGACCCATCCAGAGCTTTCCAGATCCCATAAGGTTCACCAACTCCTGTTCCACAAACACGCCATCCAGAAAACGATCAGGCGTGATTGTTGGATTATCGGGAAGAGGGCTCTGCATCTGCATACGTTTCCCTTCGCCCGGCCCAACGGTCAGCCAATAATAGTTCACGTTTGAGTATCGATTAATATAGTGCGCAAGACGTTGTCCACCCGGATCATATCTCCATCCCTTTGCCGGTTTGCCGTAGAAGTAGACGAAGAAATCGCCTCCCGGAAGTGTCTGGATATGTGTTGCGACTTCCTCGAGATCAACCGGACGCGCAGCAAGAGGACTCTCCGGAATCTCTTGGCCTCCGTTGCCAAAGACCTTGACCTCAAGGGGATTCAGTGAAGAGACGTTAATACCGTACGATGCTAGATCGGCCCTGCTTAACCTGTAGATTCCTTCTTCTGTTACCGTCATCTTGTACCAGTCACCCACTGCCAGTACGCTTGCCTGAGGGACTGCAGAAATCACTGCCGACGTCGGACGAGTTGTCCATCGCTGAGCAACATTGTAATTCAAAAGAACATTTTTGAAGAGAAGGTTATCGGTCGATTGCGTGTGTGCTCCCTCCACCGCGCCGTATGAAACCTCGACAATAATTCTTGAGTATTTTCGAAGAACCTGTGTGAATGGATTGTACTGCGACGGGTAGACCTTCACTGACCCTAGGAACATACTCCGCGAGCGTCCAATGCTTTCGATGGTAGTAATGCTTTCAGGAAGAAACGTTGAAACAGAATACGAAGGAACGGAAGCAACGTACTTATCGACGACAGGACTTCCTTCTTCAATCTTATATGAAGGAAAGGGAGAGAGTTTCACACCGCGGATATCTTCGTAGTCAGCAGCGACAACACGAACGACATTGCCCCGCTCACCCGGAAAACCCAGGTCGAATCGATGGAAGCGAATATCCGGTTCACCGATAGACTCCAGAACGTTTGATGCTTCCGCTCCTTCAAAGTCGTACTGGGAAAACGATGCTATCGACTGGACCTGGCGATAGGCAGGCACATACTCAAAGACAATAGAACGCTCGTCGGAACTTAAAATGCGCACACCCGCGGGAACGGATGCGTCCGACACGCCTCCCCAAAGGACAAGTAGTGACGCTAAAGACAAGAAGTATGTTTTCATGGTTGCCTCATCAAAATCAAACATCTTCCCCAAAAAAAAACCGAATGCCAGCAAAGCCAGACATTCGGTAATCTCTGAAGTCTCCGACCTCTGGCTGCTTCGCTGTGGGTTCACAACTTGTTCTAGTAGAACCAAGAGCGGAAAGAAAAGGTTCTTTTCTGACCGCCTGAACCGTTAAACGAACAACCTAATAGGCCCTAACTCCCAGTTATGAAACACTCAATTTTTTCGACCTTGAAAATATAGAGAGAATGAACCAGATTGTCAACGTTTTTCTCGCCAATTAGAATTTCGCAGTCAGACTCATAACAGCCCTGCGACCAATGAGTGAACCGCCAAAAATCTGATAATGGGACTTGTCGAGGAGGTTCGTGACGTTGACACCCAAGTCGAGAATCGGCGTCAGCGCATATGTGCCATTGAGATTAATAAGAGTATAGGGCTTAATAGGCCCTTTGTAAATACCTGCCGCCCAGTCAAAGGCTGGAACATATTTCGCAGTGACACCAACGGAAAAATCATCATCCGAATAAGTTACTCCTCCGTTTATTTTATTTCTGGGAGCGTTCGGAATGAGAATATCGTTCGCATTCTGTTCCTTGACCTCGAATTCAAAAAACGCGTAGTTCGCATTTACTTGCCAGTGATTCGTGACGTAGTAATTTATGCCGACCTCCGCACCGTATTCATTGACCTTTCCGGCATTCCCGTACGACCATATCGTGCGCAAGACAGTCTCTCCTGGCAACACAACTTGACCCGGATATTTGGGGTTGACCGATGGGGCAAGGTCAGTGATGAAGTCTTTTAATTGATTGTAATACCCATCGATCGTGAGGAACAGCTGCTGCCCGAAAACGCCCTTGTATCCAACCTCATATCCTGTAATTTTCTCCACGATAAGGTCCTCGTTTCCAAAGTACGCGAGGTTCCGGGTTGGATGTTTGACGAACAAAAAGAGTTCGGAATAATTCGGAGCTTGGAAGGCTCTATTAAACGTTCCCCGGATGGCGTGCCCGGGAATTGGTGTCCAGACGAGTGCAACCTTAGGGGAAAACTGAGAACTGTGAAGAGTGCTTCGATCCAATCTTCCAGCCACCACGGACTTGAGATCGTTTGTCACCTTGAACTCGAGTTGTGTGTACACGCCGCTCAGGTTATCGTCATGTTTTGAAAGTGTCAGAGTTCCCTTCGTATCAACGGTTTGATAACGGTGAGAGCCACCAAAGATCACAAACAAGCGATCATCCATGGCTGAAATTCGATATTGCATATCAATCTGACTGATGAGGGATTTTTCTTCCAGAGGCAGACCAGTTGAAAGCGACACCTGAGGCTCCAGAGAGTTTCTCCAAGCGCCCCACACCTGTACAGAGAATTTTTCCGATGAAAAGTTTACCCGTGCCCAGGGCTTAATAGCTTTTGGTACTTGCACACGCCCAATGCCCGTGACGAGTATCTCTCGTTCCACCTTGGTGATTCCACCCTCGACTAATGATTTGCTCCCGTTCTCAAAAAGATAATCAGCGCGTCCCGAACCGTAGGTTGATGAAACATTTCGCGAATCGATTGGAACTACTTCGGTATTGAGAAACGGATTGAATCCCTCATACTCATATGGAAATTGAAGGCGTGATGAACCCCAACTTTGCCCCTGGAATCGGCCAACATTGATTTTGTATGAAAAATCCGGTGAGGCACCTGCATAGCGGATGTCTGTTCGAAACGTGCTCCTTTCGCCTCCGGCAACCGTGACTTTGCCACCGACGATATCTTTCGGGTCAGGGGTAAGGATATTGATAACACCGTTAAATGCGTTGGCACCATACAATGCCGAGCCCGGGCCCCGAATGAGTTCAAGCTTTCCAAGATCCTCGACTGGAACAGAGAGGCCATTCCATTCTTGAGAGCCAAGGAATGCCACCGCAAGATCACGTCCATCAAGCAACACAAGGAGACGTCGATTGAGTGAACTGTTGAAGCCTCTGGTGTTCACGTTGTAGTCATTCAGTCCGTTCTGCACGATGTCAACTCCCTGTTCACCTTCCAATAGTTTTGGCAGTTGGCCGCTGACCGCGCTGAGTTTGATGTCTTTCGGCGTGAGCACGGTTACTGACGCGGGCGCATCGGTGACTCTTTCACCGCGCAGTGAGGCGCCATAAACAACAACGTCCGCGACTTGGACACTCTTTTCGACCAACGAAATGTCTCGCACCACTACTTCGTTCGCAACAATGCGGATCCCCTGCAGATCGATCGATTCATACCCAACCAGGGACACAACCAAGATATATGTTCCCTCGGGAATATTCTTGATTTCGTACCCGCCATCGAGATTCGACACGGTCCCGATTTGTGTTCCCTTCAACAGCAGGTTCACGGATGGTAACGCCTCTCCCGACCGGCTATCTGCCACAACACCTTTCACGGACCCACTCGGTTGAGCGTTCGAGACAAATGAAAAGAAGAGAAACAAGACTCCAAGGAGGAGTGATCTAGATGCACGTGGTTGAAACTTGGACATGAAAGATACCCTCCGAATGATAGCGAGATGCGTAGTCAATTGGATGCGAAGACAAAGGGGGCTTCATAACCGACGCCCCCTTAATAAAAATCTTCTAGAAATTTTTTGACTTGAGTGTTCGCCAATGCCCCGGATTTTCTGTGTCTTCCACAATACGAACCTGGATCGGGCCAATGTCCTTCGCAAGCCAAATGAGAGAGGTGGTGGCATCGTTTTGCACCACCGTACCACCCACGGTGATTTTCCTCCACGTTCGCGAGCGATATGTATTGTACATGGTGGATGTTCCGCTGCTATCTCCTATCATCTCTGCTGCTTGAATTTGACCAAAGATCTCAAGGCGCACCGAGACGTTGCCAGATCCTGTAAATGTTTGATCATACGCAGTCCATTGCTGCCCGGTCGTGCCTGCTCCCTGGGATGGACGTGAGACCGCAACGGAAATGAGAGTATCGCTTGCTCCTGCTGTTGTATCGACTGGAATTCCAAATGCTCTTTTGAAAGGACCGATTGTCTGCGTGAAGAAAAAATCACCAAGTGAGTCTTTGCGAACAAGAAGGTTCCGTGCAACTGTCACGACAAAACCGCCTGGCCCAAAGGGTCCTCTCGTACTATCAATAATAAGTGTCGCTGTCCCACCGATCGGACTCGGGACGCCATTCGCAGCAATTGTCCAGACAGTGTTATAGGAATTTGACGGATCTGGGATTGTCGCCCCGCTATTGGGGGCTGTCGCAAACCCATCAAAGGTAAACTTATGCCCCACTGTGGTCGGGAAGAGATCATCAGTGATTGGAACTACTCCCCCGCCACCACCGTTGGTTGGCGTTTCATCATCCTTGCAGCCTGCTACAGTCATCAGCACTGCGCCGAGAGCGACAAGCAACACCGGTGCAAATCGTGAAGCGAGATTCATAGGAGCTCCTTTTATAAGGTGAATGAATTGAATTTAGACGTTGAAGCGAAAATGTACAACATCTCCATCCTCCATGACGTACTCCCGCCCCTCAATATGGAGTAGACCGTTGTCCTTGACTGCCTGCTCAGATCCTAGTCTTGTAAGGTCACTGAATTTCATGATCTCAGCTCGAATAAAACCTTTCTCAAAGTCACTGTGTATCACACCTGCTGCTTCCGGAGCAGTCATTCCTTTTCGAATCGTCCACGCATGCACCTCTTTGGGTCCGGCTGTGAAGAAGGTAATCAGATGAAGGAGCTGATACCCCTCCTTCACAACTTTTTGTAGTCCTGATTCTTTTAGTCCCATGTCATCGAGAAAAGAGCCGCGCTCTTCGGCCGGCAATTCCGCCACTTCTGCTTCGACAGCGGCACTGACCGTTACCACGCTTGCTCCTTCTTTCTGCGCAATCTCTCTTACGACTTTCACGTGTGCATTCTCCGTCGTTACATCCGTCTCGGGCACGTTACACACATACATCACCGGCTTATTGGTTAGCAGGTGAAGATCCCGGAGCATCAATTGCTCGTCAGAGGAGGCATTAAAGTAGCGCACCAATCGCGCGCCGAGCAGATGCTGCTGCACCTTCGCAAAGAAATCCGCTTCCGCTTTTTCCTGTTTGTCTCCACCCTTCGAGCGTTTGAGAGCATCACCGAGCTTCTTTTCTACTGTCTCAAGATCCTTGAAGATTAATTCTGCCTCGATGACCTCGATATCGCGACGCGGGTTCACATCGCCGTCAACATGAACAACGTTCGCGTCCTCGAAACAGCGAACAACGTGAGCAATCGCATCTACTTCCCGAATGTGCCCAAGAAATTGATTTCCCAGCCCCTCGCCCTTGCTCGCACCTTTCACCAACCCTGCGATGTCAACAAATTCAATTGTGCTCGGAACGATTTTTGGCGGCGCGTAAAGCTTGACAAGAGCATCAATCCGGTCGTCGTGCACAGCGACGACGCCAACATTCGGATCAATGGTGCAGAAAGGATAGTTCGCCGCCTCAGCACCTGCGGCAGTGATAGCATTGAATAGCGTGGACTTGCCCACGTTTGGAAGGCCCACAATACCGCAATTAAAACCCATGACAAAAGATATTGATCAAAAGAAGCCGTGACGAAATGAGATTGGGAAATTAAGCGTTGAGTTGATTCGTAGCCAATGGGTGAATAGACATTTGTACCTCAGAAGTGAGAAAAAGGTACATAAATCAACTTTGATTTACAAGGATCAATTCTGGGTCGAGAGAAGGCGGGATTGTTGATAATCAAGAAGTTGACGAAGTTCGCGCAGTTTCAAGAAATCCGGGTCCGCCATTTCCCAGAACGCAAGCAGTCTGCCTCCAATTTCGCTTGTCATCCGAGCGTCTCGCTTTTCATGATAGATCTTTGCGAGGAGGAATAGCGCATCAGGATTGTTTGGATTAATCGCGAGGGCTTCCTCGCTCGACGAAAATGCCCGGTCAAATTCCTTCGTCTGTAGATAGATCTCCGCTTCCTCCTGACTAACCCGTGCACGTGTAAGTGGAGTGGTAAAAGCTCGCGCGCTATCGCATGCATCAAGGGCACGTTCGTATTCTCGTTGTGCAGTCAACAGCCGCGACTGGGCGAGATAGTATCCAATCATGACCGGAGATTCTGCCAAGTTTCGTCGCACAAGTCCTTTGTGTATTTCTACAACTATTGAACGTGCACCATCGAATTTCTTGAGTTTGATAAGCGCTTCGATTTCTCCATATTTGAGTCCAGCGTTCGATGAATCGGCGGCAAAACTTTGTTCGTACTGGTCACGGGCCAATTCAAATTTTCCCCGAAGAAGGTTCAACGCCGCACGCATGGAAAGACCCCATGCCTCACGCTTGTTTTCCGGAAACTCTTTCATTCCCTCTACAAACTCGGCTTCGGCATCGCGTAACCTTCCTGCAATTGTGTACACATTCCCGATTTGAGTATGGGAATACCAATAGTCCGGTTTGATATCGAGTGACTTCTTGTATTGACGGAGGGCTTCTTCATATTCGCCTACGCGCACCAGAAGATCAGCATAGCTTGCACGCGGGTCGGCGCTCTGCGGAACGAGTCTGATGTAGCGGCCCATGTAGAGCAACGCCTTTTTCTGATCGCCAGTCTGAGAGTATGCATATCCGAGTGACATGGCCGCAGGCGGATATGTGGAATCAACTGCAAGGGCGCCGTTGTACGATTTTATTGCGTCATCAAGACGCTTACGCGATTCATAGGCGCGTCCGCGAAAGACAAAGGCTTCGGGCTCATCCGGGTATTCTCTTAACAAGGAGTCGGCCACTGCTATAGCCGCATCCTGTCGAAAGTATATCGAGTGATTCCACATCCGTACATAGAGCTTTTCCCTCTCGGACGCGTGCCCAAAATTATCGAATGCCCGTGCAATGTACTTTTGCGCGCTAGGTTCATCGTCAGCGTTCATGCTGACAAGAGCGAGTTTCCCCCACGCGAGAACGAATGTCGAATCCAACTTGAGGGCGTTGTTCAATGCACGAGCCGCCTGACTAAAATAGAAATTGTCAAGATGCGATACCCCATCCTGATAGGCCGCAAGAGCTTCCACAGAGGTTGTTGAGATCTTCGGGGGTGTGTTGCACCCAAACTCAAAAACTGAGAGGGCTATGAACGAGGTTAAAACTCGTTGAGACAGTTTTCTCATTTTCATTATAGAACTGCGTTAACGGCTTATTTTCGTGTTCTGATCCACTTCTGATAATACGCGCTTGAGGACTGACAGTTTCGCTTCATTTGAGAGGAGGTAGATCAAGAAACCCGACAGAGACGCTGAAGTGTGGGATCTGCATCGAAGTATGTGAAACTATGGTTTTGAGTCGGGCTGCTCGCCACTCCCCCTCGAGAAATCCGGGACATCATCAACAGGGACTGACTCGCGCAGGTTCTTTAGACGTTTGAGCATTTCGTCGACTTTGTCAAGACTCTGGTTGATTACCCCCAAGTAGTGACCCTGTTTCTCGGCATTAACTTCGGCATGCTCCAAGAAATAGGTAGCCATCCGTATGACCCCGAGGGGGTTATTGATCTCGTGGGTGAGTTCGCGGATCCCGGATTTGAGCTTTACGACATGTTGGTGAAGGGTCTCTTGATTCCCTGGCGGCTCGGGCACACTTTTTCCTTAGTCTTTGGACTCATCCAGAAAGACCGGTTTTTCGGATTTCACGATTGTGACAATAGTTTTGATCAGGACATTGATATCAGAGAGCTTATCCAACGCGTAGTTTGCGATCGTTCGAGAAAGTTGATTTTTTGTTTCCTGGTCGAGATACCCTGAAACGACAAGAACCTTCATTTCATGTTCATTCTTTCGGTTCTTGAGGAGTTCAAGAACCTGAAACCCATCAAGCTTTGGCATCTTGATATCGAGAATAACAAGCTGCGGCTTTATCTCGCCGATCAGCATGAGACCTTCGTATCCATCATCGGTAACGGTTATCTCCGCGTCCGGAAGATCGACAGCGATGGCGCTCTTCAGCATCTGCGAATAGTCGTGATCATCGTCGATGATGAGAATGTGAGTTGTTCTTTCATCAACGTAGTCAAAGGGAATGTCCATTCCGGCAATGTCCAAAAACTTCTTGATGTTGGCTGGCCATACTCTATAGTGTCCGCCGTAGGTAGTGAAGGCCTTGAGCCCACCGTCATAGATCCAATTGAGTACTGTCTTCTTACTCACGCGGCATATTTCTGCAACTTGGCCAACGCTGAGAGGCTTTTTGTATGTCATTTGGTGAGACCCATCTACTTGGTGTCTATGATTTTCTCAGTTTTCGTACAAAAATATACGACAACAATGTGCGGCAATCAAGGGCTTTCTGTTCTGTGAGACGTGGATCACTTCTCCGGTCCGATATGCGCTATTTCTCTCAACAGGTCGCGTTTCGTGAATGCCCCCTTCTTCATGAGTCCGGAAACAAATTCTGAAAGCTCTGCTTGCTCTGTTTCGTCAATATCCATCGAGGTAAGGATGATGATTGGAATATCGCGCGAGGCAGGGATTTGTTTAAGCTCCTGAGCAACATCAAAGCCAGACATCTCGGGCATAACGATATCAAGAATGATCAGGTCGGGGTGTTCCCGCACGGCGATTTCAACCCCATGTTTTCCATCGTTGGCCTTGAGTACTCTGTAGCCTTCGCTCTCGAGTATAAGCTGAATTAGGTCCGTGGCGCTCTTGTCATCATCAATGGCAAGGACTGTTGGTGGTCGTTCGCCGGGCTTTCGAATGATGTGTACCCGATCAAGGGCTTTGATGAGGTCGTCGCGATTTACCGGCTTCACAAAGTAGTCAACTGCGCCAAGTCCAAATCCGAGATTTTTTTCATCAATGATAGAGACAATAACAATTGGAATATGCTTGCACAATGGATGACGCTTGAGTTCCTTCATCACCTGCCAACCGTCTTTAACCGGAAGCATCAAATCGAGCGTGATTACGGTCGGCCGGAGTTCCTTCGCCATCTCAACAGCCTCAGCACCATCTTTTGCGATGACGACTCGATAGCCAGCCGATTCGATATGCATCTTCATCAGTTCCGCCGCCTGGAGTGAGTCCTCCACGATGAGCGCAAGGGGGCGTTCTTCATCGCGCAAAGGTTTATTTTCTCTCTTGAGAACCTCCAGAAGCATTTCCCCTTGTTTTCCTAACTCAGTGGAGACGTCGATAACGAGAGGGATTCTGAAGGAGACAGTTGAACCTTCTCCCCAGGCACTGTCAATCCATATTGTTCCGCCGTGCAGCTCGATAAGTTTTTTGGTTATCACCAATCCGAGGCCGATGCCATTGCGATTCATTCCCTTCCCATCAGCCGCTTGCTTGAACGGCTTGAAAAGGTGAGTAACATCCGCCGCCTTGATGCCGATTCCGTGATCCAGCACCTCAAACTGAATGTCGTTCCCTTCTCGTCTTGAAGAGATCCGAACGGTCCCCCCAGGGTCGCTGAATTTTATTGCGTTCGAAACAAGATTGATAAGAATTTGTTTGAAGCGTGTCTGGTCGACGACGATTTCATCAAACTCCGGAGAGAACGCGAACTCGAGGTTGATTTGCCTTTCTTGAATTGAAGCGGAGAGGACTCGACGAATACTCTCTTCAAAGTATGATACGGGATAACTCGCAATATGAAGGTCAAGAGTTCCGGATTCAATCTTAGAAAGGTCGAGTATATCATTGATGATGAGCTGAAGGTGCTTACCGCTCGCATTGATGTTCTTCATGAATTCCTCAACGGAACTTTGAGGAAGTTCTTCCAGTTGACTCGCGAGTAGATCGGAAAATCCGATAATCGAATTAAGCGGTGATCGCAACTCATGACTGAACATTGCAAGAAACTTTTTGAGGGTTTCACTTGCCTCTTGAGTCTTAAGTGTTTGCTCTTCCAGTTCTACATTCTTCTGTCGTATTTCGTCAATCAACCGTTTTCGACTCATCCCTCCGGCAAGTTCGTTCGCCACAAGCGTCAGCAACTCCACTTCGCTGGTGACATAGCCCTTGTCTTTCATCGTAACCGCTTCAACCACTCCCTGAAGCTCACCCTGTACCATCAGCGGCATGACTATGAGTGTTTTTATTTGTTGATGTTCAAATTCACCACGGAGAGTATTGCCGGCTGTTGAAAGGCTCAAATCATCAGTTACGACTTGAGCTTTGCTCCTGGCAACCCTCGCTGCCAGACGAGGAGCGCCCGCGTCCACTCGCTGGTGGACGGTATCTGCTGCGAAGTCGATGTCGAGCAATGCTGGGGCCACCAGCCTTATTTCGTTATTGTGATGGTCAAAAAGGAAGACGGAAATGAGCCGCGGAGGAATCTCAAAGATCTTTGCTATTTGCTCCGCCGCGCTAACACAAAGCTCATCGAGATGTCTGGAAGTGTTAATAACATGTGAGATTTCCGCGATTATCTCCCTTTGACGTTGGTCTTGCTTTCGCCTTGTGATATCCTGAAAAAAAACAGAAAGACCTGTCGCCGCAGGGTACATACGGATATCATACCATGATTCGAATTTATCATCCTTGTAGGCCGTCTCGATGCTTTGAAAAGTCTGTGTTTCCATAGCGAGCTTGTATGTTTCGCCTAAAGGCGCCCCCTTTGCATTGGGAAAAATCTCAAAGATGTGCTTCCCCAAGACTTCTTCACTCTTGAGACGCGTGCCTTCCTCTGCAGCGTTATTCCAGTAGGTTATTATGAAATCCTTGTTCAGCGCAAGGAATCCGCCAGAAATGCTCTCGAGTATGCTCTTATAATCGAAATCGGGATGCATGCTTCCCACCTGTTATACAAAAAAACGAGATTTTTGACCAAGAGGCGATTTGTCCAATGCTCGGTAATTACTCATTTCTATAACAAAATGCAAGGACCTTCTAAACAATAACTTGAAAGGAATGGAAGGATGGGTGGAACTTAGAAGGATTTGATTATCGGGGAGTAATGAACTGAGCTGAGGTCATATGTTAGCCATCGTATCTATTGGATGCCCTTTCCTGTAAGGAGGCGAAGAGCCTCAATATATTTTTTTCTGGTCGTTTCAATTACCTCGACGGGAAGCTGTGGAGCGGGTGGTGTCTTGCTCCATTGAACCGAAAGTAAATGATCTCGAACGAACTGTTTATCAAAACTGGGTTGCGCTCCACCTGGGCGATACCTACTCATTGGCCAGAATCTGGACGAATCCGGTGTGAGGGCTTCGTCTATCCATACAATATTCCCCTCGTCACTCAATCCGAATTCAAACTTTGTATCCGCAATGATGATCCCTTTAGTTTCCGCGAAAGCCGCCCCCTCTTCATAAAGTCGAAGGCTAATATCTTCTAATTGACCAGCGATCTTGCTACCAACCTTTGCCTCCACAGCGGAAAGGGAAATAGTCTCATCGTGCTCTCCTAGTTCCGCCTTTGTTGAAGGAGTAAAAAGTGGGTTCGGGAGTTTGTCAGACTCCTTGAGACCCTTCTCGATTCGGATGCCGCTGATAGATTGAGTCTTAAGATAGTCCTTCCAACCAGACCCGGAAAGATAGCCTCGGACAACACACTCCACCGGTAAAGGATTTGTCTTTCGCACCAGCATGCTCCTCCCACTGAAAATCGCCGGAGCTGACGAAAATGGTTTGGGAAAATCCTTTACATCGACTGAAAGAATATGGTGAGGAACAATATGTGAGAGTTTGTTGAACCAGAAGTGAGAGATTTGGGTAAGGACTTTACCCTTGTCCGGAATTCCATCCGGGAGAATTACATCGAAGGCGGAAATTCGATCCGTCGCGACAATCAATAGTTCATCGCCTAGATCATAAATGTCCCGAACTTTACCTCTTCTCGTCGGGGTCCAATCTTTGGTGCTAGTGTCAGTTACGACGGTTTGAGTGGTCATTGTGTTCCAATCATTGATTTGGGAAAAGGTGGGTGTTTTTCAAAAACAAAATGCATCGATGTTAATGATCGATGCATCTGAAATGTTGATGTTGTTGAGGCTAATTTTCTAAACGAACACCCATAATCTCTTCAATCGTCGATCTCTTGAAGGTCTTGCTCGGCGGCTCCGCCTCGGTTGGGCGGCCGAGAGAACTCAATTTCAAACCCACCCAGTCTTTTTCGATTCTCGCTTTCACAAATTCTTGTACAACTTTGCGAAGACCATCTCGCACTTTCTTTGTGCTGGTGACATCGACAAAAATATCAACTTGAACCTCGCTATGGGAAACTTTGCGGGGGACAAGCATGTAGTCTCCACTCTCGAAATGACGCCAGTTATACATTCTGCGTGCCGGACTGAACGTGGATGGGATGTGTTTGAAACTGCGTTCGTTTGATGTCGGAACGAGTTTAACCGTTATGCGTTCAACCCTCTGAGGGTGAGACTCTCGGACAGAAGCCATGAGTTTTGTTCTCACGTTTTGTGCTTGGTGGTGGCCAATGACTAACCACGATCATGTCGTTAATATAGAAACTCCCTTTTACGATTGCAAATTGTAACCGACACAAGTGAATGTCCCACATAAGGTTAAGAAGGTTACTCGCGTGATTCAAAACGAGCCCTTTTCTGGATGGCGTTTGATAGCAGGAAAAGGTACCTCTCTCGTGGAATGTCGATAATCCCAAATTGAGCCATATGTTCGTTTGCAAACTGTGTGTCGAGAACCTCGTAGCCACCAATTTTGAGTATTTCGACCAAATGGACAAATGCCACTTTGGAGGCGTTCGATTCGGAGCTGAACATCGATTCACCAAAAAACGCTGCTCCAATTGAAACCCCATACAAGCCACCAACCAACCTGCCTTCGCGCCAGGATTCCACGGAGTGGACATGTCCCGCACGATGAAGGACAGTGTATGCAACAACAATCTCCTCGGATATCCAACTGTTTTCCCTTTTTGCACATGAACGAATCACTGCTTCACACGCGGTATCAACTCGAACCTCGAAAAGATTTTTCTTAACGATTTGCCGGAGGCTCCGTTGTGGTTTAAACTGCTTGAAAGGAATAATGGATCGTGGATCGGGAGAGTACCAACGGATCTCACCTGATTCCACATCCGCCATCGGGAAATATCCGTTCGAATACGCAAGGAGGAGAAACTCTACCGAAAGAGATTCATTGAAGTGTGGATGTTTCATGAGTACGTATCTCGTTCTTAATCCAAATCATCAACATCTCCTTCCCCATTCTTGGCGAAACTGAACGGGCCGGCTCGACCGACGACTGCAGTTCGAAATGATCACCGAAGAGCTCACGAATCTCATCAATGTTCACAGCAAACGGGGGACCGCCCGAACGATTGTCGAGCGGAAAGAAGAGCCCGACAAATGTTCCACCGGGTCGAAGCATGTTGGAAACAACGCGGACAAATTCAGCCCGCCGGGAAGGATTGATTGCGCAGAAGGTGACATATTCAACAATGATGTCGAACCAACCGAATTCATCCGGAGAAAGTTCAAAAACATCACGACGGAGAAAAGTTGGGGACACATTTGCAAGTTTCGCATTTGATAATGAACGATGAACAGCTTCCAAAGAAAAATCAACGCCTGTCACCTTGTAGCCTTGTTGTGCAAGCCAGATGGCATCGTGTCCGCTTCCGCTTCCGAGGACAAGGAGTGATCCGAGGTTGTTTTTGAGGCCTGAGAAGCAGTCAACAAACGCAGGTGTGGGCGTACCAAGTTCCCATCCCGTCGCATTCTGTCGGTAACGTTCGTCCCAGAACTGTGATGAATCAACGGGATGAGTCTTATTCTTCATCCGAGAGTCACGACAACCTTTCCGACCGATTGACGTGATTGCAGGTATTGGTGTGCCTCCACGATCTGATCAAAGGGAAAGATTTTTCCAATCAGGGGTCGGAGTGTACCTTGTTCATAGAGTTTCAATAACTCCGTCACTGCCTCGAAAAAATAATTCTCCTTTCCTCGAAGAGTGCCGAGGTTAAACCCAAAGAGGCCTTTGTTGGCGTGAAGCAGGCTTTGTGGAAATATTGGTTTCATGAACGAGAAAACTCGCGCAGCCTTGATCTTACTCAGAGCCCCTTTCCCCGTCACGGCAGACACTCCATAAAGAATATATCGTCCCATCTGCGCGAGAAGCTGCCAGCTTTTCTTATATACTTCCCCGCCGACAGAATCCATCACGACGTCAACGCCGTATCCGTTGGTGAGTGATCTGATCTCTTCCGCAAAGTCTCCCTCGTTATAATTGATGACATGATCCGCACCCTGATCTCGCGCCAGCGACAGTTTCTCGGCGCTTCCCGCTGTCCCAAAAATCTCTGCACCAATATGTTTAGCAAGTTGCACCGTGGAGATTCCAACTCCGCCAGCTGCGGCATGAACGAGGAGCTTCTCTCCCCTCCTGAGATTTGCGAGACGGATAATCCCGTGGTACGCGGAAAGGTATGTCGCCAGAAACGAAGCACCAATCTCGTAGCTCATAAGTAAAGGAAGTGTTACCGCAAAACTTTCGTCCACCGCGACGAACTCCGCATGGCTCCCCTGCCGACAATACCCCATGACCCGTTCGCCTCCCTGAAATCGCTTCACCTCCACACCGATTTTGACAACATCGCCAGCGAACTCCAGGCCCGGGATGAACGGTGGCTTAGGAGTTCCCGGATACACACCAAAGCGTCCAAAAATGTCCGCAAAGTTCAATCCAATCGCCTGAATGCGTACCAATATTTCTTTGGGCTGCGGAGTGGGAGTTTGCATATCCCGAATGGTCAGAACTTCCGGACCTCCATAATGCGAAACGACAGCGGCCTTCAAAGTGTTTTCCCTTTCCGCTGTGCGTATTTCTCATGCATGGCAACCAGTTTCTTTTGTGATGGTATGTCTAAATCTTCGTCGTCCTTATCCCTCTTCACATACATATCAAATTCCTCGGATTCGTACCTTCCCATCTTTCGTTGATAGTCCATCAACTCGATAATCATTTTATGCTGCTCGACGTGAGTCATCGTGTCTTTCAAGCGATAATCTCGCCAATAGTACATATTTTCTGTAGGATGTTCAACTTGATTTAGACCCCGGACTATCCGTATGTTGTGCACACATTCTTGTCGCCAAAATAACGGATTAACTCGTGCTTATTATTCACTTATTCAAGCTGCTGCGTCCGAAACACTGGGTCAAAAACCTATTCGTATTTGCTCCCCTTGTGTTTGCCAGAGAGCTTTTCGATGGTAATGCCATAGCCCTTTCACTTCGGGCCTTCGGTGCTTTTTGTTTGACGGCAAGCGTGGTCTACATCTTCAATGACATTGCAGATATTGAGGCTGACAGGGCTCATCCAAAAAAGAAAAATCGACCTCTGGCGGCAGGTGCCATCCAAAAGAGCCACGCTTTTTTTTCAGCGGCTATTCTTATCGGAATCGTATTTTTCTTAACATACGGACTTACATGGCAGTTTAAGGCGATTCTTGCTTCTTACTTCATAATGAACTTGGCTTATTCCTTCAAGCTCAAAGAAGTCGTATTGCTTGATGTGCTTGTAATAGCAACGGGCTTCATGATGCGCGTTCTCGGAGGAGCCTACGCAATTGACGTTTACGTTTCAACTTGGTTGATTCTCTGTACATTATTTCTATCTCTCTTCCTTGGTTTTGCAAAGAGGCGAAGCGAGATTGTAACCCACTCTTCTCGCGGTGAAATAAGTCAGCGAAAAGTTCTCTCTTTATATAAAGTAGAGTATCTTGACCAAATGTTAACGCTTGCAGCAGCGGGTGCAGTCATTTCCTACGCCCTCTACACCGTAGCCCCACGAACCATCGAAATTTTTGGCACCGAAAAAATGATTTATACCACCGTCTTCGTGGTCTATGGTGTGTTGAGATATATGTACTTGATCCACATGACCGATTCGACGGAGAATCCAACGGGAGCAGTCTTATCTGATCCGGGGACGATAATCAACGTAGGATTGTGGATTCTATCATGTGTGTTCCTGATTTACAGCGGCAACTCCTGAATTATTTCGATGGAATATGGAATGAGAATCTACTCTCTTTGAAATGGCAATCACAGTTCCCCTCTTGAAGCACGCTGGTGATTACCAACACATGAACCCGGATATCATCCCTGTACCTTTGGATCGACGATGGCTAATGTGTCGGTATGACACTTCGATTAACCCTCCGAACAAAGACCCCAGAAAAGACGTGATAATGAGTCGGAGAATCTCCAGGGCGATAACCTGGATGTCTGACTAGTTTTGACTTCTGATTAGAAACTTTAATACAGTAATCCACATTTGGAAGTTGGTCTGCTCAAAATGTTTTCTTATAATATTATCCAAATGAGCAGATTAGCAAGAATATCCGATGTAATGTATAGGACAATTGCATGAATATACTAGGAATATCAGCTTTCTATCACGACTCCGCGGGTGCCTTAGTACGGGACGGAGAAATTGTTGCCGCCGCGCAGGAAGAACGCTTCACGCGCAGGAAGCATGATTTCAATTTTCCCACTCAGGCAATCGAATACTGCTTGAAGCAGGGCGGGATCACGCCGAAACAGATCGACTTTGTTGCGTTTTATGACAAGCCTTTCCTCAAGTTCGAGAGGATTCTAGAGACATATCTTATGTATGCCCCCAAGGGGATAAAGTCGTTTATCATGGCGATGCCTCTCTGGATCAAAGATAAGCTCTGGATGAAGTCTATGATCCATGATTCTCTCGAAGGCTTCGACGGGAAGATACTGTTTACAGAACATCACGAGTCCCATGCCGCCTCAGCCTTTTTCCCCTCGCCATATCAGCGGAGTGCATTCCTGACAATGGATGGAGTGGGAGAATGGGCCACAACTAGTTATGGAATCGGTGATGGGAATAGAATAACGATTCATGGCGAGCTGAACTTCCCACATTCGCTCGGGTTGCTCTACTCTGCGTTCACTTATTTCACAGGATTCAAAGTCAATTCAGCAGAATATAAGGTGATGGGTCTAGCTCCCTATGGAGAGCCGAAGTATGTCAAGCAAATATATGACCATTTGCTTGACTTAAAGGAAGACGGTTCCTTCAAGATGAACATGGACTTTTTTGACTATTGTGCCGGTCTGAAAATGACGAATGGAAAATTCGCGGATTTGTTTGGCGGCCCGCCACGGAAGCCTGAAACGAAACTCGGGCCAAGAGAAATGGATCTTGCGCGATCTGTACAGGATGTTACTGAGGAAATAATGCTCCGAATGAGCCGCCACGTTCAAAAAGAAACTGGAGAAAAGAACCTCGTTCTCGCAGGTGGCGTTGCGCTTAATTGTGTCGGAAACGGAAAGATTCTAAGAGAAGGACCTTTCGAGAACATTTGGATTCAACCTGCAGCCGGTGATGCAGGTGGGGCCCTTGGGGCTGCATTGTTCACGTGGTACTCTTATCTCGGCAATCAACGGACACCTCGCCCTGACCGCGATTCCCAGAATGGCTCCTATCTCGGCCCTGTGTACACCGACGCGGAGCTTGAACACTATTTCAGAATGAATGAGATCGTTTATCAGCGGGTTTCTCCAGCCGACCTTGCAGATACGGTTGCGGAACTGATCGCGCAGGAAAACGTGATCGGATGGTTCCAGGGACGAATGGAGTTCGGACCGCGAGCCCTTGGGGCACGAAGTATTATTGGCGATGCTCGGTCGACGAAGATGCAATCTGTCATGAATCTCAAGATCAAATACCGTGAATCGTTCCGACCATTTGCGCCATCAGTGTTGCGCGAAAAAGTCTCCGACTATTTCGAGATGGACGTAGACAGTCCATACATGTTGCTCGTTGCACCCGTCGTTGAGAACCGCCGGTTAAAAATGACGGAGGAACAAGAGAAGCTCTTTGGGATTGACAAGCTAAATGTCCCTCGATCAGATGTTCCCGCGATTACCCACGTCGATTACTCGGCGCGGATTCAGACGGTAACCCGAGAAGATCATCCACTATATTATGATCTCATCAATGCGTTTTATAAGAAGACCGGTTGCCCGATTATTATCAACACCTCATTCAATGTACGTGGCGAGCCGATTGTATGCAGGCCGGAAGAAGCATACAGATGCTTAATGCGAACGCAAATGGATTATCTTGTGATCGGAAATTTCGTTGTTGCGAAGAACCAACAAAAGCCTCTGGAACAGGACACTGATTGGATGAAGGAGTTCGAACTTGATTGAGAAAGTAGACACCTCACGTGAAGCGGTAAGGAAAACTGGTCAGGCATTCCTTATCGCTGGGACAGTTATTGCGGCAATTATTGTCTGGAAGCATGGCTACGGTGATGAAGGCTGGCAAATCAGTAATGCAATGCAGAATGATACCTGGAAGTGGTTTCTCGGCTCCGGCTTTGGGCTCTCCATTATCAGCTATTTCGCATATCCAGTTTTCAAGCCGATTCATATTGGCTGGATGAAACTCGCTTTTGTCCTGGGCTGGTTCATGACGCGGGTAATCCTGAGTGTATTCTACTATCTCATACTCACCCCGATAGGCCTCTTCCTCCGAATAACTGGCAAAGATCTGCTCGACAGGAAGATCAACCGGGACGCGAAGTCGTATTGGATCAAGCGCGAGCAAGTTCTGTTCGACAAGACCAGATGGGAAAACCAATTCTAACTGCGCTGACATGAGTGAGCCGATCAACGCTCAACTCTGAAAAAAACCAACGGAATCCAAAATCTAGGGAGAAAGAAATGGGATCAACAAGCAAGCTATCGATCATCGGTGAACTCTGGACATTCATGCGGGTAAGAAAAAAATGGTGGCTGGGCCCGATCGTTTTCATGTTGCTAATGCTGGGGATACTGCTGGTGTTCACCCAAGGTTCCGCCCTGGCACCATTCATCTATACGCTATTCTGAGAACTGGACCTCACACCAAATTGAAACGGATGAAAGCAAGGCTCGTTCTCGAAGATGGAAGCGAGTTCGAAGGCGAACATTTTGGTGCCCCTATCTCATCGGCAGGAGAGGTGGTCTTTAATACTGGCATGGTTGGCTACCCGGAGACAATGACGGATCCTTCCTATGCAGGCCAGATTCTCGTAACAACATATCCCCTCATTGGGAATTATGGCGTCCCAAGCCTAGAGAACACTTCTCGTGATGAGGTGCACCCACTCTACGAGAGTTCTCGCATACACATCAGGGGTCTTATAGTCTCGAGTCTTTCCGTTCAGCACAGCCATTGGTCCGCAGTTGGATCGCTTCAAGATTGGATGACAAAGAGTGGAGTTCCTGGACTCACGGGTATAGACACTCGCGCTCTTACGAAACGACTGCGTGAAAGAGGGACTATGCTGGGTAAACTCGTTGTTGATCAGGACATAACGCTTGAAGACCCTAACACGTGGAATATTGTTGCCGATGTCAGTATCAATAAGCCTGTTCTTCACGAGGCTTCGGGCGAGAAGAAAGTTGTCCTTGTTGATTTGGGGGCAAAGAACAACATCCTGCGCAGCCTGCTTCAACGTGAAGTCTCAGTACTCAGGGTTCCCTGGAATTACGACTGGACTAATGAGGATGTTGACGGCGTATTCTTGTCCAACGGTCCCGGAGATCCGAAATTCTGTACCGATGCAATTGGCATCATTCGGAAAGGTTTTGACTTGGGCATCCCAATTTTCGGAATCTGTCTCGGACACCAATTACTCGCCCTCGCCGGTGGTGGAGATACATACAAGCTGAAATACGGGCACCGAAGCCAGAATCAACCTTGTATCGAGGTTGGATCATCGCGGTGTTACATAACGTCCCAGAATCATGGTTTCGCTGTCAATGAACGAAGTCTAGGCAGTGATTGGATCCCCTGGTTGTTCAACGCCAACGACGGGACAAACGAGGGAATCAAACATCGAACGAAACCAATTTCCTCCGTTCAGTTCCACCCGGAAGCATGCCCTGGTCCAACCGACACAAATTTCCTGTTTGATAATTTTGTCCGCACTCTTGATCATGAAACAACGTCCGCGTAAGGTCTTAATCCTCGGCAGCGGTGCTTTGAAGATAGGCGAGGCTGGAGAATTCGACTATTCGGGAAGCCAAGCGCTTAAAGCGTTGAAAGAAGAGGGCATTGAGACTGTCCTGGTGAACCCGAACATTGCGACGATCCAAACATCGGAGGGACTTGCAGACAAAGTCTACCTGCTTCCGGTGAATGCAGAGTTCGTTGAGCGAGTAATCGAAAGAGAGAAGCCTGACGGTATACTAATAAGTTTCGGTGGGCAAACGGCGCTCAACTGTGGTTTGGAACTCGCCAAGAAATGTGTCCTTGAGAGCAACGGCGTTCGTATTCTGGGTACGCCGATCAAAGCAGTCGAGGATACAGAAGACCGTGATCTTTTCGTGAAGTGTCTCGGCGAAATAAATGTGGAGACTCCAAGATCCGAGGCTGTTACATCTGTCGAAGAGGCGAAACGTGTAGCAAAAGAGATCGGATATCCTGTTATGGCCCGCATCGCTTACGCGCTTGGCGGGTTAGGTTCCGGCATGTGTCAGGATGAATCGCAGTTGGAGGATAGGACGAAAAAGGGTTTTGCCCACTCAACCCAGATTCTCATTGAGGAATACCTGAAGGGGTGGAAGGAAGTCGAGTACGAGGTGGTGCGAGATCAATTCGACAACTGTATCACTGTCTGCAACATGGAGAACTTCGATCCTCTCGGCATACATACGGGTGAGAGTATTGTCGTTGCTCCCAGCCAAACCCTGACGAATGAAGAATATCATTTTCTCCGAGATATCTCGATCCGCGTTATCCGTCATCTCGGCATCATAGGCGAGTGTAATATCCAATTCGCCCTCAATCCACACTCCAAAGAATATCGCGTCATAGAAGTAAACTCACGGCTGAGCCGTAGTTCGGCACTGGCCTCAAAGGCAACGGGATACCCGCTTGCTTATGTCGCAGCGAAGCTTGCCCTCGGTTACAGCCTTGTTGAATTGAGAAATTCCGTCACCCAGACAACCACAGCCTGCTTCGAGCCAGCACTGGATTACATTGTAGTGAAGGCACCTCGCTGGGATCTCAAGAAGTTCCGCAATGTTTCACACCAGCTGGGATCAGCGATGAAATCCGTTGGAGAAGTCATGGCCATCGGGAGGAATTTCGAAGAGGCAATTCAAAAAGCCTTACGTATGCTCGAGATAGGCGCGGACGGTGCTCTTTCAGCACGTGCTGGATCTGCAGACGATCTTTCCGAACGTCTGTCAAAACCTGCGACCGAACGCATTTTTGCTGTAACGGATGCTTTGAGGCAGGGGTACACCATAGATCAAGTGTACGATCTTACACATATCGACAAGTGGTTTCTCCAACGATTGCAGAATCTTCTCAGCATTGAAAAAGATCTTACGACATACGCTGGTGGGATGTGCCCGAAAAAGCTCTTTCGGGAGGCGAAGCGGGCCGGTTTCTCAGATGGACAAATTGGTCGCCTCCTGAAACTAGATGAGGATGCAGTCCGCCAGGCCAGAAAGAATCACGGCATCAAGCCGGTGGTCAAGCAGATCGACACGCTTGCTGCTGAATACCCAGCAAAGACAAACTACCTGTACCTGACATACGACGGAAACGAAGATGATGTGACGTGTGAAAGTCAAAAAAATGTCCTTGTCCTGGGTTCGGGGTCATATCGTATCGGGAGTTCCGTCGAATTCGACTGGTCATGCGTTGCCGCTTCAATGACGTTAAGAAAGCTTGGATATTCATCTATCCTTTTGAATTATAATCCAGAGACTGTCAGCACCGATTACGATATGAGCGACCGACTTTATTTCGATGAGATCAGTCTCGAAACTGTTCTGGATTTATATGAAAGGGAACGATGTGTTGGTGTTATCGTCTCGGTTGGAGGACAGGTTCCAAACAACATTGCTTTGCAGTTACATGAAGCTGGTGTGAAAGTGCTGGGAACATCTCCTTTAGATATCGATCGGGCGGAAGACAGACATAAATTTTCAACTCTCCTTGATGAGATTGGTGTCGACCAACCACC
>DASWHW010000134.1:0-5056 GCA_036397975.1 Bacteroidota bacterium
TCTGATCAACCACGTATCCCTTCATCGTCGTCACCGCCATGGCCTCCTTGGCCATTTTCTTCATTTCTTTCTTCATTTCAGGTTTGTCTTGTGCTCCTGCGGTCAGCGCAAAAAGACAAACCATTAGGATCACGATTAGTGTTTGCTTCATAAATACCTCTGGTTAATGATGAAATGGGTTGAATTGAACTGCGAAAGACGTTCCTTTTTTGGACAGCTATGATGAGGAATGTACGTTTAAGAACACCCCCTCCCGGGCGAAGGTTCCTTAGTAACGATCCAATTTGAATTTTTCCCCCAGGTACATTCTACGAGCTTCCGGGTCGTTGGCAAGGGAATCAGAAGTGCCGGCCTTGAGGATCTTCCCTTCAAACAACAAATAGGCCCGGTCGGTTATCGAGAGAGTCTCATGCACATTGTGGTCGGTAACGAGGACACCAATGCCGCGCTGTTTCAGGTTCGCGACAATCATCATAAGGTCTTCCACCGCAATTGGGTCGATGCCAGCGAATGGCTCGTCGAGCAGAATAAACTTCGGATCGCTCGCAAGCGTCCGGGCAATCTCCGTTCGTCGGCGCTCGCCACCCGAAAGCATATATCCTTTGCTTCCCGCGATGTGTTCGATGTTGAGGTCTTTGAGCAAGGATGCACATTTGACACGGCGGTCTGCCTTCGCCATGTCCAGCATCTGCAGTACCGCCATGATGTTTTCCTCCACCGTCAGCTTCCTGAAGATGGATGCCTCTTGCGGGAGGTAGCCGATTCCCATGCGTGCCCGCTTGTACATGGCCAGCGTCGTAATCTCTTCCTCGTCCAGGTAGACGTGGCCTTCGTTCGGCTTGATCATCCCGACGATCATGTAAAACGTCGTTGTCTTCCCTGCCCCGTTCGGTCCGAGAAGCCCGACGACCTCGCCCTGAGCAACGTCGATACTAACGCCATTGACCACGGTGCGCTTCTTATATTTTTTGACAAGGCCTTTCGAGAGGAGTTTCTTCATCGTATGCTATCGTTTTTTCTTTGTTGGTTTCTCAGTTGTATTTTCCCAAATGCGTGGTCTGTCCGTTCGTTGCACAAACCCCGGGAGATGAAAATCTTCTTCTTTACCCTTGACGAGTCTTTCCGGAAAGTACTGTCCCTCCACGCCGCCATAAATACGGATGGAGCCGATCTTCCCATCAACAAATTCCATTGCGATCCCGTCCCCGGAAATCTTATTCAGCCCGTTTGGTTCGCGATCTTCATATAAATGGTAAACGCTTGTCGAGCGGTTCTCCACGTCGATGGCGTTCAGTTTCTTTTGCGCAAAGTGCATGTTCATCTTCTCGCCACTCAATTGGTCGACTTTCAGCGGGTGGAGAGAATCGCTTTGCGATAATGCAAACGCCCTTCCCATAACACGCACAAGTTTCAGCAACCGTTTTTCCAGCAGGACGTCCACAGAGTCGCCCGTGACTTGCGTGGTTTCGTACCAGATGACAGGCGAGCGGCGCAGGAGAATGCTGTCCGCCTTCGTGTAGAAGTCCGCACGACCCGCACGTGCTGCCAGATCAGCACGCACTATCCGCACACTATCGATCGCGATCATGTGCTGCGTTGAATCCCGATACGCCTCCATCATCCTGCTTCGGACAATAAGAGTATCCATATCTCCGAACACGGTCGTGTCGATCTGCATGAACACCGGTCGTACCATAACGCGAGAGAAATCGCGGTTCGCCCAATTCTCCACATGTCCGCCGGTAATGGTCACATTGTCCGTCTTGTAGCGTATCCGGACATTCCCCGTTGCCACGGTGCGTCTCTCATCCCGAAAGTAGGTGAGTGAGTCCGCATAGAGAATCGATGTCGAGTCATGTACTTCAACTTCGTCCCGGAAGAACGCTTTACGGTTCCCGATTTGATACTCGGCATAGCGTGAGTGCAACTGTATTTTGCCATCATTGAGATAGACGTCCTCGAATGCTTCTGCACGGCGCGGCTCGCGGTAAAACGTTCCCCGCGGAGCGCGGATGGTGACGCTGTCATCCGTCAAAACAACATGTCCATTCAGAAACACTGTTCCAGTCTCACGGTACTCCAGCGCCCGGTCGCACGCGATTGTTGTTTGGCCCTGGCGGATGCGAACGTTGCCGATCAACTCACGCACCTGCTGCCCATCGATCACCATTCCGATCAGGCTGTCCGCATGATCCAGGATAACGACTTTGGAATCCTGCGATAACGCTGTGCACCAGGCACAGGACAATGCAAGAGGGATAACAAACGATTTCCAGGACTTCATGCGAAGCTCATTCCTTCGTGACCGCCTGGCCGGTCACACGCATGATTTTGTAGTTTTTTAATGACTGGTCGCTGACCAAACCGTGGCCGGAAATATGTTCGGTCGCCGAGATGATTTCCACAAAGGCATCGGTAAAGATTTTTCGTGTAGCGTTTTGCCAGAACAGACTATCAGTCTTGAGTGTGGTACCGCTATCGGAAATGACGACCACGTTCAGATAGGCTGCAAAATCGCGTGTCCGGTCATCCACTCTTCCACGCAGTGCAGTCAGGACCGAGGTGTGTTGTTGTTCTTCGTTGAAGAAGTCCACACGCAGGCTGTCATCCAGCAACGTAAACATCTTGTCCGAATAAGAAGAGATCTTGCCTGCCCACAGAATGGCCTTGATTCTTGCCGAGTCGGAGAAAGTAACAGTGCTGTTCCAACTCTGGTGTGTGGGGATATCGGCCTGCGTTTCGTGGAGAACGGTTGGCTGGATTTTTTCTTCACACCCAACGAGAGATGCGAGAAGAAGGATGAACCACGACCAGTAAAGCAGAACCTTCATCCTCCCTCGTCCGCTCCGATCCCGGCTTTCACCAGATCGTGAATGTGCAGCACACCAACAGGTCGGTGCTTATCATCGACGACGACAATCTGCGTGATGCTGTATGATTCCATTTCCTGGAGCGCGACCACCGCCAAGGTTCCTTTATGAATCGTTTTTGGGTTTTTTGTCATAACAGTTTTGGCGGTCGCGTTCGTCACATCGGTTCCGTTCTGGAGGAGGCGTCGCAAATCGCCGTCGGTTATGATTCCGTCCAGAGTTCCGTCAGCGGAAAGAACCGTCGTACACCCAAGCCGTTTGGATGTCATCTCCATAATCGCATCGCGAAGATGAACGTCCGGGCTGACACGTGGAATGCGCTCCCCGGTCACCATCATTTCATCCACCTTTAACAAGAGGCGCCTTCCGAGCGTGCCCCCGGGGTGGTAAAGAGCAAAATCCTCGCGGCTAAACTGACGCCGGTCGAGAAGTGCGATAGCCAATGCATCGCCCAGCGCAAGCGTGGCCGTTGTCGAAGCTGTGGGGGCAAGATCGTGCGGACACGCCTCCTCACCAATAGAAACATCCAGAACCACATTCGAAACGCGCGCGAGAGCGGACGACATATTTCCCGTGAATCCGATGATGGAAACGTCAAGCCGCTGGAACATTGGAAGAAGGTTATTCAATTCCTGCGTGTTGCCGCTCTTGGAAATACATATCACGACGTCACCTTTGCGTACCATTCCGAGATCGCCGTGAACAGCATCTGAAGGATGAAGGAAAACGGCAGGTGTTCCGGTGGAATTCATCGTCGCGACAATCTTCCGCGAAATGATACCCGATTTGCCGACGCCCGTGACAATAACGCGACCCTGACACTTGAGAATTATTTCCACAGCATCAGCAAAGGCATCTCCGATCCTTGCTTCGAGGGACGAGACTGCCTGCCCTTCGATGCGAATGACCTCTCTTCCCTTTGCAATACTTGCTTTCCGTGCGTGCATAACTAGACTGTCGATCCCCAAAGTTTCGAAACTAATTCCTTCCATCCTCGTTTGCGTTGCGGCGGCATCGAAGCAGTGACCGTAACCTTCGGTTTCTGCTCATTGTATACAATAAACGCCGCCCGGAGCTCCTCATCTTTGAATGAATCAAGATGCGTGAATAAGCGCTTCACATCAAGAGCAATCTTTGGATCCCTGATTCCCTTGCACTTCATTAACTCGCTATAGTAATGTGTGATGGGAACAAGAATGTTCATACCGTTTACGCGATCATAAATCCATAAACGCTGTTCGTCTTTGCAAACTGCAAGTAGAACCCCATCATCGATTCGGACTTCACGGACCGACGCTCCCATCGCTGGTGAGTTTTGACCAGGCAGCCATGTTGAATAGGTCCACCGTCTTTTCTCTTCAAAGTGGTCGCCAACCGGGTGTCCGTGTGCCGAGACGATTTCGATATCGATTTGATCACCAACGTATTCCCGAACGGTGATCGAGAAATTATCCTGCGTTGCTTCCACCATTCCGTAGGCAATTACAGGAGCGAGCGGGGAATATATATCCGCTGTATCCCCTTTGAATCCCAGGACGATGTTTCCTTTTCCTCTCCTTCCTTCACCCAACACCATCATAGAAGCAATCAGATCCCGATACCGGCTGTAGCCCGGACGGTCAATCGGCAGAACCGTATGGAGGAGATCGCGTTCTTTTTCTCGCAACGGTCGGGGATATCCTTCATCAACGGACACGTGACGACTACACCTTTCCGTTCTTTGCAGTGAGGATAAGATCGATCACTTCACGAACAGCCCCATGTCCTCCGACGCTTTTCGTAACATAATCGGCCGACTGTTTCGCCTCCGGTCGCGCGTTGTGCGGCGCACATCCCAATCCTACAAACTCAATGAGCGGCACATCGAAGATCTCGTCGCCGATGAAGGCTATTTCTTCGGCACCGAGTCCGTTTCGCTCCATGATGTCTTTGCACACCGGCAGTTTATCCCGCTCTCCCTGATGCAACTCCGTGATCTCCAATTGTCTTGCACGATGCTCCACCGCAGGAATATTTCTCCCGCTGATGAAGCCAACGGCGATCCCATGCTTCTGAGCGTGACGAATGCCATAGCCATCTTGTGCGTCGAACCGTTTCAATTCCGTTCCATCCGGCGCGTAGTATAATCCTCCATCGGTCAACACTCCATCCACATCGCAAAGGAGCATGCGGATATTTCGCGCCTT
>DASWHW010000135.1:0-4507 GCA_036397975.1 Bacteroidota bacterium
GAGGGATTAGCAATGGAACCGGCACACAGGGAATTGGAGTCCGCGGATCTCACGCAGGAAGTGGTTGGGGGGTTTTCGGCAGCAGCCCTTCTGGCAGAGGAGTTTACGGCGAGACAACGAACGGAGTAGGAGTACGCGGTCAAGCAACTTCAACCAGCGGCGTAAACTATGGTGTGTGGGGCGAGACAGCATCAGTTCTTGGAACCGGAGTGCATGGTTTCGCACCAAGTGGAATTGGAGTAAAAGGGGTTACCAACTCTTCCATTGGCATCGGCGTGCGAGGCGAAGCAACTGCCACATCAGGACCCGACGCGGGAGTTTATGGCACTAGTGCGAGTGCAAATGGATCTGGTGTTTTCGGCGTAGCGTCATCGACATCAACTTCTGGAACGCATTATGGCGTACGTGGTATGGCGCAGGATGTCACCGGCGGCTTTGGCGTGAGAGGAGACGGGTTGATTGGCGTTTATGGCGATGGAACTAGTTATGGAGTCTATTCATTTGGAAATTTTGGCGCGTCCGGCCTTAAGTCATTCCAAATCGATCACCCGGTAGATCCAAAGAACAAATACCTCAACCATTACTGCGCCGAGGGTGCTGAACCACTCAACGCGTATTCCGGGAACACTACACTTGATGCACGTGGAAGTGCGATAGTCAAACTGCCGGAATATTTCGATCAGATCAACAAGGATTTCCGTTACCAACTAACCCCTGTCGGATCAGCCGCACCAAATCTCCACATCGCGGAAGAAATCCAGAACAACAGATTCAGGATTGCAGGCGGAAACTCGGGTCAAAAAATCTCATGGCGTGTCGAGGCATTGAGAAACGACCTATGGGTCCGCCAACACGGCGCACCGGTAGACGTTGAGAAGTCAAACGAACACCGTGGAAAATACTTGCAGCCCGAACTCTTTGGTCAGCCAATGGAGCTGGGGATACACTACTCAGCAACACCCAACGAAGAGGTGGATGCTTCGAGACTTACGCAGGCACGAGAAGCAATGCGGACAATTCCTGAACCTTCTCCAAGGAAGGAGCAATAAACATGAAACCTTCAATGAAGGTCATAGACAAATCTTCCTTTTCGACAGCGCTGGGCTGTTTGTTGCTGCTCTTATCTTCCCAGTCACAATCTCAAAACTCCTCCATTGATTGGGATGTATTCGGTGCCGGAGCGGGCACGTCATCAGGCTCAGCGACTATGTTATTGATGACTGCCGGACAGAACTTCGTTGATGTTTCATCAGGCTCTGGTCGCATTCTTAAGAGCGGTTTCCTCTTTCACCCACTTCTCGTCGGGACAACCGTTTCTGTCCCTGAAGAAGAGGCTCTTCCAACGGTGTACAGACTCGACCAGAATTATCCCAACCCTTTCAACCCATCAACGCGCATTCGATTCGCTTTGCCTGAAGAAAGCAGTGTCCGTCTGGAAATCTATAATCTTCTCGGCCAAGAAATAAATACGCTAGTCGATGAGAAAAAAGCTGTCGGCGTACACATGATCGAGTGGTTTGGGACGAATCGTTTTAACGAAAAGGTGAGCAGCGGGGTATACTTCTACCGTATAGAAGCGCGTGCAGTGGATGGCAGCAGTTCTTTCGTCTCTCTGAAGAAAATGATTTTGCTAAAATAAAAAATGAGGTGTGATATGAAGAAATGCGTTTTCCTCTTCTTGGCTATCGCCGTCGGCGTCCCCGTGCATTCTCAAATTCCGCGGACATTATCATATCAAGGACTACTAACAGATTCCCTTGGCACGCCTTTCCCGGACGGACCGTATTCAATCACCTTCAAACTTTATCCAACAAGCTCGGGTGGCAGCGCGAGTTGGCAGGAAGGAAAGTTGGTTCAGGTTACACGTAGCGTTTTTTCCACCACGCTTGGAGACGCAGTACCGATCACACTTCCCTTTGATATTCAATACTGGCTCGGCGTGCAGGTTGGAACGGATCCGGAGCTTACGCCCCGCGTGAGCTTGAGTAGCGTCGGCTATAGTATGCGGGCAATCAATGCCGACTCGGCGTCGATGACAGAGCTTGCGGACAGCGCGCGCATTGCAGGAATGGTTCCTGACAATGCAGTTACAACATCAAAGATTCTCGACGGTTCCGTAACTCAGTCGAAGCTCGCGGGAGGAGTAACTCTACCCCCGGGAGGGACCGCAGGAGGTGATCTGACTGGTTCCTTTCCAAACCCGACGATAGCGAACGCAACGATCACAAGCGCAAAGATTCTAGATGGCACAATCGCTGCCGCCGATCTCTCAAACAATGCAGTGACGTCAGCCAAGCTCGCGAACGCCTCCGTGACGCCACTAAAGGTCAGTTCTAGCGGTGCACAAAACGGACAAGCATTGACATACAATGGAGCCACCGTTGCCTGGGGAAATCCAACGGGAACGCTAACCCTCCCATATGCTGATAGTTCTTCCGCCGACATGTCGTCGGTCCTAAGAATTGTTAATACTTCGTTGTCGGCCAGCAGTCCAACCTACGGTGTACATGGTCTGGCAAATTCAACTTGGGGATTCGGCGTCGTCGGGGAGGCAACATCTGCGAGCGGTAACTCAAGCGGCGTTGTGGGAGTAACTACTGCACCAACAGGATATGGAGTGGCTGGTGATGCAATCGCGACAAACGGTGAGAATGTAGGTGTACGCGGATTGAGTCAGTCCCCGGATGGCACTGGCGTCTTGGGACACGTAAACGGAGCAATCGGGTCGGGGGAAGGCGTCTTTGGTTCAACGGGATTAAACTCGGGCCGCGGTGTCTTAGGCGCGTCGTATTCAACAAGCGGGATCAACACGGGGGTCTATGGATTCTCCTGGTCTTCGGAAGGCATCGGTATTCGCGGGCTCGCCACAGCAACGACCGGGAAAAACTACGGAGCCTACGCGATCAGTTCATCGGATTCTGGCACAGGCGTGTTCGGCTCGACTACTGCTGTGAGCGGACCGAGTATCGGTGTCCATGGTGTCAGCAACTCTGCCTCTGGTCGCGGCGTTGTCGGACAAGCAACGAGAACAACAGGCGTCAATTGGGGCGTCTATGGTTCGACGGCCTCGTCAATAGGATACGGTGTCGCCGGGTATGCGACGGCGACAACGGGACTGAGCGTCGGTGTGTATGGTTCATCGACTGCCTCATTAGGGTATGCCGGGTTCTTTCAAGGAAACACACATGTGAATGGGACACTGAGCAAGTCAGCCGGCTCATTCAAGATTGATCACCCACTAGACCCGGGAAACAAATATCTTTCTCACTCCTTTGTTGAAAGCCCGGATATGATGAATGTCTACAACGGCAACGTCTTTTTGGATGGCCACGGCGAAGCGTGGATTGAACTGCCTAATTGGTTCGAAGCTCTCAACAAGGATTTCCGCTACCAGCTTACATGCATAGGAGTTTTCGCCCCAGTCTTCATCGAAGAGAAAATAAGAAGCAATCGGTTCAAAGTTAGCGGTGGTACCTCAGGGCTTGAAGTTTCGTGGCAAGTTACCGGTATACGAAAAGATGCGTTTGCCGAAAAAAACAGAATCCTGGTCGAAGAAATGAAACCACCAGAACTGGCGGGTAAGTACCTCACTCCGGATGTTTTTGGAAAACCGGAAACGATGGGGATCCTCTTCAGGGAATCGCATACGCCCAATGTTCCATCGATAGATGACAGTAAGGAGCGACAACCAAGATCCGCTCCGATCCAACAACAGAAAAATCGACCTAATCGATAACGGAGTGGATTTCATAAGCTGATAATATCAATGATGATCCTACTACCCTCTCTTCGAAAGAGAGTGGCTTATAGTGAGTTCAGACTTGGGAGTAGTTTGCGACTCAGTGCTACGTCCGCGGATGAACAAGACGTATAACCGCGGCTTTATGCGCGGCGGGTGGTCGCGAGCCGGGTACTTGCACCAGCTTCCCAAACTTCTTTGTCCGCGCTCTCCCCCATTCTCCAATCGCTTCAATCAAAGGCAGAAGTGTCCTGCCGTATTCCGTGAGCGTGTATTCGACACGCGGAGGGACCTCGGCATACACTTTTCGCCTTACAATTCCGTCCCGCTCCAGTTCACGCAATTGTTTCGTCAGCATTTTCTCCGTGATATCGGGAATATGACGCCGCAACTCCGCAAATCGCTTCGTTTTTTTCCGTAGGTACCAGAGCACGACTGCCTTCCACTTTCCCCCAATCATTTCCATGGTGACCGCGACTGCACAATGGTATTTTTTTTCGCCGATCTGAATCGTGTACTGCTTTCCATCGATCTCGATCATATCATTTACCTTTCACGTTAATGGCGGCGATTCGTGCCGAACAGATTCGCCAAATCTTTCCTTGGTGATAGCTTGTATCTTCAGGTCTTGCGCGTTACATAGCGCATCCCTATCTTCAATTCGACAAATGTAACATTCACACGGGCAAAATTCCATCTCACATTAAAGAAAGGAAAAGAACAATGAAGATCGGGATCATCGGTACAGGAATGGTCGGTAAAACACTC
>DASWHW010000136.1:0-20387 GCA_036397975.1 Bacteroidota bacterium
GCACTCGCCGCCAAGCTCGTCGACATCGGCCATGACGTTATGATGGGAACTCGCGACGTCAAAAAAACACTCGCAAGTACAAACAAGGACGTCGCCGGCAATCCGCCATTCGGTGAGTGGCAAAAGCTGAACTCCGCCGTGAAACTCGGAACATTCGCCGATGCGGCAAAGCACGGTGAAGTGATCATCAGCGCAACATCAGGCGCTGCCTCGCTTGAACCCCTCAAACTTGCCGGTGCCACAAATTTGAAGGGAAAAATCCTCATCGACGTCAGCAACCCGCTTGACTTCTCGAAGGGCATGCCCCCAACACTCTCCATCAGCAATACAGACTCGCTGGGTGAACAGGTGCAGCGCGCATTCCCCGACTCAAAAGTCGTGAAGACACTCAACACCACAAACGCCTTTATGATGGTGAATCCGGGCTCGTTGGCAAGTGGTGATCATACAATGTTCGTTTGTGGAAATGATGCGGGAGCCAAGGCAACAGTGACGGGGTATTTACAGCAGTGGTTCGGCTGGCGCGACATTATAGACCTCGGCGATATTAACTCCTCGCGCGGGACAGAGATGATACTGCCGATCTGGGTCCGGCTCTTTGGCATTTTGCAAACGCCGGCGTTCAATTTTAAGATCGTCAGATAAAAAGACAACCCCGATTGGACCTCGGGGTTGTTGAGCATTGTTGGATCGTCTATTCTACGATGATCACTGCGTACCGTTGCCGCCAGAACCGCAACGGATCGGTGATTTGTAGGTCGGCCTGATTCTCCGCTGTCTCAGCTTTTGCATACGATTGTACGTTGCGGCGCGGGATTACATCCTTGATCGTGCGGCTGATGGGGATAACAGTCTCATTGGACTTGTCGATGGGAGTGAACAATCCCTCATCCACTTCTTCTGCAAGGACGGTCGAAGAACCGAGAAGTCCCCACAGGAAGCCACCCTCCTCCGTTATAACCCCCTTCTCTCGCAATTCGTCACGCGTCCCAACAATATAGTACACAGTATTCAAGGATTTCTCTTTCGACGCGATGGCCATCTCATTAACCGCGATCGTCGCGTTCTTTCGTGTCACTTCCGCCTCCAGTGAAGTGAGCCTGGCTTGAAGCTCCCCGATCGCCGTCTCCCTTTCCTGGAGTTGGACCTTCAGGGATGCCACCATCTTATTCAGGCCGTTAAACTTTGATTTGTAGTTCTTCACCCTCTTTTCCAACAGGGCTATCTTCTCTCTTCCTGCACGCAATTGGGTTTCCACCGCCGCCACCTGCTTAAAAACCTGGTCGCGTGCTTCCTGACTCGTCCGCTGTATGCCTGCCTCGACATTCTCAGCGTGAGATTGCAGTTGACCCTCCGCTGCGCGGACATTTTCAAGGGTCATATATACTTCATTCAGCGAGCGGGTAATCTCATCAATGTATTTGTCCCGCTGGGCTAGGTCATTCTTGGCTTGTTGGAGATCGGAACTTAATTGCGTGACCTCATCGGAGCGGTCGTTGCAGCCCGCCAGCACGAGACCGGAGATAATGGCGAGAATAAAAATGGAACGCATGGGACACCTCCTCGGTGGGTAAGTTGTTGATGACTCTCTTCAAGAGAGCTGTGATTGCAGACCTGTTTGTTGTACACCCACATTCTGTAAATAGTTCCCGCCATTGAAGGTCGGGCCGGAGTTCTGTACATTATCTCACCGTAATTCAATACCACGAGAACAATGACATCAAACGACGAGATAGTTCAAAGAACCGCCGAACAGGTACGCTCGCTCCTCTCGGGGGAAGGTTCCGGTCACGATTGGTGGCATATTCATCGCGTCTGGAACAGTGCCCGCGCGATCGGGAGAGACGAACAGGTGAAGATGGCTGTCGTGGAACTCGCGTCACTGCTCCACGATATCGCTGACTGGAAGTTTCACCATGGGGACGAAACAGAGGGGCCACGCAAAGCACGAGAATGGATGGATTCTCTCAGTGTAGATAAGAACACCATCGATCATGTCTGTACTATAATAGAAGAGCTTTCATTCAAAGGCGCCGGCACACCAACCCCGATGTCAACCAGAGAGGGGATGGTGGTGCAGGATGCGGACAGGCTTGATGCCATTGGCGCCATCGGGATTGCCCGCGCTTTTGCCTATGGCGGTTATAAGAAGAGATCTCTTTTCGATCCGGAAACCCTGCCGGCGATGCACGCCTCGTTCGACGAATACAAGAAAAGCGCCGGAACAACGATCAATCACTTTCATGAGAAACTTCTCCTCCTTAAAGATCGGATGAACACCGCCACCGCAAAACGCATCGCAGACGAACGGCATCGATTCATGGAGGAATACCTCAGACGATTTCATGAGGAATGGAGCGGAAAATCCTGATGAGCACAACAAAGATCGGAGCTAAGTGATGCCAATGCTTGCGGACGGCGTTCTCTGGTACGTGGTATTTCTTTTTTCCACCACTTGTCACGAAGCGGCGCATGCCTTTGCTGCAATGAAGCTCGGCGATCTGACGGCGTATCAAGGCGGACAGGTAACTCTCGATCCGATCCCGCACATACGTCGGGAGCCGTTCGGCACCGTGGTGGTACCGATTATTTCCTTTCTTGTTGGGGGCTGGATGATCGGATGGGCAAGCGCACCGTACGATCCGGCCTGGGCGCTCCGGTATCCGAAACGATCCGCGGTGATGGCACTCGCGGGTCCGACCGCGAATCTCATCCTGCTTCTCCTGGCCTCAGCCGGTATACAGCTCGGATTGTCACTCGGGACGTTTTATCCGCCGGAGTCGATTACCTTTGGGCATGTTGCAACAGCAATTGCGGATGGTATGCCATCCCATTTCGCATCAATCCTCAGCGTCATGTTCACGTTGAACCTTATTCTTCTTGTCTTTAATCTCCTTCCCCTCCCGCCTCTCGATGGGAGTGGCGCCCTTCCTCTCTTTATGAGCGACCGGATGGCGGAGAAATACATGGCGTTCACCCGGCGGGGAGCATTTGCCCTGATCGGAATTCTCGTTGCGTGGCGGGTTTTCGGTGATGTATTCAGGCCAATCCACCTTATTGCCATCAACCTGCTTTACCCCGGACTAGGATATGAATGACCCACCAGAGGTTGCATTCATTTACCCAATCCTCTATAGTAACAGAGGCTGACCAGCCTTCTTTCCTCTTCCCTTATCTATTGGACAAATTATGAATATTCTCAAAGCAATCAGTGCGGCGGCAGTATGCTTCATTTTCTTTTTCGGCGGCACCATTCTGGAAGAGGGAATGTGGCTCCTCGATGCAACTTCAAAACTTCCCCTCTCGAAATACAAAAAGGTCGGGTACGAGCTGACCGCTGAAAAAATTTACAGCAAACGAAATCCAAGTATCAAGGACGCAATAATTCTTCTCCCCGGCGGAACGGGATCGTTTATCTCTGATAAAGGGTTGATTCTCACGAACCATCATATCGCCTTTGCGGGTATCCAGGAATTAAGCAACGTTCACGACGACTATTTGAAAACCGGCTTTCTCGCAAACACCGAGGAGGAAGAGCTTTCCACATCGTACACCGCCGAGATTGTTGCGGGAATGAGTGATGTCACAGCGAAGATCCTCTCCGGCATAAACGAACCCATGACCACTGAAGAGCGTTCGGACAAGATCAAGACGAACACCGAAACTGTACGCAGTGCAATTGCAAATGAAACCGGAAAGACTGTTCGCATTTCGGAGATGTATAATGGTGCAAAATACTACGCGTTCACGTATGATGTACTCAAGGATATTCGCCTCGTCTACGCTCCGCCGGAAGCGATCGGCGTGTATGGGGGTGAAGTGGACAACTGGATCTGGCCGAGGCATACGGGGGATTTTGCGTTCTTGCGTGCCTATGTGGGCCGCGACGGAAAACCGGCGGCCTATGCAAAAGAGAATGTTCCGTTTACGCCCCGCTCATTTCTCCCCATTTCAACCAAAGGCATCACCGACGGTTCATTTGCTATTATTCTTGGCTTTCCCGGACGAACATTCCGGTACCGCGATTACGGTGCAGTCAAACTCGCTCATGACGAAACTCTTCCCACAACAGCCGATCTCTACAAAAAGCGAGTCGATATCATCGACGCGATCAGCGAATCCGACAGGAGTGTTGGAATTAAATACGCCACCAAGGGCCGACGACTGGCGAACGCTTACAAGAATTATCTCGGGACATTGGAGGGAATGCGTCGTGCCAATCTCCTGCTGGTGAAGAAGAACGAGGGGAACGAACTCGGGGCATTCATTGCCGTAAATCCCGGAATGAAAACCCGCTATGGTACTCTCATGACGGATATCAATAATGCAACGGAAGACCTACAAAAGATCAACCGCAAGAATATTCTCTTCTCAAACATCCGTTCGGCGGTCGAAGCACTCGGGATTGCATTGAAAATCATGGACTATTCCGATCATTTTGAAGAGGATTCCGTCGGTGAGATCACCCGTCCATCGGAAGAGTACAAAGCTTCAGTTCTGCAGGGACTGGAAAAATCCTTCAAGGATTTCGATCTACGAGTGGACCGTGAGATGCTGGTTGCAATGATCATGGCATCCTCACGAATGCCTCTTGATCAACGCGCGCTCATCTTCAAAGAACTCATTGATGAAACAACGAACATGGCACACGAGTCGGAAGTTCGCGAGTACGTGGAGGACCTTTATCAGGATTCAAAGGTTGTTTCACTCGAAGGATGCAAGGAACTGCTCAGTGCGGATCACCCCGCCGATATCGATGATGATCCATTTGTCCAACTCGCCCGCCGTTTATCTGCAGAGCAACGGCCATTGACCAAACAGGTAAGCGAGTACAGCCAAAAGATCGGAGAGCTTCGGAGAAAATACAGCGAAGCGTACCTCGCGTGGAAGAAGGGGGACGTTGTCTACCCGGACGCGAACCGGACACTGCGCCTCTCCTATGGAACTGTCCAGAATCTGAAACCACGTGACGCGGTGACGTACAATCATCTCACCACGCTCACCGGAGTAATGGAAAAAGAAACCGGCGTTCCCCCGTTCGATGTCCCTGCAAAACTCAAGGAACTCTGGAAGAAAAAAGATTTTGGACGTTATGCCGATCCAAAAACAGGCGATATCCCTGTGGCATTTATCGCCAATCTTGACATCACCGGCGGCAACTCTGGCAGTCCCGTCCTGAACGGAAGGGGTGAGGTTATAGGGTGTTCCTATGATGGAAATTGGGAGTCGATTGTGGCGGACTATTACTTCCAGGATCAATACAACAGAGCCATTAATGTGGATTCACGCTATATGCTATTCATCCTGGATAAATTTTCCGGTGGGACGAGATTGTTGAATGAACTGGTGATTCGCTGATAGGAGGGCACGGGCCTTTCCTTGATTGTCGACAGTCCCAGCACAATTTCCAAAAAGATTGTATATTGAGAATACGCCGACAAGGCAATCTCCCCCGATTTCCGCGTTTCCCGTAAGGAAACAATTCCGCATCTCAACCACCTGCAAACAGGGGCAGTCTCGTGCTGAGATGTAAATATTTTTCCAAACTAATGTCTCGATCGATGAATTACCGAACGATGCCAATACTGATTCTTATCCTCGTCAACCCGGCAAATGCCCAGTGGAGCATTGATCCTGCGATGAACACGCCGGTCACCGTCGCGACCGGGAATCAATCCGATCCGGTGATAACATCGGACGGATTCGGAGGCTCGTTCGTCGCGTGGTCCGATCGGCGTGGACAGAACCTTGACATATATGTCCAGCATTTTGATAATCTCGGCACGCCGCGATGGACGACGAATGGGAATCCATCGTGTACTGCAACGGGCGACCAGGACCATCCCCAGATAACCGCTGATGGAGTTGGCGGAGTGATCGTATGCTGGCGCGACGGACGCTCCAGCGATCCAACAAA
Source organism: Bacteroidota bacterium (assembly GCA_036397975.1). Classification (GTDB taxonomy): domain Bacteria; phylum Bacteroidota; class Ignavibacteria; order UBA10030; family UBA6906; genus SZUA-287. The sequence goes on from DASWHW010000136.1 coordinate 5,918, forward strand.
CATTGATATTTATGCACAGCATTTTGATTATGGCGGAAATGCGTTGTGGACGGCGGATGGGATTCCCGTTTGCGATGAACCATCCCGCCAATCCAATCCGACGATTATCTCAGACAATGCCGGTGGTGCCATTATCGTGTGGGAGGATGCACGGAATGGATTCAATAACACCGACATTTACGCCCAGCGTGTAAGTTCTTCTGGAGCGATGATGTGGCAAGTGAACGGTAGTGCAGTGACAACGGCCGCCAGCTTTCAACAATTTCCATCGATGGTAAGTGATGGCCTTGGCGGCGCTTTTGTCGCGTGGAAAGATACACGCACCGGCAATGGAGATGTTTTTGCGGCGCGCTTGAATACAAGCGGCACGAATACCTGGTTGCTAAACGGTGTTCCTGTAGCCACAGACAGCAACAGCCAGGAAAATCAGATGCTCCTTGAAGACGGGGCCGGTGGAGTCTTTATCGTTTGGGAAGATCTCCGAAATGGCACCGATGACAATTTGTTCATGCAACGATTAAACGTCGCGGGATCCGCACAATGGCTTGCAAATGGAATACAAGTTACAGGCGCTGGCGGTGATCAAGTTGTCCCGCAGATAATAACCGATGGAGCGGGGGGAGCAATTGTCGCCTGGCACGACCTGCGCAATGGCTTCGGCAACTCCGATGTCTATGCTCAGCGTGTGAGCCCTTCCGGTGTGATTCAATGGGGAGCGAACGGGGCGCAAGTGTGTACAGTCGTCGCGAACCAAAATTTTCCGCAGTTCGTGGCTGATGGTTCCGGCGGCGCAGTTTTTGCCTGGTCGGATGACCGCAACGGCGCCGCAGATGCAGATATTTTTTCGCAACGCGTGAATGGCGGGGGCGGCGCAATGTGGGCAGCCAACGGAATCGCTATCTCCCGCGCACCCCTAGCGCAGGACCAGCATGTACTGATTCCCGATGGGGGGGGTGGTGCCGTCATCGCATGGCGCGACGCGCGCAATGAAATTACATCCGATGTCTATTTTCAGAATATCAGCGCTGCCGGGAATCTCGGCGAGGTGGCGCTGGTTGTTCCGCTCGTGAACGCTCCATCAATCGTCGCCAGCGGGACTGCGGCACAAGTCAATGTGACTCTACCGCCAAATTTCCAACCGACGGTTATGGACCTGAATTATCGAAATGGTGGAGAGAGGACATATCAAACAATCACGATGACGCAGAATGGTTCCAATCTGCAGGGGACCATCCCCGCGAATGCGGCTAACTTACGCGGCATTGAGTTTTACACCAGCGTCGGCAACGTCAATGGCACAATCACCTATCCACCGGTGACACCCGATCAAAACCCTAACATCATTCGGGTCGAGTTTGCAAATCCTGTCTACCCGATCTCGCTGATCCCAAAACAGTTTAGAATGGTCTCACTCCCCTTTCGCGCAATCAATCCTTCGGTCAGCGCGGTGTTCATTGACGACTTTGGAACGTACGATCAACGCATCTGGAGAGTTTTTCACTGGGAAGCAGATTCAAGCAGGGAATACCCGTTTATTCAATCGATGCTGGAACCTGGAAATGCGTTTTGGCTCGTCACCAGGAATGGCAATTCCTTCGGCGCGGGAACCAGCCGTTCCAGTGATGCCTCTCAGACCACCACCCTGACGCTCGCACCGGGATGGAATCAGATTGCAAATCCATTTGCTTTCCCAATTGCATGGAGTGATATCACGATCAATGGGCTGGGGATCTCGGGGGCATACTACTTCGATGGAACGCAATACCTGATGCCTGCGCAGAATTCAATTCTGGAACCGTGGGAGGGATACTTCGTGGAGGATACGTCAGGTCAGGTTGCCACGCTGACAATGCCGAGATTCGAAGCGCAGGGAGGAGAAGCATCATACCCGGTGGGAGAGGCAAACAGCGTGTATTCCATAAGCGTCATGGCCATGACAGAAGATCCGCGCTTTCGCGACACGGAAAACGTTCTCGGCTTCCGGTCGTCCTCATCCGGTCAAACACCGGACTATCGTGAGCCGCCGATCGTTGCCGACGCGCTTCGCCTCTCCGTCGTGGATGGCAATCAAAGATTCATGCAGAAGTTCAAGAATCTGTCGCCGGAAGGAGATGTATGGGAACTTGAACTGCAGTCGCCGCAATCGCACGACTGGGTAACGATTTCATTTACAGAATCCGGGATTTTGCCAAACGGATTCGATCTCTATCTGTTCGATCTTGATGATGAAACAATCATCCCTCTTCCCGACCGCCAGTTCTCCATCGGATTGCAGGCTGGAGACCTCCGAAGATTCCGACTTGTCATCGGTACAGAAGGATATGCTGAGCGACAGAGCATGGGAATTTCGCTCGTATCGCTCACGTTTTCCCTCGCGCAAAATTATCCAAACCCCTTTAACCCAATCACTACCATCCGATACCAGCTTGGCAAACGGTCGCATGTCATTCTGGAGATTTCGAACGTGTTGGGCCAAACGGTCCGGTCACTCGTGAACGAAGTTGAATCCAGCGGATTGCATGTGGCTTCCTGGGACGGAACAAACACCGCCGGTGCGGCAGTGGGATCGGGGGTGTATTTCTATCGACTGAGAACGGCGGGATTCACTTCGGTACGGCGAATGGTATTGCTGCGATAACAGAGTCTCTCACTGAGTCACCGCCACAGGATAAAATCCCACCGAAACTACTTTCTTCCTGTTTGCATCAAACACCACTGCCACCTGCAGCAGGCAATTGTAGGTGCGCACCTCTCGTTCCTGCTTCTTTCCTCTTTTCGTCGTGACCGTGAACTGTTCCACTTTCGTCTGTTCGTACATCCAGCTGACAAAGTCATTCGGCGATGAAGTGTTCACTACGGGAATCTCACTTCCCCGTCCCATCATTACCATCACGCTGCTGTCGATGTAGGTAATGCCGTCGCGAATCGCTTCCGGTTTGCCCAGAATATCTTCAACCTCTTCATACATCATACCGGTATGAATGACCTTCTCGGGATCTTTGCTGGAACAGGATGCGACGAGTACAAGCGCCAAAATAAGAAACCCGAGCTTCGTCATTGATCTTTGAAATGAGTTCATGAGAGAGGCCTGGAGATTGTTCCGAGAACCACCTGCTTGTGCGCACCTGTTGCACCGAGAATGTTGGCAGGATTACCCGCGATCGTTTCGTTTGCGAGAATTGCAAAACACATCGCTTCCTTTGCGTCGCCAGAAATGCCGAGCTCATCGAGCACACCGACACGAGTCCCCTCAAAGTGCCTTGCAAGAGATTTCATAATGGTCTTGTTTTTTGCCCCGCCTCCGCTCACGAATATCTCATCCACTCTTTTCTGACGAACAAATCGTCGGAAGGCATCATGGACGCAGAAAGCCGTAAACTCCGTTGCAGTTGCAACAATGTCTTCGTGCGCAAACCCTTTTGCAGCCCGAAGAATCTTGTCCACGAAGTCTTTCCCGAACTCTTCTCTTCCGGTGGACTTCGGAGGCTTCCTTTTGGGGTAACGATGTTTTTTCATTTCGCGCAAGAGAGACAGAATGACCATACCGCGGGACGCAGTGGATCCGTTCTTGTCGTATTTCTTGCCAAAGAATTGTTGCATGAGGCTGTCAATCACCATGTTGCCGGGGCCGGTGTCGAACGCGGCAACATCCTCTGCACGACACCCCCGCGGCAGGATAGTCATATTCGCGATGCCGCCGATGTTCAAAAGGATGCGGTTGCGTGATCGCGACCTGCACGCCAGCCAATCGAAATACGGAACGAGCGGCGCCCCTTCTCCTCCGACCGCCATGTCGGCAGCACGGAAATTTCCCACGGTCGTCACTCCCGTGAGAGTTGCAACCACCGACGGATCGCCAATTTGCAGCGTCGAACGTATTGTTCGACCAAATAGCTTTTTCGGCGTCGGCAGATGATGAATCGTTTGGCCATGACACCCGATGAGATCAATATCTTTCAGTCTTAATCGTGCGGCGCGGACGAGCTTTCCGACTGCCTCCGCATACAGCTTCGCGAACAGGACATTCAAACGGGTGATCTCCTCTACGTTGCTCGTCTCTGCATGTGAATTTCTCAGCACCATCTCTGTCAGTCCGGGCGGAAAACGGTACTCGCGAAAGAGCATCTGCGTCATCCGTGTTTGTGCACCACTCCCACGCACCCGGAGCAAGACAGCATCAATCCCATTTAGCGAAGTTCCGGACATGATGCCCACAATAAGTTTTTCTATTTTCATCGAGACCGTTCTTCTAAAATATCGGAAGAGGATTGGGTTTTGGATAGGTACGGGATTGTGTATCTTGCACCCATGACAAATTCATTGCTACTCGGTGCACATATGTCCACCAGCGGAGGAATTTCCACCGCATTTGATCGCGGGGCATCCATTGGATGCACTACCATGCAGGTGTTTGTAAAGAACAATAACCAATGGCGGGCGAAACCATTCACTGACGACGACATCGAAAGCTACAAAACCGCCGCCGTGAAATCAAGGATTGCCCCGGTCTTTGCCCATGCTGCGTACCTCATCAACCTCTGTGCGGCCTCACCGACGATCCTTCAAAAATCTCGCGATGCGATGGTCGATGAGCTTGAGCGATGCAATGCGCTCGGGATCAAAGGCCTGATCTTTCACCCGGGCGCTCATCTCGGGAAGGGTGAACAGGAAGGAATCAAGGCGATTGCCGAAAGTCTGAATATCATCCACGAACGCGCTCCAGGCATTGAATCACTCACCGTTTTGGAAACCACCGCCGGACAGGGGACTGCTGTTGGGTATCGCTTTGAACATCTGCGCTCGATTATTGATCAGGTTGATGAGGCGGCGAGGCTTGCTGTATGCATGGACACGTGTCATGTGTTCGCCGCCGGATACGATATCAGCAACAAGAGGGGGTGGGAGGAAACGATTGAGGAGTTCGATAACCTCGTTGGTCTCGACCGTCTCGTCGCCGTGCATACAAATGACTCGAAGAAAGAACTCGGCTCCCGCGTGGATCGCCATGAACACATCGGCAAGGGAATGATTGGCATCGAGGGATTCACGTTATTGATGAACGACCCACGATTCGAGAACATTCCAAAAATCCTCGAGACACCGAAAGAAGAGGATATGCGCGAGGATATTGAAAATATGGATGTTTTGCGCTCGCTCCGTCACACACCGAAACATGATCGAAAGGCAAAACGGCCCCAATGACCAAGCGCCACATCATCATGTTTTTTACCATCGTTTTGTCACTCTACGGACTGATGAATTTCTATATTTATCGATCCGGTCTTGCTGCCATTCCATCAGATTCTCTGCTCTCGCACGTCTATTGGGTCACGTTCCTCTTTCTGGTTCTCGCTTTTCCTCTTGGACGAATCATGGAGCGGTTTGTTCTCTTTCCGCTCAGTTCATTTCTTGTCTGGGTCGGCTCGTTCTGGTTGGCCGCAATGGTGTATTTGCTCTTCGCAGCGATCATTGTTGACATGGCTCGCGTGATCAACCTCGCTATCCCGATTCTCCCTCGCCTTGATGAAGAAATACGATCGATCGTTGGCGGAACGATTGGCGTATCGGTGCTGGTGGTTGTTATTGCGGGACACCTCAATGCTGTTCATCCCCGAATAAAGAAGCTCAATCTCACCATTCCGAAAAATGGTCAGGCGATGAAGTCGGTGCGGTTTGCCGTGGCATCGGATATTCACCTCGGGACCATCGTATGCAAGGCTCGGCTGGAGAGAATCGTGGAGAAGATCAATGCGCTGGATGCGGACATTGTGCTGTTGCCGGGAGACGTCGTGGATGAAGATATAGGACCGGTTATTCGCCAGAACCTCGGGGAGGTTCTTCGCACCATTCAGTCACGCCACGGCGTTTATGCAGTAACGGGAAACCATGAATACATCGGGGGCGTTGAAGCAGCATGCGCGTATCTCATCGAACACGGGATTACAATGCTGCGCGATCAATCGGTGAAGATCCACGAGAGCCTCTACATCGTTGGCCGGGAGGATGTCAGTTACAACAGGCCCGGGAGGAAACGAAAACCTCTGAGTGACCTTCTCGCCGGCATTGATGCGCAACTCCCCATCATCATGATGGATCATCAGCCGTTTCGGCTCCATGAAGCCGAGGAACACGGCATCGATGTGCAGCTTTCCGGACATACGCATCATGGGCAGCTCTGGCCGTTCAGTTACCTTACCCGTCGAATCTTTGAGGTAAGCTGGGGATACAAGAAAAAAGGGAATACCCACGTGTACGTGTCAAGCGGAGTTGGTTCCTGGGGACCGCCGGTTCGGACTGGCAACCGACCGGAGATAATCGATTTGAATATTCAATTCGCCTAAGAGATCATGACACGCCGCATTGGATTCTTCCTCGGACTTGCTGCTTTCGTTGTCATCCTCACGATTCCGCCTATTGCATCGTTCCAGGAAATGTCGTCGCAGCGGGTAGAAGAGACGAGGCTTCTGGTTGAGCCGGAAACGCTGGCCGCCTCCATGCAATCCGTTCTGGCGGTACTGGCACTTATGGTTATCTGGTGGATAACGGAAGCAGTACCACTCCCTGCCACTTCACTTCTTCCTGCGGTGTTGTTTCCTTTGCTGAGAGTGGTCGGCGTTCACGGTGACAGTCAATTCGAGTTCACACCCAGGAATGCGCTCATCAACTACGCACATCCGGTGATTTTTCTTTTTCTCGGTGGTTTTCTCCTCGCGGGCGCGATGCAAAAATGGAAACTCGACAGGCGCTTTACGCTCTGGCTCCTCACGCGTGGAACGATTGCCAATGATACGCGCAAGGTTCTGTTTGCAATGATGTCCGCGACCGCACTTCTCTCCATGTGGATTTCCAACACGGCCACGGCCGCGATGATGCTGCCTCTTGGCCTCGGTATTCTCGCGCTGATGAAAATTCAGCCGGGGAAAGCCGGGTACGGCACCGCAATGATGCTTGGCATTGCCTGGTCGGCATCAATTGGAGGAGTGGCAACGATCATCGGCTCACCAACCAACGGTGTCGCGCTGGGAATTCTCAACGCGCGCTACGCTGGCGAGCCGGCGTATCAGCAAATCAGTTTTTTGGATTGGATGAAAATCGGTATTCCATACGTCATTCTCTTTCTTCCGGTTGCCTGGTTTCTTCTTGTAAGGATGTTCCCATCCGCCGAGACGAGTATTCCCCGAGGAAAGCAGGGACTTCTCGCAGAGCAGAAGTCGCTGGGACCATTGTCCACGGGAGAGAAGCGAACAATATTCGTCTTCGGGCTTGCCGTTCTTCTTTGGGTAACGAATCCATTCTGGGACTCTCTCCTTCCTTCTCGATTGGCAACTCAACTCTCATGGCTCGACGAGTACGCTATCGGCTTACTCTGTGGCGCGCTGCTGTTTTTCGTACCGATACGATTCCGGAAATCGGAGTTCGTGCTGGATTGGCATGACGCGTCGTTTGTAGATTGGGGAACATTGCTTCTGTTCGGAGGCGGGATTGCCCTTTCGGATGGAATGTTCAAGAGCGGGCTGGCGCATTGGATCGCGACAAATTTTGTCGGCATGGTCGGCTCTCCTCTGCCGCTGGTAATGCTCTTACTAATTGTCTTCCTCGTCAACTTCCTTACAGAGATTACTTCGAACACTGCAGTTGTCTCGATGCTCGTTCCTGTTCTCCTTTCGATTGCCGAGACAACAGGGTCGAATCCGGTGATGTATGCAGTCGCGGCGGCAGTCTCGGCTTCTATGGCGTTTATGCTTCCCGTTGCAACGCCGCCCAATGCTCTCGTCTTTTCAAAAGGATTTATAAAGATCGGCGATATGGTTCGTGCCGGGTTTCTCTTGAATCTTGTCGGGTGGTTCCTTACAGTAGCAATTGTCGGAGGTATCGGAGGAGTGCTCTTTGGCCTGTTTTAAGAGGTTCTCCTGTACGATATTTTCTTCAATGCATCGGAAAAACTGGATGCTCGTGCTCGCTCCTATTTTTCGCGATCGCAAACTTTGGCAACTGCCTATGTTGCAAACAACATGAGATCAGAGCGATTCATTTCCCTTTTCTCATTTGCGGTTTACCGGGCCGACTTGCTCGATTGGTTCTGGCTAATCTCTTTATCACCGTTACGACGTTGGTTTCGGATGCAACGCTCATTCTCATATCGCAAGGTAAGTCTCCTCCACTTCCTCTGGTGGATTCTCCTACCCACATCAACCATTAACGCTGCAGGTCATCTCTTTCGGAATTACACCACCGACGACGGTCTCCCCGACAGCCGCGTTGCCCCCATCATTCAGGATAACAGGGGATACATGTGGTTCGGCACACAAGCCGGACTGACGCGCTACGACGGGAGCGAGTTCGTGAACTTCTCCGATGCAAAAGATATCCCGGGAATTTTCGGGAGGTACATTCTTGAAGACCACGAGGGGGCGATCTGGTTTGCATTTACCGGGTTTGCACGTGGTGGCTTGTTGCGGATTCGGGAGAGGGATACAACAGACTTCTCCTCCTGCGTGCCTGGAATTGGTCCGGGAAGTCTCGCGGAAGACCCCCAGCATGATATATGGGTCAGCACGGCCAGCGGACTTACCAGAATAAGGTTCGTTGATTCATCGCGAACGAAATGGGAGTTCCGGCACTTCCCGGAGTACATAGCACGCTCGCTTCTTGTTGACAGCAAGGGAACAATGTGGGTCGCCTGCGCAAACGAGACCGTGTATACGTATCTCAACGGAAATTTCTCGTTTGCGGCAGCAGGCCTCACCACCTTTCTCCGTGCATACGGCGTCTACGAAAGACAAGGAGCGATCTGGTTTGGAGGATTACACGGCGCCTACGTTTTTGAGAACGGCGTTCTCCAATCGTTCTCGGTGGCAGATGGATTGCCGGACCGGGGCGTCTGGTCGTTCTGCGAAGACCGCAACGGCAACTTCTGGGTGGGCACGGCGAAAGGGCTGTACCGAATGACGCACGAACCAGCAGGGAAAACAATCCATGGCCGACCGCGCTTCATCAAGGAGCCTTCGTTTGGAGACGCCATCGTATACAACATGTGTCTTGATGAGGAGGGTAACGTGTGGTTTGCCAGCGATCCGGGTTTGAGAAAACTCGTCGCCAGCGATATGATCGTTGCCTTCCCCGGTGAGGAGAAGGTGGCAACTGCGGGCTTCGGGCCAATCGCCCAGGACCCTGATGGGAAGATATACTTTGGCTCACGAAACACCGGGATCTTTACGCTGAAGAACGACAAGCTGATGTCCGGTGTCCGGGTTCGTCCGTTTACAGATTTTACCGTCCTGGCGATTCTCCCGCAGTCTGCGACGAGAACGTGGTTTGGAATCAAACGTGGCGGAATCATCTTGCAGGATGGCCAGGCAACGTACAGGTATCCGGATTCTCTTGAGAGGCCGAATTGGAGTGTTCACTCCCTCGAAGATCTGGGAAACGGAAAGGTTCTCATGGGGACTGCGCGCGGGCTATTCATTATTGACCGGCATCTTGCACCACGGAGACTCCAGAACGCGGACATTGATTCGCTGACCATCTTCGACATTGCACAAGGCGACACGATGTACTGGCTTGCAACAGACGATGGTGTCTACACCGTGAGTATCGTGGGCGATGCCCTTCGTACAGTGCAGCGACCTCATTACGATCTCCTCCGTAGTGGACTTGTTTACACTATCCTCGTGGATAATCGACGGAACGTGTGGTTTGGAACCGATGGGAGTGGATTGATATCGTTCGATGGATCGATGTTTCGAAACTTCAGGAGAGATGACGGACTTGGAGGGGAACGGATCTACGCACTCGCACAGGATTCGCTGGGCTTTCTGTGGATCGGCACATCCTCCGGCCTGAGTCAGTTCGATGGGTCGAGTTTCAAGAACTTCGGATACGACCAGGGATTCGGGGAGACCGGTCTCCACGGACTGATGGTGGACAGGGAGGGATATCTCTGGGTGAGCAATTTCCCATCGATCACGAAACTCAAACCCCGGAGGTTCCACAAAAGCAGCCGGCCGCCTCCAATCTACATCGCCGATATGCAGGTAGACACCCTTCACTTCACCCATGCTGCAGGGATTGAGCTTGATCCCAATTCCGCCGTTATCACGTTCAGATATGCAGGACTGAGCTTCACGAATGAGGCAAACGTTCGGTACAAGTATATGCTCGAGGGGTTCGACCGGGATTGGTCACCGCCCGTACGGATGAGAGAGGTACGCTATACGCACCTTGCCAGCGGACCCTACACGTTTCGGGTTCTTGCCCGGAGCTCAGATGGTGTATGGAGCAGTGAGCCTGCAACGATATCTTTTCGGATTCTCCCCCCGCTCTGGGCACGATGGTGGTTCATTCTTCTCTGTGTTCTCCTGGTCAGCGGATCGATCTACAGTTTCTATGCCTACCGCCTCAACAAACTACTGGAGCTTGAGCGTACGCGCAGCCGCATTGCAATGGATCTGCATGACGATATCGGATCGAGCCTTACCCGGATTTCCGTCTTGAGCGAAGTTGCCCGGCGACAGACCGATGGCGAACAGGAAAAGAGGGCGGAGACGCTCGGGCGAATTGGTGAATCAGCTCGCGAGTTGATCGACACGCTGGGAGACATTGTATGGTCCGTCGATCCCAAGCATGACGATCTGCAGAACGTCGTGAGGAGAATTGCTCAGTTCGGTCAGGATGTATGCAATGGAAAGGAAATTACATTCGAAACTGATATCCGTTCAACGTTTGACCAAACAAAGCTCTCCATTGATCAACGTCGTGATGTCTATCTTCTTTTTAAAGAAGCTCTCAATAATGTCGTCCGCCACGCAAATGCCTCGAAAGTGCGGTTTTTCATTCGGGAAGAGGACGGAAAAGCGCTGCTCTCTCTTATCGATGATGGAATTGGCCTCAACGATCATCAAGGAGCCGGGCATGGCTTGTCCAGCATGAAGGAACGCGCTCAAAGGGCTGGAGGAACGCTTACTATGGGAAATCATGATGGACAGGGAACTACCACCACCCTCACATTAAAAACAGGCTGAATATGCTGTTGCGTGCAACCAGTGAATGAGCGATTATCCAGTACTATGAAACCCTACCCGATTACCGTGGCAATCATCGAGGATGAGAAAGAGGTTCGCAAGGGCTTCTCGTTCATCCTCGAAAACACCGACGGGTTTAAGTGTATCGGTGATTTCAAATCATATGAGGACGCCCTCCCCTCCCTCACGAGCGCGCCGGATGTTTTGCTTTCGGATATCGGCCTTCCCGGCATGTCCGGCATTGACGGGGTAAGGTTGTTCCGGGAAAAATTTCCTTCAAGTGCGGTTATCATGCTCACTGTCTATTCCGACGATGACAAGATCTTCCAGTCCATATGCAATGGTGCCAGCGGCTATGTGCTCAAGAAAGAGCCACCTGCAAAGATTCTCGACTCAATTAGAGAAGTGCATGCTGGGGGAGCGCCGATGTCATCAGAGATTGCAATGCGAGTGTTGACGGCATTCAGAACCCTTTCACCCCCGAAAACTGAGGTAAGCACACTGCTGACCCGTCGTGAGGAAGAAATTCTGCAGGAGTTGGTAAAAGGCAATAGCTACAAATCCACCGCAGATCATCTTTTCATCAGCATTCACACCGTACGCTTCCACATCCGAAGCATCTACGAGAAACTCCACGTCCATTCAAAGTCCGAAGCTGTTGCCAAGGCTTTGAAGGACCGACTCGTCTAAAGTTCCCTTCTTTCCCCGCATAGATATGCGGGTCTTGTCCTCTCTCGTATCATCTTCAAGATGTTTGTGCGATTGCCCATCTGCGACAGAGAGAGTATTATGCGTCGTACTGATCGGCAGTCATATCCACTCACTTCTAGCCAAACAACATGAAAGCATTTGCCATGATGCAGCGATTTGTCTTCACCTTCATTTGGATATTTGTATTTACAGTCACCGGGTTTTCTCAGGAAATCAACGGGCATAGAACCATCAACGTTACGTTCGATACCAATTCCCCTACTCAGTTGGAGGTCAACCGGGGTAGACTTGTTTGGGTTGACACCGACATCAACACTTCCACGCTTAATCTCAAATACTACTCCGGTGCTGAGATTGTAAAGCTTGATTCGGGACTCCAGAGCGTTAGGGCCGCAATAGACGGAGATTACGTTGTGTGGATTACCTCGGCTGGGCAGGTGATGTCATACAACACACGCACCTGGAACACGATGGCAGTCGGATCATCATATGCACCCGGTGGCGTTCCTCAACCCATTTCAGTTGCAAATGGATTTACGGCGTATGCAAAAAATGCCTCACCAACAGGTACAGAGATCGTCCTGAGAAATCTTGTCAACGGTACAGACACGACGTTGCGGGCAAGCACCTGGAACACGAGTCCCAGCATACACCATGGTCAGGTTGCATGGGTTTCGGGGCAGCTGGAAGCCCCAAGTACACCGACAGATATTTTCTATTACGATGGGATCACCACGCGCAACACATCCAATGTGGCGGGGGCTTACAGATGCGACAACCCTATACTTCAGGACGGCCAGATGACGTGGATGGAGTCCTCGCTTGGCTCTCGTCGGATCAGGGTCTTTGATGGCGATACGACGGTTGTTTTGCTGGAGGTTGCAACTGCAGGTCAAGTAAGAATCTCGGGCTATGATATCAGTGATGGAATAACCGTCGCATCTCGAACAGACACTGTCGCCAACCTCTCTACAATCTTCATCTATCGGTCGGACACGCGTAGCCTTTCTTCGCTTCAGGACTCCAACAGAATCTCAAGTCTTCATATTGACAACGGAATGATCACCTGGGCTTCCGGCACCGGCTTCATGAAGCTTCTTACAGTCCATCAACTCCAAAGCGGAACAACGGAGACTTTCGGTGCCACGGACAACCCCGTGGTGGATGACGAAGAGGTTGCATGGACATTCGGCGATGCTGTTGAAATGAGGGTACCTGTCACATATGAAATCCTCACAAGCGACTTGAACAACGGATGGGCGCAAACTCGTTTCAAGGAGATCGACAATGGCAAGATCCTCTGGGGAAACTTTGAACAGGCGCAAAACGCCCGATTGTTTTTCTCGAACGGCAGCACAAGCATCCAGCTGACAGACTCGATACTCTACAAGGACTTCGTGATGGTCAATGAGGGGTATGTGATCTGGCGTGAAGATTTCAACAACCTTTGGCTTTTCAATGGAAGCGGCTCACCGGTGAAGGTCGTCGACAGTCTTCAATGCGAAAATATGTACGTCGCCGGAGGCTCAATTGGATTCCATGGCTCCCGGATTAACGCAGGGAACAACATTCAGCAGGCATGGCTGTACACAATAAACCCAGCGTCGCTTCTTCAGCTGACCAATGATACCTCCCCATCCGTTCGTAACGGCATCACTCTCGTGAATGGCAACACCGCCTGCTGGCACCGGGATGACGGTGTTACATCGATATTGATGTACTACAACGGTTCGACATCCAACAGAATCAGTGATTCCACGATCGGCAACAAATTCAGCTACCGGGGCAACCTCATCGTTTGGGATGAGCTTCAGAGCGGTGTACATCAGATCAAAATGTACAACACGACAAGCGGGACATCGACGCAGGTAACGAACGGAAATGTTGATGCCGTTAGCCCTATCACCGATGGCTCACACATCGTGTGGTTCGAGGGAAATGCACCCGATTCGTATATGTCCTTTTATGACATTCTCAGCGGGACGAAAACCAAAGTTACCAAGCTTACAGCCCCGAACTTTCGCTGGCTATGGCTGAGCAATGGCAGAATAGCCTGGACTCAAGACAACGAGGTAAACGTGTTCGATGGAAATGTTATCAGCCGGTTAACAAATTCCGGCGGCGGCGGCTTCAGACCAAATGTTGAGCCGTATGTTGACAACGAAACTATTCTCTGGAAACAGAACAGTCCAATCCCGAGTTTCCCTCAGTATGGAGATATCTATCGCGGAAAACTCCGCTCCCATGTTGGGTTTGATGCCACAAACATCACAGGGCAGGTACCACTAAACGTTTCGTTCAATAATCGTTCATGGGAAGGAGCCCGATCATATCTTTGGGATTTCGGTGATGGAGCGACAAGCATTGAAGCAGATCCAATTCACATCTACTCAACTCCCGGTGTCTACAATGTGACGCTTACGGTGACAGGGATTACCGGAAACACTTCGGAACAGAAGCTAAAGTTCGTTCGAGCGCTCTCATCAACCGCAGTTCACGAGAGAAGCTCTTCCACTCCACTGACGTTTTCGCTTCACCAAAACTATCCCAACCCGTTCAACCCGACGACGACCATCTCATTTGATATTCCTCGCCGCACAAGAGTAAATCTGGCGGTCTATAATTTGCTCGGCCAGCAAATCGCCGCATTGGTTGATGAGGAGCGTGAAGCAGGGATGTATCGGATCGAGTGGGATGCCGGATCGGTTGCAAGCGGAGTTTACCTGTACCGTTTGCAA
>DASWHW010000137.1:0-61320 GCA_036397975.1 Bacteroidota bacterium
GATCCCGATATCGTTCTTGTTGGTGAGATGCGTGATAAGACAACTGCAGAAATCGCCATCAAGCTGGCGAACACCGGTCATTTGACATTCTCAACCCTTCATACCAACGATGCGCCCAGTGCTGTTTCCCGGTTGTACAAAATGGGCATTGAGCCATTTCTTATTGCTTACGCAATTAACATCATTGTCGCACAACGGCTCATCAGGACTTTGTGCAATTCATGCAAGCGACCTATTCCCAAAAGCGAAATTGATCGCGAAGTCTTTATGAAGTTTGGTTTCACAAACGAGGATATTGACAGTCATACATTGTATGAGGCGGTTGGTTGCGAGAAATGCAATGGGGGGTATAAAGGTCGTGCGGCGATTCATGAGGCTTTGTATTTCACAAGAGAAATACGGAACATGATCGTGAAGGCGGGTGGCGAAATCGATGAAGAGTCCGTTCGTGTGCAGGCGATAAAGGACGGTATGTGGACCTTGAGACGGTCTGGCATCGAACGCTGCAAGGAGGGCCGAACGACAATGGAAGAGGTAGCCTCCGCCACCACGGATGACTAGTACTTGCTGAAGAGAAGTGGGGGGAGCACGGTCAAAAAAAAATTTTATCGTGGTCCAGGACGGAATAGAAGTTCCCTCGACTCGAGGATGCATGTCAAAAAAACCAATTGTTGAATATTGCCCATCTGTATTTTTGCTCTCGCAGGGCCTTATCTGTAGATTCTTCATTCCACAATCGATATCACTAAAACCAATAGAAAGTGTGTTGTTTCTCACATGATTCCATAGTTACCAATCTGGCATAATCTGTGCACCCCAGTAGGCTGGTTGAAGGGAAGATTGAGGCGACCGAGCCAGTACTGGAAACACCAACAACAGGGATGTACAAGGTGCGATCTGAGGAAGCGTGTAACCTGGAACAGCAAGAAGTGTGGGTTTGGCGACCTATACTTCAAGAATTCACCTAAGTCTAGTCTCAACCATGATTGAAACCGCCCGAAGGACTTTAAGAGAGATTGCAGCGTCGATCCCTGACACCGCTCCAGGGATGGAGCGTCAAATGCTGATTGGTGACTTGATTGCGAAACAGTCTCCGGCGGAGCGCTCTGCGTTGAGGAAGCTCATGGATAGCTATCTTCTCCGGATGTCTAAGCTGAACGCTTCTGATATTGACCTCGGCGGCTACGGCTCCTCAAAATATGTCTGGTACCGAATTTATGGAGACAAGAAGCCGGACAAGGATATTGGCACCTTCACATTGGATGAATGTAACGTTCTCATTCAGAGTATCCTGATTGAACGGCAGCGTCTGTTTTTGTATGAGAATCGAAGCCTTGATCTTTCCTACACCGTTTATGAAGATGAAAAAATGAATCGTTTCCGGTCGAATGTCTATTTTGATTTGGATCATCTTGCGCTAAACATGCGCGCTATTAACACGATCATACGACCGTACAAGGGCCTCGAATTTCATCCCAACGTGACGAAAGTGATGAGCCTTGCGCATACTCATCAAGGGCTTACATTGATTACTGGCATCACCGGGTCAGGCAAAAGCACCACTCTTGATAGCATCATCGACGCGAACAACCATAGCGTGGATGGACACGTCGTTATCATCGCATCTCCAATCGAGTATGTGCACAAACCTGATCGCTGCATTATCCGTCATCGCGAGGTCGGAAGGGATGTCCTCTCTTTCAAAGATGGAGCAGTGCAAGCTTTGCGTCAAGATCCTGATATCATTATGATTGGGGAAATGCGAGATCCGGATACGATCATGACCGCTCTCGAGATCACCGATAGCGGTCATAAAGTTTTTTCAACGCTCCACACTGCTTCCGCCGTTGAAACCATCGATAGAATTATCGGTGAGGTGCCGCCGATTGAGCAAGAACGTGTTCGCATGCGTCTTGCCGATACTCTGAGTTGTGTCATGTCGCAGAAACTGGTTCCAACATTAGATGGAAAACTCACCCTTGCCAAAGAATTGATGGTGATGTCTCCGTCAGTAAGAGCCGCAATTAAGAACAACAATACCGGCGAAATTTATCAGATGATGGCGGAGTCGAGTGATCTGGGCATGATGACCCTTGAACAGGATCTGAAGAGACTCTACATGGCAAAGAAGATTTCTCTCGACACTGCCATCGTTACGGCGAACAACAAGCGTCGCTTCCAACAGATTATGAATCTTTCCCCAGTCGGAGATTAGCAATGCGATTGTATCTAGAATATCATTCACATGACGGAAGAGTTCCCCTATGGCTTCCTTGAAAGGTCCCACAAAAAGCGTGCTTGCACTCTTTGTCGACGGTGTCGACATAAAACTCGCCCACCTCTCTATGAAAGGGAAACGAGTGAGTGTTCATGAACTTCGTTCAGGAACGCTGGCGTCAAAGCTTGAAGAGCGGAAGGCTTTTGAGATGGCTGGTGCCGGTTTTGGCGATGCGACAGATGCGTTTAGCCTGCCTGCCGGGCAGGAGATGAGCACTCCCGAGGGAGAGGATAACGATGCTGTTTTCCTCGGACTCCTCGCGCAATACCCGGCGCGAAAATACTCGCTTACGTACAGCGTCTCGGAACCAGCAATCTACTACCATCTGTTGGAAAGTGACTTTGGTCTCAAAGGCAAGAAGCTGAAAGAGCGTATTCTTACCGAGTTAAGAAATGTTCGCGCGTTCCAGCCCTCTCCCGATGCGGTTGATTCTATCTTGACAGAGGAAGGGAACCTCCTTTGTGTCGTCCGCGAAGACGGACTCAGTCTCATCAACACCCTTGATAATATTAAGGGGTACATGGGAAACAGGCTTCCGCGCATGCCGGTCATTGATAGTAGTGATATTGCACTCATGAATATGGTGCGCCTGAACTACCACTTTGAACCACAGGAAGTTTGCGTGGTGATCTACGTCGGTGTTGAATTCACTCGCCTCATTTTCATGCGGGGAAATCAATTCTATCAGTTCGCACCAATCCTTGGTGAAGGCTATGATTCGCCGAACCTTCAGAACACGGTATACAGCCGTTTGTTGCTGGAACAGGACAACTTGGCGATACCACGGATCAGCAAGATCATTCTTGCCGGTGAGTGCAAGCGTGTTGGTCTGAAAGATTTCCTTGCGCAACAGCTACCGGATCAAGATGTCGATTATCTTCTCGCTCCTCAGCTCGATTTCAGCGAACTCTCCGCGGAGGAGCAGGAGATGATCTCGGAATATGCGATTCCGATCGGAACATCGTGGCGAGTCCTCGATCCCACGAGTCCCGGTTTGTACTCCATAAATCTTCTTCCCGCAGAAATTCGAGAAGGACAGCGGGTATTCAAACTTGCCTGGCACGGTGTTGTGCTGATGATGATCCTATTTCTGTCCACCCTCTTCTTTACGTGGCAAGTTGGTCTCAAGACAAAAGAAATCAATGAGGCAGAAAAAGTTCTCGAAATGAAGCAGACGCAGCTCGAAGAAAACCAGACTCTGCAAGCTTCGATTGAAGCGCTTTCAGCACAGTATGCACGATACCAAACGTCTCTTGCGTTGTATGATACCCTCGTTCCGGGCGCAGATCGCTGGAGCAAAACGCTGAAACAACTCAGCAATGGAGTCGAAGATTACAACTCGATCTGGATCACGGATTTTGCCGGGAATGAGGCCGGTGCGATGACACTGAACGGATTCTCCGTCTATCGAACCCGCATTCCGAGGTTGTCAACTTTGTTTGACAACTCAGTGCTCAAACAGGTTACTGTCAGCGAGATCCGCAAACAGACGGTATATAACTACTCGATTGACGTACCGCCTGGAACAACCGTCAGCCGATAACAGGATTTACTCTAGGAAGGAGGGTTACCTTGTCATATAAGATACGCAATAGTATTGTGCTGGCGATTCTGCTTTTGCTGGTGATGGGACTAGGAACATATATTCGTGCATTCAATCTCCCGAAGAAGCTTGCCAAAGTCGAAAAGGAAGTGAAGAGAATTGATGAAGAGCTTCAGAATACGCCGAACCTGGTCAACCAGTTTAACGAGCTCAGCGCAATTCTTGCCGAAGCCCAAAAGCGATGGGAGAATCGAAACAAAGACATTCCGCCTACCGACGTCACCGGTCAAACGTATGCCTATTTCAGTCGGCTGATCGATTTGAGTGGACAGTTGAAGTTGGATATGGTCTACGCTGGAGCTCAATCCCGTGGGAATTATGGTTTCAATGTGTACACGCTGAAGGGCGAAGCTCCGTTCCGCACCTTTTATAAATTCATCTGGTTCCTGGAGAATGGCCGAAAGCTGTACAAACTCAATACCCTATCACTGCGTGGACTCGAGGTCGCGGCATCAGAGGAAGATCCAGGCGGCGTGATTGTTACATTTGACATGGCCGTCCATGCGTATTTCTCGTCCGTCTCGGAGCTTGCAAGTTCTCCAGGCGAAAGAGCGTTGACCCCAACGTACCTATCAGCAGATCCGTTTAATCCGGTGATCTCGCGTGATCTGCCTCCGAATTTCAGAAACCTTGTTGAAGTGGAGCGATCGGACTTGAAGGCAGTCATCCCAGGCAAGGTCTTCGTCCTCGATCAAACAAATACGATCCATACTCTTGTTGAGGGTGATGAAGTGTATCTTGGGTATGTAACAAAAATTATCCCAGATGAGGGTCGTGTTGAATTCACTCTGAACAAGGGCGGAATCATCGAGAAGTTCCAATTGAAAATTCGGTACGGCGTTCAAGACAATATTGTTAACAAATAAGGATCGAGGATGAATATGCATACATTCCATCGCTATGTTGCAGTCGTGTTGATGCTCTTCGTTGCTGGGCAGGCATTCTCTCAGAAAACTCCGGCTGAGCGACGAACGTTCAAAGAATACACACCACCTGAATCGCTGGTCTCCATCGCACCGACAGCGACCTTCGATAAGGCGCTGAACGCTATCAGTGAGGTCAGCAAGAAGTTCACCGGAAAAATTGTGATCGATACTGAGAGGCGGGACTTCCCCGTAGGAATCGATATTCAAGGAATGGCGTGGCGGGATGCACTTGAGGCAATATGCCGGAAAAACAGCGTTTGGTATACGGAGTTCGAATCATATATCCAGATAACGACTACCGCCGGACAGGGAGGCCAAACAGTTGCCGGCGGCCCGACGGGTAGCACAAAGATTGAAAAAGAAGTCGCGAACATCAAAAGCCGCGAAATCACCATCTCTGCGATATTCTTTGAGGTGAACCTCACCCGCACGGAAGAAGTCGGTATCAATTGGACATTCATGAAAAGCACAAACGATGCTGATTTCGACGCGAACTTCAGTGGTGCCGACCTCGTCAAAGGAACCGGTGAAGAAGCAATATTTGAAGCGGGCGTGACACCAAAAATCAGTTTCGCTAATCTGAGTTTTGTCGCGAAGCTATTTTCTAACTATGATCTTGGTGAGATACTCTCCAATCCTCAGATCATTGTCCGATCCGGTGAGGAAGGGAGAATACAGGTAGGTCAGGACTTTTCTATCCGTGAGAGAGATTTTGCTGGAAACATCATTGATAAGTTCTATAGCTCCGGTACAATTGTGAAGGTGACACCCCAGGTAATCTCCGAGCAAGGGGTTAACTTCATTCACCTCGAGGTTGATGTCGAGCGTAGTAATGTTGTGCCTGGGCAAATCAGCACGATCATCAACAAGACGAAAGCGAACACAAACCTCCTTCTGCTTGATGGAGAAGAAACCATTATTGGCGGATTGTATAACACCGATGAATCGACCATCAGAACGGGAATCCCATTTCTGAAAGACCTTCCTTGGTATGTTTTTGGTCTGCGATACCTCTTTGGTTACGAGAAGCAGGAAGTAAGCAAGAAAGAACTCGTTATTCTTCTCAAAGCGGACCTCGTTCCTACCCTTCAGGAGAGAATCACTCAAAGAACGAATGGAACTGTTCTTTACAAGAAGTGGCAGCAAGAACGAATGAATGCAGATACGAAATTAAGGGGTCGGGAACAATAACTCCACAAATTGGATAGAGGATCATTTATGAAGCATGTATTGAAAATAATCGTTCCCGTTCTCACCTTTGCATTTCTTTGGGCTGGATGTAACAGCGATTCAGCGGTTGACAGCCCACCGGCTGCAGGAACGGGCAGCATAAGCGGTAAAGTGACAGACGCCCTTACCGGGGAAGCACTAGCAGGAGTTGCGATTCAAGCCCAAGGTGCTGACCCAAGCAACAGCAAATCGGGGACAACAGACGTTCAAGGAATTTACCGTCTCGATTTTTCTGTGGATAGTAGCTCATCGGTTCTTCTGAGCTTTTCGAAGGCTTCGTACAGAGATACCATATTGGTTGGGAACATAAAATCAGGCGTTCTCACTCCACTCAATGTAAAAATGAGTCCAAGGTCTGTTGTCTCTACTGGAGGGGGAGGAACAGGAATAGCTCAAACAATTACGTTTTTGGGTGCATCGCCCCAGGAGATTTCGGTATATGGCGTTGGAGCAGAGGAAACTTCCATATTGGGTTGGGAAGTACGTGACTCGGTCGGTGCAGCGGTGGACAGCGCTCATGCAGTGAACCTCACTTTCGTCATCAACGGAGCTATCGGTGGAGGCGAGTACATTTCACCGGTGACCGTCAGGACGAATAGTGCTGGCCAGGCGTTTACAACATTTAATAGCGGTATTCGATCCGGAGTTGCTCAGATTATTGCAACTGCAACAGTGGGAGCCCGAACGCTGACATCGTCACCTGTCCGCCTGATTATCCGGGCAGGTTTTCCGGATCAAAATCATTTCACCGTCGGACCCGAAAGGCGTAATTTCCCGGCATTGGATGTCTTCGGCAAAACTGACGCTATCAGCGTCCTGGTTGGCGACATCTATAGCAATCCAGTGACTCAGAATACCGCTGTCTACCTGGCAACTCGAGCGGGTGTTATTGTCGCGAGCATCTTCACGAGCGAAACCGGGCAGGGAAGCGCAAACCTCATCAGCGGAAACCCATTACCTATGGGGGCAAACGCGCTCACTACATATGGGAATGGTTATCACTATGTCATCGCTTCTACGATCGGACAGGGAGGTGCGATTGTAAAGGACAGCGCGCTCATTCTGTGGAGCGGGTTCTCGCAGATTTCGAACATTAATCCTTCCTCAATTAATATTACGAATGGCGGGGGCCAGGTATTTAGCTTTAATGTCTCCGACGCAAATGGAAATCCACTCTCGTCCGGGACAACGATTTCCGTGTCCGCCACGGGTGCCCAGGCTGAAGTGTCTTTTGGTAACAATGGCACGATTAGTTTGAATGACATATTGTTTGGCGGGACGTCATATGCATTCAGCCTTGTGGACAGTCAGCCCGGCATGGATTCCGTGAGCACGGCCTCGGTCTCCATTAGTGTTACAAGTCAGAACGGAAATGTCGCGGCAAGCATAGGCGGGACGATACGATAATCTGCTGCTCCACCAGCAACATTGCTCAACTGCAGCCGGCCCTCTCAGGCCGGCTGTTTTTATTTTAAACCCCCATCGATTGCTTTTCCAAGCTCAATGCTGTACTATTTCCCTCCACTTACCACAGATATGCTGAACAAAAATGGCAAAGCGTCCCCAAGAAACAACACAAGCTCGTACTTCGATCGCCACGCCACGTGATTCCATAGTGATTCGCGGTGCTCGCGTCAACAACCTGAAGAATATTGATCTCGATATTCCACGAAACAAACTCATCGTCTTCACGGGCGTCAGCGGTTCCGGGAAATCAAGTCTCGCGTTTGATACCATCTATGCAGAGGGCCAACGACGTTATGTGGAGAGCCTTTCGTCCTACGCCCGCCAGTTCCTTGTTCGGATGGACAAACCGGACGTTGATCTGATACAGGGTATCAGCCCTGCCATGGCAATTGAGCAAAAATCCAATACCCGCAACCCTCGATCAACAGTAGCGACATCGACGGAGGTGTATGACTATCTCCGACTTCTATTCGCGCGCGTCGGAAAGTCTTACTGCAAGAAATGCGGGCGCGAAGTGAAACGCGATTCGATCAAGACAGTGATGGATGTGCTTACTAACGAGTGTGAACAAAAGGGGGTTGGAAGCCTTAAACTTTACATTGCGTTTCATCTCCCGGTGCACCCTAAGGAGACACTCGCGACATCATTCGCAAACCTGCAGAAGGAGGGATTCTTTAGGATCGTCCGTGGCGATGACATCATTGACCTTACGAAAGACCCTGCTCCCAACAAAGGGAAGGCAGAGGACTTTCTTGTTCTGGTCGATCGTATTGTGTTTAAGAGAGAGACCGACAATCCCCAGTTCGTTGATTCAATCGAAACGGCATTCGTTTCAGGTTCGGGTCGAGCCACGATCATGATCGTTGAGTCAAAAAAACGGATACATTTTGATCAGAACTTCTCTTGTACTCATTGCAATATTACATACGATGAACCTGAGCCGAGACTGTTCTCCTTCAATAATCCGTTCGGCGCTTGCCCCGAATGCCAGGGATTTGGAAGGGCAATAGGGATTGATATGGATTTGGTCGTCCCGGACAGGACGAAATCGCTAAAGCAGGGAGCGATCGTTCCCTGGACAACACCGAAGTTTCGGGAAAATCACAAACGACTCCTCGCAATCTCCCAGAAAACCGGTTTGAGGATCGATATACCCTTTTCTGACCTTACTGCCGGCGAATTTGAAATTGTGATGAATGGCTTTGGGGAATATGATGGAGTTAAGGGTTTCTTCAAAAAGCTGGAGAATAAAACCTACAAGATTTATTACCGGGTTCTCCTGAGTCGATATCGGGGATACACGACGTGTCTTTCTTGCAATGGAGACCGTCTGCGTCCGGAAGCATTGAGCGTACGCCTGAACGAGAAGAACATAGGCGATGTTGTCCGGATGACGATTAGCAACGCACGGCAATTCTGTAACGACCTTGAGTTAACCCCGTACGAACAGGAGGTAGCAAAACGGATCGTGGCCGAGTTGCAGAAACGGCTCCAGTATCTTGACGAGGTCGGTTTAGGTTATCTCTCTCTTGATCGATTATCAAGCACTCTGTCGGGAGGAGAATCACAACGTATCAATCTGGCAACGTTGCTAGGCTCGACACTTGTCGGAGCGGTGTACGTTCTTGACGAACCAAGCATTGGTCTTCACCCGCGAGACAACTATCGCCTCCTTTCCATATTGAAGGCTCTGCGGGATGTGGGGAACACCGTCATTGTTGTTGAACACGATGCCGAAATGATGAGGGCAAGCGATGTAGTTGTCGACATCGGTCCGCAAGCCGGGGAACACGGAGGAGAGATTGTGTACAATGGGCGGTTGTCCGGTCTTGTTGAACACCCTTCATCGTTGACGGGCGCGTATCTTGCCGGTCGAAAATTCATTCCTGTTCCTCCCAGGCGCACGTTGAACGGGACATTCCTGGAGGTGTTTCAGGCAGAGGAACACAATCTCAAGAAAATCGATGTGAGGATTCCTCTCCATGCGTTAGTGTGCATTACCGGAGTAAGCGGTAGTGGGAAGAGTACGTTCGTTCATGATATTCTGTTTGCCGGCCTGTCACGTATGAAGGGTGAGTTTTCAGGAAAGGTGGGAATGTTCAAGAGTATCAACGGGGCTGAACAAATCGAAGCGCTGCAACTTGTCGATCAATCTCCCATCGGAAAGACACCGCGGTCAAATCCGGTGACATATATTCAAGTATTTGATCTCATTCGTAATCTCTTTGCGTCGACGCAGGCCTCTAAAATTCATGGATTCACCCCGGGTCACTTCTCGTTCAATGTGCCCGGTGGACGGTGTGACGCCTGTGAAGGGGATGGGATGATAAAGGTCGAGATGCAGTTTCTTGCAGACATCTTTCTCGAATGTGACTCTTGCAAAGGCAAGAGATACAAGAAGGAAGTCCTGGAGATTCGTTATCGAAACAAGAGTATTGATGATGTGTTGAGTATGACGGTGAAGGAGGCAATAATGTTCTTTCAGGAGGAACCGAGCGGAAGGAAGGTTGCGAAGAAGCTCAAAGTTCTGGACGATGTCGGTCTTGGATATCTGCGACTTGGGCAATCGTCGGCGTCACTTTCGGGGGGGGAAGCTCAACGAATCAAACTCGCTGCTCATCTCTCTGCGCCGGAAAGATCAGGACACACGCTGTTTATCTTTGATGAGCCGACCACCGGACTACATTTCGATGATATTGCGAAACTTCTCACCTGCTTCAACGCGCTGATCGAATCAGGCAATTCTGTCGTTATCGTCGAACACAACCTGGACGTGATCAAATGCGCTGATCACATCATTGATCTTGGACCTGACGCGGGAGAGAATGGCGGAAGGGTGGTTGCTACTGGAACACCTGAAGAGGTTGTCACCAATGAGAGATCATTTACGGCGAAGTACCTAAAGCCCCTTTTGTGGCGATGATCAGGTGACTAGAGTCACCACAGACCCAGGTCGTATGGTGTATCTTGGAAGCGTCTAACGACAGAAAGGCATCGTTGCCACAAGGGATTTAGGGGAGGTCCTGCGTTGGTAGCGATGCCTTTCACAATTCTAATAGATCCTGTCTAATAGATCCTGCCGACATTCAACGTGATAAAAAATCCGCCGAAACTTTTCTTCTTGCTGGTGGCAAACGTAGGGTCCAAGGGGCTGAAGAGAGAGGGAAGCCCATCCGAGAACAAGTAGGTAAAATAATAACGAAAATTCACACCGAAGAGATTCGTCTTCTCTGAACCAAAGTTCGCCCCAAAGCCAATATACCCACCCACTGTATAGTGCGGTTGTCCTTTCCCCAGACTCTCAAAAAATTCTATCTGCCGAAAGGCGTAACCGCCCCCTGTGAGAGGGGTAACCTCCGTAAACGGGGAGCTATAGATCATCGCCGGCCCGACTCCAGCGTTTACATACGGACGAAAATTATCCACAATATCTTCCCGAAACAATCTTCGCTGCAGGCCGAACATGAGCGGCAAGACAAGGAATCGACTGATTTTCCCCGGAGTATATGTCTGACCGGTAAAATCGATCCGATCGACTTCCCGCTCATCCTTTGACTCCGAAATGGAGAATGAAACAAAACCGAAGAGATCAGGTGAGAACTCCCGCCGATAAAATGTCCCCAGTCCAAATCCGTCATTTGAAATTAGAATATCAAGCCCCCACGCGTTTGCCAGAGGATCGGTTTCGATTTCCCCATTCGCCGAATCAAAACCATTCGGTGCATGCACGGAAGTTGAAACAGATGGAATCGCCTGAGCAGGAGAAACGGAAGGCAGCAATTCCTGTCCAATGCCGATCATCGGAACCAGCAAGAGTGCGAAAACAACGGATTTCGATTTCATGATTACCCCCTCTATGAGAATTCTATAAGACAAGATATGCCCTTTATGTGCGAAAATCAACGACTCAGAAGACGTAGAATTCCAAGCTTGAGGTACCTTGTTTCGGGAACACCAGGAACAGTCGGATGATCCGGTGCGGCTTCTCTCCATTCAAGCAATTGTGGGTCTCGGCCGAAGTCCCTTGCGGCTCCATTCACAATATCAAGGAACACATCTGAGGTAATATGATGCGAGCATGAGGCCGACACAAGAATGCCGTTCTTGTTCAGCAAACGGATCGCCGCTGCGTTGAGTTCCCTGTAACCCTTCTTTGCCGTTACAACGTTCTTCTTACTTTTGGTGAACGATGGCGGGTCGAGGATGATCAGATCAAAAGTCTCGTTCAGTGTGGCGAATTCCTGCAACTTCTTGAAAACATCGGCCTTTTCGAACCTGACGTTCTCCAGCTGATTAAGTTGAGCATTGGTCGAAGCGCGGCGCACGGCGTCAGCCGAGTCATCAATCCCTATAACAACGGAAGCACCGGCGGAAGCGCAATGAAGAGCGAAACCTCCGTCATTCGAAAAACAATCCAGCACCTTCATCGCCGGCGAATAACGTTTCACCGCCAAACGGTTTTCTCGCTGATCCAAGAAAAAGCCAGTTTTCTGTCCCTCCAATAGGTCGACGCGAAATGTCAATCCCCCCTCGCTGATTTCCGGAATACCTGCTGTTCCTCGCAGTACGCCTTTCTTCTGTTCGAGGCCGTCCAATGTTCTCAATGGCGATTCGTTTCGTTCGATAATTCCCTTCGGTGCGAAAAGCGACTCAAGAACGTCGCAAATAATCGGAACCTGTTGATCCATCCCATAGGAAAATGTTTGAAGCGAAAAATAATCACCAAACTTGTCGATCACCAAACCGGGGAGATAGTCCGCCTCTCCATGAACAAGACGAAAAGCATTTCCCTGTGGATACAAGCGCTTCCGCAGTTCGAGAGAGGTAGAAAGTCTCTTATGAAAAAAGGTCTGATCGATTTCTTCGACAACAGTGGAGAGGAGTCGGAACGCAATGAGTGAGTGGGGGTTGTAGAACCCGATCCCGAGCGAGAGCCCTCCGGCAGAGAAAAGTTCAACAATGTCCCCGATCCCGGGTTCCCCAATTACTTCTCGAACTTCATTGCTAAATACCCAGGGGTGACCGGCGAGAATTCGCCTGTCCTCTTTTTTGCCAAGGATAATTTTTTTTTGTAGATGAGTATTACTCATGAGGCAGTACTCTCGCGTTGGAATAGTGCGTTGATATTCGGGACCATTATCGCTATATTTTCCAACAAATTACAGTCTTTCATCCTTTCTCAGTATTCTTCGCGGTGACTTTCTGCAGGCGCGTTCAGCCGTCCTTCTGTCTTTGATTCTTGTTCGGTCACCGCCAGCATCGCTGTTTCGCCATGGAGAGTGGAGGTTTCGACATCATTACGAAGATAATCCGCTACGGAATTCCCGTAGTAGTCGGGTTGTACTATATTAATGCATACTTCTTCTTTGACTTTACGCCAGATTCAACATTCTTGGCTCAACAGTACTTCACAGGTATCGCCAGCCCCGCGCAGTGGACAAGTCCGGAGCCTGCCTGGATGTTCCTTTCGCATTTTGGAGCGACGCTGGGCCTCGACAAGCTTCTCGTCATGAAAGTGCTTAGCCTATTGTCCTCTTGTTTTGTGATTCTTTTCTCTTTTCTTCTGGGTTTGGAGATCATTGGGGACAGGTTTGTTGCGCTCTGCGTATCATTTTCTCTCGCCGTTCAGGGCTGGCTGTTGCAATTGGGACCCTCAGGTAGTGCATTGCCTTTCGCTCTGGCCCTAATGTTAGTGAGCCTTTTTTTTCTGTTCCGGAACGAGTACTTGCTCGCATCGGTTTTTTCCGGAGTTGCTTCTCTCGTATTTTGGCAGGCAGGATTGTTAGTGGGTATCATTGCCGTTGATGTGTTCATCAACTCAAGAGATGCGAGGCGAGCAGGAAAAGTTGCTATTTCTATATTGCTGGTTCTTTTCGGGATGGTAGTTCCCTGGTTGCTCTACGCATGGAGTACTAACAGCGGTTTGGTGCCTTCGCTCGTTGAATTCGGAGCTTGGCCTGAGAGGGGTTTTCTTTTTTTTCTTTTCGTTGTTCTTACGGCGGTAACGGCCTTGGGGTCATTGTTCCCGCTTGAAAAATCACGCGAAGAGATTCTGAAGTTCATTCCTTTGCTGCTTTTGGTGGGGTTGTTTCTTGTTTTTGGAGCAGCTTCTCAAACTGTTGACCTCTATTATTTGACTCTTCCCGCAGTAACTATTCTTGGTTTTAATGGTATGAGAAGATTCCTTGAACAATCAGGTCGTCAGCGAAGCGTCATGGTGTTTTCCCTCCTCCTGACGACTCTTATCGTCTTGGTCAATCAAATTCAGTTTTTTGGCTCTGGCCAAACCTTCATACGCAAAACGATCTCCCAGAATAGAGAGCTTGAAGAAATTGGGGTTTGGCTTAAGGTGCACTTAACAGGTGAATCGGTCTCCGCGGACAGGAACGGCATCGTCGGATATTTCGCTCAAACGCGTGTTGACCAGGGGCAAGAAAGACCTACGACCCACTTCGTCGTTACCGATCAACGCAACCTTCGCGGATATAAAGAAATATTTTCTTCTGCCGATGCTGCTGAGATTGCAACCGGTGCGTCTCACTTTGCCCTGTGGGAGTGTTTACAGACTCCCGTGTCAGGTCCACCTGAAAAGAAAGGCCATCAATAATGACAAAGATCGGCGTTGTGGGTGTTGGCCATCTAGGATCCTTGCACAGTAAGATGCTTGCGGAAAGCTCGTTGACACAACTTACAGGAGTGTTCGATACCAATAAGCGCAGGGCGGAAGCGGTCGCGGCACAACATGGGACAATACCAGCGCCATCACTTGAGATTTTGCTTCTTTCTGTTGACGCGATCACCATTGCTGCTTCGACCACATCTCATTTCGAGATTGCCAAGATTGCTCTTGAGCAGGGGAAGCACGTGTTCGTTGAAAAACCAATCACTGAGACTCCGCAGCAAGCAGGCGAGTTGTGTAAAATGGCGCGGGACCGCGGACTGATTCTTCAAGTGGGGCATATTGAACGATTTAATCCTGCGATCCTTGCTCTTGATGCATACACGATCGAGCCAATGTTTGTGGAATCGCACCGCCTAGCCCAATTCAACCCGCGGGGCACCGATGTTGCCGTTGTTCTTGATTTAATGATTCACGATATCGACGTTATCCTCAGCTTCGTCCGTTCGCCAGTTGTCCGCGTAGACGCAAATGGTCTGGCGGTGGTATCGGAAAGCGTGGACATTGCCAACGCCCGTTTGCAGTTTGAAAATGGCTGCGTTGCAAATGTCACCGCGAGCAGGATTTCTCAGCGGAAAATGAGGAAAATGCGTCTCTTCCAAAAGAGCGAATATATCTCTATCGATTTCGCCGAGGGGCTCGCGGAGGTGTTCAGGCTGGTGGATGAAAGCGAAGAAGGAAAACAGGGAACCATGATGCTGGGCATGATCGATGCGGGCAAAGTGAAACGAAAGATCGCCTATGAGCAACCCAAGGTGAAAGAGGTGAACTCATTGAAATATGAGTTGGAGCTTTTTGCCGAAACTATCAGAAAAGGGGGAACGCCTGTGGTTAGCGGGGAGGATGGGAAAAGAGCACTGGAGGTGGCGAACATCATTATGGAAAAGATTCAATCGCAAGGAATTTCTTTCTGATTGCCGAGAAGAAGATAGAGTTGACTCATCCCCTCCTTCGGAAAATTGGGGAAATCGCCGACCGACAGAAAGTCGATGTCTATGTCGTTGGCGGCTATGTGCGGGACTTGTTGGTGGGGAAGGTGGATGTCGATATCGATATCCTCGTGATGGGAGACGGGATCGCCTTCGCTCGCGAAGTTGCCGGTGACCTGGGGGAAAAGACGGTCGTGGCGTTTGAACGATTTGGTACAGCAATGCTTCCCACCAAGGACGGGAAGATCGAGTTCGTCGGTGCGAGAAAAGAAAAATATGAAGGGAATTCCCGAAACCCCCAGATTGCCGTGGGGACATTGCAGGATGACCTTCTCCGCAGAGACTTCACGGTCAATGCGATTGCGGTGAGTCTCAACAACCGGCGATTCGGGTTCCTCGAAGATCCACTGAACGGAAGAAGCGATCTCGAGGCACGACTCCTCCGCACTCCGCTTGACCCCGCCAGCACGTATGACGATGATCCGCTGCGTATGATGAGGGCAATAAGATTTGCTGCGCAGCTTGGCTTTACGATTGACGAGCGATCTCTTCAGGCAATCCGGAGACTAAAAGAGCGTCTCGCAATTGTTTCACAGGAGCGGATCACCGAGGAATTTCTAAAAATCCTGAAGGCACAGAGACCCTCGATCGGACTTCGCCTCTTGTATGATATAGGCCTGATGGAGACAATTTTTCCCGAAGTGGCCCAGATGGCCGGCGTTGACCAGAGGAAAGACCATCACCACAAGGATGTTTTTCTGCACACGTGCATTGTGGTGGACAACATCGCCGAAATGAGTGACGATGTGTGGCTCCGGTTCGTCGCCCTCGTTCATGATATTGCAAAGCCACGAACAAAAGCCTTCAAGGAAGACATCGGTTGGACTTTCCACGGCCATGAAGAACTGGGGGCAAGAATGATGAAGGGGATTTTCCGGCGTCTGAAGCTTCCGATGGAACCGCTCCCCTACGTTGAAAAACTCGTGCGTCTTCATCTCCGGCCCATGGCGTTAGTGGATGAGACAGTAACCGATTCAGCTGTCCGTCGTTTGGTATTCGATACCGGCAATGAAATCGACGATTTGATGAAACTCTGCCGTGCTGATATCACTTCGAAGAATCCTCGACTTGTTGCGAGGTATCTGAAAAACTATGATATAGTTATGCAAAAGATCATCGAAGTCGAGGCAAAAGATCGATTGCGGAACTGGCAGCCCCCCGTGAAAGGGAATGAGATTATGTCGGTCTTCGGACTCAAGCCGGGAAAAGAAGTCGGCATACTAAAGAAGGCTGTTGAGGAAGCAATTTTGGATGGCCACATTCCTAACGAGCATGATTCTGCCCTGGCGTTTTTGATAGAAAAGAAGAACAAGATACTCAACTCGGGACATAACTAATTGGCGCAGGAAAACCCCATTGTTATTGAGGGAAGAATGGCCAGTTCAGAACCGAGGGTATGAAACTTTTTGCCCCGGAAAATCGTCTATACAGAAGGTTTTTCCATCATTTCGAAGAATTCACCAATTGATAGTAAAGCACATGTGTAACGGAGATCAAATGAAACAAATGCACCGTCGGCTGCAAGGAGTGGCAAGTCTTCTTTGTCTGACCGTCTTCATGGGTGCCGCGCAACCGCAAACACTTACCCTTGAACAAGCCACGCAAATTGCCCTTGAAAAGAATATTGAGGTAGCACAAGCCCAGAATAATATTGAGTCCGCGCAGAGTTCAGTCCTTCAGTCGCAAGGGAGTTTTCTGCCAACTCTCAGTGTTTCAGGTTCTTGGAATAGGACGCAGATCGACCGCAGCTCGTCGACATCGTCAACGTTCGGTGGCACTACAGTAGACATTCCCCCCCAGTTTGCAGTGACGAACAGCTTCAGTACAGGGTTAAACGCAAACTATGTTCTTTTTGATGGTTTTTCCCGGTACGCCAGTCTGGATCAGTCAAAGTCGACTGCGGTCGCGACGGAACTTACATCGGCACGAACACGGCAAACCATCGTATTTCAAGTGGAGCGGTCGTATCTTGATGTGCTTCGGAATCAACAGTTGGTTCGTGTGACCGAAGAAAACTTGAAGCGTGATAATCGACAGTTGGAGAGGATAACAGAAATGAATCGTGTCGGCTCGCTCTCCATTGCAGACGTCTACCGCCAACAATCGCAAGTAGCATCCGATGAACTTGCGCTGATTACGGCGCAGAACAATTTCGAGAAATCAAAATCGGATTTGATTGCCCTTATCGGCCTGAATCCATTTGACCCCTACGAGTTTGCGGATGCATCGATTTCCACCGATTTGAAAGTGGTGGATGTGGATGCAACAAGACAACAGTATCGCAATGTCAATAACCTGAGCGCACGTGCGTGGTCCGCCCGCCCCGATTACCTTGGGGCGCAGGAGCGCCTCTCTGCATCCGAATCCGGCATCACGCAGGCGACGGCGGGATACTGGCCATCCGTCAACGCGTTTGCAGGTTATGGTCTTACGAACGAACAGTTTTCCCAACTCAGCAGCAACAAGACGATCAACTGGGGCGTCCGCGTGCAGTGGAATCTTTTTGATGGTTTCCAGACGAACCAGGCCATTCAATCTGCGAAGGTTGCATATCGCAACGCAGAAATCGGGATTCGGCAGACGGAGCGTGATATCAATAATGAAATTCGAAAGGCGCTCCTTGATCTGGATGCCGCCGGAAAACAATTCGAAGTCACCGAAAAGGGCCTCATCTCTGCAATCGAGGACCGGAAGATCGCAGAAGAGCGCTATAACCTTGGCGCGGGCACGTTGCTCGATCTTCTCGTCGCAAACGCAAATCTCGTCAACGCAGAGGCCAACAAGGTCAACGCATCCTACAATTACGTTATTGCCAAGCGAAACGTCGAGTACGTGATTGGAGAGAAGGCACGATAAGCCCGTCGGGTGTTCTGACGAAAGTGCTACCATCTAATTATCCAGGAGAGAAAAGGTATGTCAGCGAACGGAAAGAAATCAAAGAAGAAGATCATCATTTTCTCCGCGATCGGATTTGTACTCCTCGTGGTAACGGTTGTACTCTTTATTGGGAGCAAACGGGAACAGGTTATTCCTGTTCAGGTGGAGAAAGTTTCTCGCCGGACGATTACGCAAGTCGTAACAGCGACCGGAAAGGTGCAGCCCGAAGTGCAGGTGAAAATATCCCCTGAGGTAAGCGGCGAAATAGTCTCGCTTCCCGTCAAGGAAGGTCAGCGCGTAAAAAAAGGTCAGCTCTTGATGAAGATCAAGCCTGATGTGTACCTCGCTCAAAAGAATCAAGCATCAGCAGGGCTCCTTCAGGCAAAGGCCGGCCTCAGCCGAACCGAGCCGGAGTTTTTCCGCATCGAGACGCTCTATAAAAAGGGTCTTGCCTCCGAAGCAGAATACGACCAGGCACGGGCGTCCTACGAGTCGAGCAAAGCCAACTATGCCCAGGCCAAAGCAACACTAGATCAGGCTGAAGAGAATTTGAACAAGACCACGATCGTAGCTCCGATGGATGGAACGGTGAGCCAGTTGAATTCGGAACTGGGCGAACGGGTGTTGGGAACAGTGCAGTTTCAGGGCACGGATGTTATGACAATCGCCGATCTTTCAAGAATGGAAGCCAGGGTTGATGTGAGCGAGAACGACGTTATCCTGACCTCTCTCGGTGACACCGCGCGTATCTCCGTTGATGCAATCCCAAACAAAAAAATCCGGGCGGTTGTTTATGAAATTGCAAACACCGGTACCTCCAGGGGTCTGGGTACACAAGAGGAGGTCACCAACTTCGAGGTAAAGATTCGTATAATTGACGGTGACGTTCCTCTCAAGCCCGGGATGTCGATGACCGCAGACATTGAAACAGAAACAAGAACCGATGTTCTGAGTGTTCCCATCCAAAGCATTACCACACGCATGCCGAAAATGGAGAACGAAGAAAAGGAAGAGGATGGTCGCGAGCAAACCTTTGCCATTAAGAACGAATCCCTAAAGGGGAGAGAGAGCAAAAAGCCACCGGAAATTGTTTTTGTGGTGGACAACGGCAAGGTGAAATCTGTTCCCGTCAAGCGAGGTATTAGCAATGATTCGCACGTCGAGGTTACTGAAGGAGTTTCCGAAGGGATGGAAGTTGTCTCCGGCAGCTATAAGGCCATCAACCGTGAATTAGAGCAGGATGCAAAAGTCCGGATAGAAGAACAGAAGAAGACTGGAAACCGCAAAGAGGCCTAACACTATTCTACCAAAGGTTATGGAATGAATGTCATCGAGTTGAAAAACATTTTCAAGACGTACGACATGGGCGCAGCGCAACAGGTGCAGGCGCTGCGGGGAGTTGATCTCTCCATCGGGAAGAATGAGTACGTGGCCATCATGGGGCCATCAGGATCAGGAAAGTCTACCTTGATGAACGTGATCGGCTGCCTTGACACGCCGACCTCTGGCAGCTACCACTTTAATGGTGTGAGTGTGGGCGACATGGATGATAACGCACTTGCGCGCATTCGAAACAAAGAAATTGGGTTTGTGTTTCAAACCTTTAACCTTCTTGGCCGGTCTGATTCCCTGCACAATGTGGAATTGCCACTCATTTATGCTGGCATCCCGGCTGCAGAGAGAAAACGACGCGCGAAAGAAACACTGGAGCATGTCGGTCTCGGCGATCGGACGCACCATAAACCGAATGAGCTTTCCGGTGGACAACGCCAGCGCGTTGCAGTTGCGAGGGCGCTCGTCACGAGGCCATCGATCATTCTTGCAGATGAACCGACGGGAAATCTTGATACCAAGACGGGGGAAGAGATCATGCGGCTGATCGAGGATCTGCATCGCCAGGGAAATACGATTATTCTCGTGACGCATGAAGCGGACATTGCGGAACACGCTCATCGTGTTGTTCGCCTCAGAGACGGTTTGATTGAAACAGATGAAAAAGTTGGAAAACGCAAGACTTATTCAGTGGCGTCTTAGGAGACTGCTCCCATGTATTTTTTGAATGAGCTTAAAGAGGGTTTGAGTATCTCCTTCAACGCCTTGCGGGCAAACCGAATGCGCTCGGTGCTGACCACGCTCGGTATCATCATCGGGATTGTTTCTGTCACGCTGATGGCGACGGCAATAGAAGGAGTGAACCGAAAATTCAACGAAAGCGCAAACGCTTTCGGAACCGGTGTTCTTTATATTCAAAAATTTCCGTGGGTGGGCAACGAGGACTGGGCAACAATTCGCAATCGAAGAAATCTTGAGGTCGCCCATGCGAGCACACTTGAACGACGGGTGACTCTGGTAGATGCAGTTGCGCCGGCTGTTGGGACGCGCCGCCAGGTCACGTATGGTAACAATACGATGGATTTCGTCATCATTACGGGAACGACTCATTCCTACATGTTTGCTTCAGGAGGGACGATCGAAGAGGGTCGGTTCTTTTCGGCCGAGGAGTCCGCAGGGGGTCGCCCCGTGTGTGCCATTGGTGCGGAGGTTGCAGAAACTCTCTTTCCCCGGGAAGATCCAATCGGTAAAGTCATTCGGGTTGCAGGACATCCGTTCACGGTGGTTGGCATATTTGAAAAACAGGGGGGAATGTTCAGCGAATTTACTTCCGATCTTCGCGTCTTCATACCTCTTCACGCATTTCAGAGCAAGTTTGGAGGCCGAAGAAATGTGACCATACAGGTGCGCGTTGCTGATCTCCAGCAAATGGAAGATGCAAAGATCGAGCTTGAGGGAATCATGAGATCGATCCGTGGCCTGATGCCGGGGAAAGAGAATGATTTCAACATCAATCAACAAGAAGTCCTCACAAATTTCTTCACACCAATCCTGGTGATCATTGCATCGATCGGATTGTTTATCACAGGGCTCTCTCTTTTTGTAGGGGGGATTGGAATCATGAACATCATGTTTGTCTCAGTGACGGAACGAACTCGCGAGATTGGCATTCGGAAAGCGCTCGGTGCCCCACGTCGGACAATTCTTCTTCAATTCCTCGTGGAATCGGCAGCACTATGTCTGATCGGCGGTATTATCGGTTTGGTGATCTCTTTTCCTCTGAGTCTGATTGTCGATCAGATTCTCCCGACAGCGATGCCTGTTTCTGTCGTGGCAATTGCAATTTTCATATCACTGATGGTTGGCGTCATTTCAGGGTTTCTGCCGGCCTATCGGGCGGCAAAAATGGATCCCGTGGAGGCATTACGCTATGAGTAAGTCACTTCTCGATTGGACTACCTTCAAGGAGTCATTCACCATGGCTCTCGCAGCGGTTCGCGCTAACAAACTCCGCTCAGTGCTCACGCTTATTGGAATTGTGGTCGGGATCTTCTCAATTATCTCTGTGATGACCGCAATGGGCGTGTTAACGAACAGTATTGAAGAAGGAATGACACAACTGGGCGTCAACACTTTTCAGATACAGAAATTTTCCTCAGGGTTTAACTCACACCGCGATCGTCAACGGATGCGGAATCGCAAGGATATTACCTACGAACAAGCTCTTGCTGTCCATGACAAGATCACCCTTGCTGAAAGCGTGGGTATTGAAGTCTGGCAATTTGAAAAGATCGCCTATTGGGAGGGGAAGCGAACCAACCCGAACGTGAGCCTGGCGGGGGAAAACGTTGAAGGCCTGGCAACAAATGATTGGGGCATTGGGAGCGGGAGAGGTTTGGTGCAACAGGACATTGATCTTGCAACCAAAGTCATTGTCTTAGGAAGTGAACTCGCTTCCGATCTCTTTCCTCCTTACATAAACCCCTTGGGGCAGACAGTGAGAATTGATCGGGGCATCTACCAGGTTGTAGGAGTGTTTGCGGAAAAAGGGGGTTCGCTCGGCGGATTTAACAAGTTCGGCGCCATACCAATTACCACCTTCTTCCAGCAGTACGGGAAGCACACCCGAAGCGCACACATCATGGTCAAGGCTTTGAGTCGCGAGGTCTATGACGATTGTCTCGAACAATCGAGAATGGTCCTTCGGGTTGCCCGAAACGTGCCACCGGGCGAAGAAGATGATTTTGCGTATTTCTCAAACGACTCAATCATCACACAATTCAACGACTTAACTTTTTATCTGCGGATCGGTGTTCTTGTCGTCAGTTGTATTGCCCTGTTGGCAGCGGGAGTTGGAATCATGAACATCATGCTTGTCTCTGTTTCCGAACGGACACGTGAAATCGGGATTCGGAAAGCACTCGGTGCGCTTAAACGTGATATCCTTAGCCAATTCGTAGTGGAAGCCGTGATCCTCTGCCAACTAGGAGGCATTCTGGGAATTGTTCTCGGCGTCCTTGGAGGCAATGTTGTGGGGATTCTTCTTGAAGTACCTGCGGTCATTCCGTGGGATTGGGTTGCCATTGGACTCACGGTGTGTACCACCGTCGGTCTCGTGTTTGGTGTGTACCCCGCATGGAAGGCATCCACTCTCGATCCGATAGAATCTCTGCGTTACGAGTAACGAGGAGCAGGCTGCACTAACGGCCTGCTTTGTTTTTCCTCCGGTTTCTTCTATCTTTCCTCTGTCAGTTTTTCCTTTCACTGGATAATCACATGAGCCGCGTCGCATTTGAAATTGGAACTCTCGAAGAGAGTTTCGTGATGGCCTTGAATGCCATTCGAGCCAACAAACTGCGTTCGATTCTCACGTTGTTAGGTATCGTCGTTGGCATTTTCTCCGTCATATCTGTCATGACCGCGATGGAAGCTCTTCGCAATAGTATTGAAAAGGGGATGAGCGATCTGGGCGTGAATACGTTTCAAATTCAGAAATACCCTCGTGGCATCAATAGACGTCGATGGTTCATGTATCGGAATCGGAGGGATATCACCTACGAAGAAGCGCTTCAAGTACAGCAAAAGACAAATCTCGCAGAGGCAGTCGGCCTTGAAGTGGTCACGCGGGGCCGAACGGTATCTTCGGAAGGGCGCAACACCAACCCGAATGTGAGCGTGTATGGAGAGAATCTCGAGGCTCTTATTACAAACGACTGGAATGTCCAAGAAGGTCGGGCATTTACGTCGAGTGATATGGAATTGGCCCGACCGGTCGTTGTTCTGGGGAGCATTGTCGTGGAAAAGCTCTTTCGTCCTGAAGAAGTGCCAGTGGGAAAAACCGTCAAGATTGAAAATGGGGTATTCGACATCATTGGCGTGTTCGAGAAGAAAGGAGGTGCGCTGGGAGGAAACCAGGGGAATTTTGTTGCAATGCCGCTAACGACATTTTTCCAGAAGCTCGGGAAGGGGAGAAGCGTCAATATTATGGTGAAGGCTGCTAACGCGGAGGTGTATGATGATTGCCTCGAACAAACCAGGGCGATCCTTCGCGTTGCCCGAAGTGTTCCTCCTGGCGAAGAGGACGACTTCGGATACTTCTCAAATGATTCGATGATAGCAGAGTTCAACGAGGTGACGTTCTATTTGCGGATCGGTGTTCTTGTCATCAGTTCTATCGCGCTTATTGCGGCGGGTGTTGGCATCATGAACATCATGCTTGTGTCGGTGACGGAACGGACGCGGGAGATCGGCATTCGCAAAGCAATAGGTGCGCGGAGGAGCGATCTTCTCATGCAGTTTGTTCTGGAGGCAGTCACCCTCTGTCAAATCGGTGGTCTTATTGGGGTGGTCATGGGAATACTGGGAGGGAATGTTGTTGGCTTGTTACTTGATATACCCGTCGTTATTCCCTTCGATTGGGTGGCCATAGGGTTTGGTGCCTGCCTTCTTGTTGGACTCATCTTTGGAGTGTACCCTGCGTGGAAGGCATCAACATTGGACCCAATCGAAGCGCTCCGCTACGAGTGAGTCGTTCCTCTGTCCAGTGCCTCGCGAATGCTGGTGAGAATATCAGAGGGACGAAACGGTTTCTGGATAATTCCTGAAGCTCCCGCTTTCATCAGCTCTGCACCTCGTTCCTCTTCGATGAATCCCGTGCAAAAGAGTACCGGGACGTTGGAATTTATCTTTCGGATCTCACGAAACAAACGAGCACCACCTAGCTTCGGCATGCCGATGTCCGTGAGAACCAGGTGAATTGAATTCTGATTGCTGCGATAGATCTCCAATCCAGAACTCCCATTGTCCGCTTCGAGGACTTCATACCCTGCCTGTAAGATCCATTCGCACAACAAGCTGCGGACAGACTCATCGTCTTCGACCACAAGAACACACTCACCGTTGCCACCGCTCGATTCCGCGACTGGAGCTGCCGATGGTATAGGCGTATGGGAGACACATGGAAGATAAACGATGAACCGGGCACCTCGGCCCGGTGTGCTTTCCGTATCGATATATCCACCGTGACTTCCAACAATACCGTGTACGATGGAAAGGCCGAGCCCCGTTCCCTTTCCAACTTCTTTCGTCGAAAAAAATGGTTCAAAAATTCTTCGCCGAGTTTCTTCGTCCATGCCATGGCCCGTATCAGCAACACACAACACGATATATTTTTCCTCTGTCGCTTTCCCGAACTTTCTATCCACAAAATCAGATGTTGCAAAATCGAGAGAAATGGTCAGCATACCCGTCGGTTCCTCGCCGTCAGAGGGCGACATTGCATCCCGGGCGTTCAAGCATAAGTTCAAGAGCATTTGCTGCAGTTGGGTGGGATCTCCCTGCACGTACCCCTCGCTCACACTGGTTTCTACATTGAGGCGGATCGACTTGGGAAAGGAGTGCTCGATAATTTTCCACACGTCCATGACGACTTGCGGCATGGAAATCGGAGTGAGCTTTGTATTCCGTGCACGCGCAAACTGGAGGAGTTGTTTCGCAATTCCCCCCCCGCGGATAGCTGAGGATTCGATCATCCGGGAAAGGCTATGGGTTGCCTGGTCATCGGATTTTGTTTTGATTGTTTCTGCGGCAGCAAGGATGGTGTTCAGAACGTTGTTAAATTCATGTGCAATACCTCCGGCGAGTTGTCCGATCGCTTCCATCTTCTGCGCGTGGAGTAACTGATCCTCGAGCTCTTTTCTTCGCGTGTTATCAAAAATGTATCCCTTGATGCGAAGGAGATTACTTTCATGATCAAATATCCCTATGGCGTTTTCGACAACATAAAGCGGGGTGCCATCAATCTTGTGCAACTCCGTTTCGTAGTACTCCAATTTGCGATTCCGGATGATCTTCTCGAGAAATTTTGCTCTCCCCGCAGGATCGGGGTACAGGGCCGAGAGATTGGTGCTCATCGCATGCTCGACCGACTCAAAACCAAACATGCGAACGAAAGCAGGGTTACAGGAAAGAAGATGGCCATCCGGAGTGGAGATGAAGTCGCCCGTCAGATCTTCTTCAAAGAAGAGTCGGTATCGTTCTTCGCTTTTGCGCAGAGCCTCTTCGCCCCGCTTGCGTTCCGAAATATCCCGCGCAATTCCAACTACGGCCACCGGGTTTCCATCATTGTCTTTGACAAGGGATGACCACAATTCAACAGGAAATTCGGTTCCATCCTTTCTTCGGTTGAAAATCTCTCCGCTCCACGCACCATCTTTCACCGTTGCTGCAAGGATTTCTCTTCCGGCGGATTGCTCAGACCGAACGATGTTGATATTCCTCCCGATGATCTCATCCTCGGCGTAACCGAACGTGTGGGCAAACGCCTCGTTGACAAAAAGAACCGTATCCTCCAGATCGGAGAGGGAAACACAATCCTTCGTTCCCGTCAGAGCGTACGCCAGCATGCGGAGTTGATACTCTGCTTCTCGTTGTTCAGTAATATCCCTGGAGACAACGAGCACTCGATCAACCTTCCCGGAGGAATCGCGTGTCACACTCCCCACCGACTCAACATATCTTGTCGTTCCGTCTTTGCGGACGAATCGGAATTCTGTTCGCCGCCCTACGCCGGTCTTCACGGTCTCCTGAAAGATATTCCGTATTCTT
The DNA here is from genome assembly GCA_036397975.1 of Bacteroidota bacterium. Classification (GTDB taxonomy): domain Bacteria; phylum Bacteroidota; class Ignavibacteria; order UBA10030; family UBA6906; genus SZUA-287. Next base: position 25,988 of record DASWHW010000137.1, read on the forward strand.
TCACGGTCATCAGGGTGAATTTCCCCGAAGGAATCTGTTCCCTCTAATCCCTCCAGACTGCCAAAGGTCTTTTGATACGAGCGACTGTTATAGAGCCGTTTGCCTTGAACGTCCATCACGGCGATGAGGTCCGATACATTTTCTGTGATAACGTGGAACATTGCCTGATTCTGCCGAAGAGAATTGTCTCCCTCTTGTCGAGTGAGTGATGCCGTTGCTGCGAGGCCGATGCGCGCCAAGTGACTTCGCTGGACGCAGTCAGACGCCCCCTCTGCGAGTAATCGGATGCCGATGTCTGCATCCATATCGTCCACGATAACGATTACCGGGATTGTCGATGCTTCACTTTGCAGAATTTTCAGCATATCGAATGAATCAACATCCGGAGGGTGGTGCTCGGTAATGACCAAGTGTGGTGAGGATGAACGAACTGCGGTCAGGAGTTGTTTGTGATCGGAAGAATGGAGAATCTCGAAGGAAAAGTCTTTGTGCGATAAATTCTTTTCAACGAGCGTTGCGGTGTCCTTCGAAAGCGAATGAATGAGAATCCGCAGGTGGTTCTCCATAGTTTATCCCGAACAAAGCGGTAACAGGCACATTGTAGGAATATAATCGTTTGGATTCAAGGTGCGCTGTTGCTTCCGAGAGCTTTTGTAATATCTTGTCTACCATGTTTGATCAGCAAATATCGATTCCTCAATGTTGTTCTATGACCATCGGAAAATGCGCACGGACATTCGTTCTTGTTGTCCTCCTGATGTCCAGCGCAGCACATGCCCGCACCGTGGTAGATACTGCGCGCAGTCCGGTCTTCAAAGGATATGCTGCGACACCAGGTGTCCCGTTTCTCACGCCGAGTGATGCAACGTCGAAAATGATCCAAACCTTCCAACTCGTTCAGCGTGCGAACGCCGGGGACGTCGTGGCACAGCATGAATTAGGTCTGCGGCACCTCTTCGGACGAGGCGCTGATGCTGATACGTTACGAGCAGCGTATTGGATGATGCGCGCGGCGTCCAAGAGTTTCCTTCCTGCCAGGTACAATCTCGGCATCCTGCAGATCGAAGGAATCGGTTTGGATTGGAATCCGTTTGAGGCGTACAAGAGTTTTCTTTTTTGTGGGGAGCGGGGAATGCCGGAGGCGGAGTTTCAGATTGGTATCATGCTGACGAATAATCTTATTGTTCCGCAGGATCTGAAAAAGGCAAGAGAATGGATTGCAATGGCCGCGGACTCGAACTACGCTCCGGCAATAAAAGTGTTAAACCGATTGGATGAATATCTCCAACGCCGACAGGAATCAGACACCACCGCCCGTATTTTCGATCCCGTTCTTCTCTCAACAACGGACAATGAGGAAGTAACGGATAGCACCAAGCTCGAAAAAGCTCTCCGTGACCTCAATGATAATTTGAATGGCATTCTCGGTTATCAAAAACTCTCCGGGAAGGTACTTGCGGACTCCATGAACCTGATGGGGCTCGATTCTCTTGCCCGGCAGGGTGTTCCGGAAGTAATGACCCTGCTGGGGCGAGTCTATGAACGGGGAACAATTCTTCGTCGGGATCTCATCAAAAGCGCATCATATTATATTCGGGGCATCAGGCTGGACTCGTATCAGGCGACGCGACTGCTGCTTCACTTGCTCGATCAGCCAGAGTTCTACCGGCAGCTTAAAAAGAGGGCAGATGCGAATGACTCCGACGCCTTATTTGTTTGGGCGGGTTTGAAGATTCTTGGGTTTGATGGTAAACTATTTCAAAACGAAGCCTTTATCACTGAAGCGCAGGCCGTGCAAATGTTGGATCGTGCGGTAGGACAAAAGAGTGCTTTTGCCTTAGAAGAGCTTGGGCTTTTGCGATACGGCGGGAAGTGGGTTCCGAAAGATCAGGAAGTTGCACGTCAGAAGTGGCTTGAGTCCGCCAAGCTCGGAAATACGAACGCGTTGGCGAGACTTTCCATCGTCTCTATCCGCAGCACAACTGATGACAAGGATCGTGCGGAGGCAGTGGGAAGATTGTTCAGACTTTCTGAAAAGGGATCGCTCCTGGCAAGTGTCGGTTTGGGGTTTTGCTACGAGGAAGGAAAGGGAGTTGCACGAAATACTGCCCTTGCTGCACGTCTCTATAGAGCTGCCGCGCAGAGAGGAAGTCAGGACGCCATTCAAGCACTGATTCGACTTTACGATAGCGTCCGACCTGATGAAGATCAATTTCAGACGAGTGAGTAGTTTCGCTAGTTGCCGCCGGAACTCCGGATGACCGGAATTCTGACCGTCACTGTAGTCCCCGTTCCAGGTTTTCCATCAATTTCCACGACACCTCCCACCATAAAAGCTCTCTCACGCATGCCCAGAAGGCCGAGTGAGGAAGAATCAACAACCTTCTCTTTGGCGATTCCCTTCCCGTCATCAATTATCTGCAGCACCATTTCCTTTTCGTGCTTACTCAACACCACATCCACGTGCGATGCCGCCGCGTGACGTATCACGTTCGTCAATGTTTCCTGGAAAATGCGGAAGACAGCAGTTGACTGTTCTTTTCCCATCTCGATCTCTTCAATTGACTGTACTGTGCACGGTATCCCTGTTCTGTGTGCAAATTCACTTGCCTGCCATTCGATGGCAGCGACCAAACCAAGATCGTCGAGAACGCCCGGTCGAAGCTCGGTGGCTATTTTTTTCATGGAGAGGATCGTATTATCTATCACGGAGGACATCGATTGGATCTTCTCAAGAAGAGGTGGCTGAATCTCCGACAGTTTCTTGAGAAGCCAGGAAAGATCCATTTTCAACACCGTGAGGGCCTGGCCCAGCTCATCATGAAGCTCGCGCGCGATCCGTGTTCGTTCCTCTTCGCGGATACTCTGCAGGTGTGCGGTAAGGGCGCGAAGTTGTTTGTGGGATTCCTGTAATTCCTCTTGATACTGTCCCCGTTCTCGTCTCTGTTCCACTTCTCTGAGTGCGCGTTCCACAGCCGGCTTCAACCTCGTTAGCCGGTTTTTCAACACGTAATCTGTTGCTCCCGCTTTCAGCATTTCAATTGCGTGGTCTTCGCCAATTGCTCCCGAGACAAAAATGAATGGAGTCTCTGGCAGTATCTGACTTGCCAATGCCAACGCAGAGGTTCCTTTGAAGGAGGGTAGATTGTAATCCGAAAGGATAATGTCGGGTGGGGAGTTCCGTAATTGATCGAGAAACTCGTCACGATTGTCAACCTGGTGTGATTGAAACGTGATGCCAGCTTTGTGAAGTTGTCGAACGATCAGCGCAGCATCATTGTCGTTGTCTTCGAGAATCAGAATGCGAAGCTGTTCTGGGAGTACGACTTCCGGTTGGTGATCGTCACTCATGGATCGTGTGTGTCCTTGCCAGATGTACTGCGTTATGAACAACGGTGAGAATCTCGTTTGGCAAATATGGTTTCTGCAAGAATCCGACCACACCGGCTTGGGCGAGGGATTCTTTTGAAATATCGTCGAGATACCCCGTGGCAAAAACTGCAACCAGATTGGGGTTGATCATCTTCATTTGCTCAAATGCTTGCAGGCCGCCGAGACCAGGGAGCCCCATATCGCTGAGAACAACAGAAATCTCCCCAGCATAAGTTTGATACATCCGCACTGCGTCCAATCCACTCTCTGCTCGCAGCACTCGGTAGCCATGGGACTGGAGAATGGAACTTGCCAGGTCGAGAAGCATCACTTCGTCTTCGACGATGAGGATTGTTTCGTTGTTCCCCCGCACGGATGATTTCTTGTCTAGTGGGACTGCTCCGCCCTGCGGAGATGAAACGATGAGGGGGAAATAGAGAGAGAACGTCGTCCCTTTATCTTTCTCGCTTTCGACTTCGATAGTACCGCCATGATTATTGATGATGCCGTACACTGTCGAGAGACCCAGGCCTGTTCCTTTTCCATGTTCTTTCGTGGTAAAAAAGGGCTCAAAGATTCGCGCCTTCGTGGTCTCATCCATTCCCTCACCGGTATCTTGTACACTGAGGCAGAGATACGGTCGTGTGTTTTCCATATGTTGTTTCGAGTCGAGAGGGACTCGTTGTACGGTTCGTGTCCGGATAGTAAGCGTTCCGCCGCCGGGCATCGCGTCGCGGGCATTCACACAGAGATTCAGAAGCGCTTGATGCAATTGATTCCCGTCCGCTACAACTTTCTCAGTCTTATCGGCAAGATTTGTGGTGATCTGAATATTCGTGGGAAATGTTTCCCCAAGAATCTTAGTTAGATCCTCGACCAAGGAATTGAGGTTCACCGGTGAGAAATTTGTTTCGGATTTTCGTGCAAATGCCAGGAGCTGGCGAACCAGATTTGAACCTCGTTCGACAGTGGTTCCGATTGCATCAATGTGGCGTTGAAGTGTTCCCTCTGTATCAAACTGCCGGAGGAGATAGGTATGTCCGAGGACAATTCCAAGAAGGTTATTGAAATCATGCGCGATCCCGCCGGCGAGCGTGCCCAATCCCTCCATCTTTTGGGCCTGACGGAGTTGGGCCTCGAGATTTCGCCGTTCCGTCATATCGCGTGAGATGATGACGAGGTTCTCCGGAACGCCATCCGCATTGTAAATCCAGCTTCCCGCGGACTCAAATTCCTTCCACTCGCCACTCTGATGTTTCATCTTGAATTCAAGAGGACGAACATCCTTGAGAACGAGCGACTGTTGGAGGGTGTTCTTCACTTTTGCGCGATCATCACTATGGACATAGTCTAAAAGGGAGGTGCCTTTGAGCTGCTTCGGGTCGTATCCCAGTAATTCTCTGACGGAGGGACTGACAAAGTGAATACGGAGATCGCGATCATAAAGTCCGATCAGATCATGTGTATGTTCCGCGATGAGTCTATGCTGTTCTTCACTTCGCTGGAGAGCGGTACGCGCCGCTTCCGTTTCTTTTTCCGCGGACCGTTTTGCGATTACATTGTCCACTGCGGTTGGGAGTCTTTTCAGACTGGTCTTCAGGATGTAGTCCACCGCTCCCTCTTTCATGCAGCGAACCGCGACTTCTTCCGACTGCGTTCCCGTACAAAGAATGAATGGAATAGCGAAGTGCTGTCGCTTCATCGCCCGCAGGGCATCAAGGGCATTCAGTGTCGGGAGAGAGTAATCCGCGATGATAACATCGGGGAGAAATGAAGTGAGCGCATCGATGAACTCATCGAGCTTCTCCACGCGGATCGTTGTGCATTCCATTCCCGCTTTTTGCAGTTCCCGCACTGCGAGTTCTGCATCGGTGGCGATATCTTCCAGGATCAATATTCGCATCGACCGGGTCGTCATTGCCATCCGGTGAGACGGTGAATGGGAAATGAAGAGAGCTTCATAAAGACGCCGTTGTCAAATGTCAAGTTTGTAGGGAGTAACAACTGTGATGAACTGATGGAGGAACTCTTCTTTCTGATAACCCATGCCTGTTTCAACCCTCGGAAATCACATACAACGGCATTCACTCATCGATGTACAAAAGACGGTGAAATGGTCAAGAAAAAATAATTTGAACAACGCAGACGTTGGTGGTCAGGCTCACGGCTATCCGGATCATGCGGGGATAAAGCTTGCGATCACTGATGAAGTGTAGCGATTAATGAGGAGATTATCTATAGAGAGAAGAGAAAAGTGATGATGCAATCGCAATTAATTTCATCACGGACCTGGCGGGAGTGATTTTCATGCTTTCATTCTTTTACCCATTTCCTCGTAACTGAAGATCCAGCTACAGATTTTTCCTGGATCAATCTCACGTAGTTGTTTCCAATAGTCTCTATTATGCATGGTAAACGAACTCGTTTCGTCATCAGGAAGAGACTCTACCATCTCGATGATCGCCTTGATTCGATCGCGCCATAGTTTCATGTTCTTCGGACGTAAGTCTACCCAGCCGTCGTGAGCCCACGTGTTAATACTTTTGGCATTCATCGGAAGTTCGTTCGACCCACGGAAGGGTGGTATCTTGATTGTGTCGGCTCGAAGCAGGGAAGTTCCGTCCGGGAGAAGTATAGGAATCCCGATCGAAATTATCTGGGAGCGAATGTGAGAATTCTCCAGGACACACTGGTGAAGAGCGTTGGTGAGTTCTTGTTCATTCGTCCGGACCACAGTTCGCATATTCGTAAAACACAGCTTGAGCAAATATGCTTCGTACAGAAGTTTTGAAAGGCGCGGAGGGCCGAGCATTTCAAACGCGACGCTGTCCACATTATATCGCTCCTCGAGCTTTGCCATTGTTGTAAGCGCCGAAGTGCACATAAATCCAGCGCGATACGTGGGCGCCAGGGTGGCGTTATCCAATGCATTGATGATGTCATGTCCGGTGTTGCCTGCCCGAATTTCAAAAACGGTACTTTCCGCAATTTCCTCAGGCGTCACGAACTCCATTTGTCCCGGCGTCGAAATTGTCTCGAACTCTCCTCGGGAAAAAGATCCATTTTCACCCGTATCAATGAACACGGATCTCAACGTTTCTCCTGTCTTCTTCGCTGCTCCTTTGAAGGTCAATTGGAGTTTCCTGGTCAGCTTTATTGGACGATCTGGCGGGCAGTCGACAAGATCGATTGGTTTTCCACGCTTACGCACTTCCCCGAACTCGATCCGCTTCCAAGCGATGGCTGCGGCAGGTTTGATCTCTTTTGTAATGGGTGCATCCGGAGTTCTGCCCATGAGAAAGAGGAGCAATGTTTGCGCTCCGGCCACCGCGGACTTCGAAAGGAGAACTCGCGAGGGGCGTTCCTCGCTGTGCGTGTACGGGATATTGAGTCCCATTCCTCCGGTGCCACTGGTGCCGATCTTTACATAGATCTTTGTTCCGACAAGGTTCATGGATTTGTACATCAATTGTACATGACGGATAAGCTGCGGTACATAGAGCGTGCAGAGGAGTCGCTCCGTCGACTCCACTAAGTCATCAAGCTGGCGCTTGTCTTTTTTCCGTGACCGCGCACGCCGAAGTGCGTTTCTGGTCTGCAAGGATACCTGGAAAATGTCTTGATAAGCAATAGCTGTAGCCGAATTTATACAATCAACCACCACGTGAGGACGATACTTCTGCATGAGGAGGTACAGACTGGAGCGTTTCAGAACCTCGTCGCTGAGGTCGTCGATGAAATCATCAAGGAACATCTGTCGAGTTTTCGGATTTCCCAGAACTTCTTCGCGGGGCATATCCTTTAATGCGTTGCGGACAAATATATTTCCCCACCAGGGGACAAAGAACTTCTTTCCGGCTTGAGGAAATTCCTTTTCGAGGATCTTGACAGCTTCAAGAGCTTCACCTTTCGTGAGAGATGTAACGACAATCCGTTTTGGTTTCTCCTCCATAAACTTTCGACAGACAGCAGACCCAACGAGACCCCATCCACCAAGAACGAGAACAGTTTTGCCTTGAATATCCATGATTGCTTCCGATTGAGATGCAAGAAAAAAGAGAAGAGCAGGTGTGGAAAGCAATGTACGTGTTGACGTTGGCAGAAGCAAGAATTAGAGAGTTACTGCCATAAAACAGGCGAGTCCGAGAACTCGCCTGTTCTCTCTTCGAGGAGAAGCTCTGTTATTTTAGCTTGATCGAGCCAAGCACTTTGTCATAAGCAGCAAGATACTCCTGGCGCTGCGGTTTGTAATAATCCATGGTGATTCTGTAGACCCGGTTGTCTTTCACTACAAAGTAGACCCGCCGCTCTACGTCTTTCGTCGCAGAATAGTTGAGGTACCGTGCATCCCGACCGCCGATGGACGTTTTCGCACTGGAGGCCCCTTTGTACTTTCCTTTATTCTGATCGAACACTTTGTCGACCGTGAGGTTCTGGGCACTAAACACATCGAACTGAATATTGCAATCCAACCGTTTTCCATGAAGGCCAAGAACCAGTTCGTTTTTACCCTTCGGGAGAGTTCGGAAATCAAAGTTCTCCGGGTACTCGAATGTAAAAAGAATCTGCTCTTTACCGTCTTTGACAACCTTTGCATCATAGGACGCGAAGCTCTCTGAGGGAAGGGTCTCATCTCGACCTTTGACGATCGGTTTCGGCGGTTTGAACGACTGCAATGAAGAGTCAAAGATGAGCCTATTTGCTTCCGCCAAATCAGCAAATCCAGCGAAGTGCATGTCGTACAGGGCGGAATCAAGTGGCAACAATACACGCATCCCGCTCAATTCCACCGAGGAACTGAAGAGTGCTTTGTAGGTAACAACACTCGCCTGCTTTTCTGCAATCGTCTTCTTTTCATTCGCGACAATCTGATAGCCTTGCGTTTTCATCTCCTCGATTAACCGGGATGCTTCGCTGGCGGCGGTTGGTGTGCGCGTCACTTCGACTTCAATGACCGCGCCGTTCGGGTATGCCCCGAGCGGATCGAGAAATTTCTTGTCGACCTCTTGTGCGCTGAAAAATCTTGCATGCCCTGCTTCGAGACTGCTTAGCCACGCCGTTGGATACTTGATGGTGAATCCATACAGCGGATCTTTATATTCGGCCATCTCCCCGACGGGAACGACTTCAGTTTTCTTTTCCTGTTGACAACCAGCGATCAGGAGGCCGGCCGCAGTAATGGCCGCAATTCTGATGTAAGTACGCATGGTGACTCTCCTCCATGTAAATGGAACAACATGATTATTGCGATTATTTTGGAACGACTGTGTCGTACCACGTCTTCTTTTCGCGTGATCCGACTTCATCAATATGCACGTGTTTTGATTCTGTATATTCTTTCAGTCCATCCAATCCGAATTCTCTTCCTATCCCACTCTGCTTGTACCCCCCGAAAGGCGCACGCTCGTTGAGCAAATGCCATTCGTTAATCCACACTGTCCCCACACGAAGCTTACGCGCAACGGCCAATGCTTTCTCCGCGTCTCGAGACCACACTCCCCCCGCGAGACCGTAGGGCGATTCATTTGCAAGCCGGACAGCATCATCGATAGTCTTGTATCGGACCACGGAAAGGACCGGCCCGAAAATCTCTTCCTGTGCAATCGCTGACGCATTGTTTACCTGATCGAAGATTGTTGGTTCGATGTAGTAGCCATTTGCGCATTCCTGGGAAGATGGTTTTTTCCCTCCGGTTCGAAGTGTCGCGCCCTCCTTTTTCCCCTTCTCGATGAAGCCCATTACCCTGTCGAATTGTTTCTTTGAAACGACCGGCCCGATATCCGTTGAAGGATTCATCGGGTCGCCGACCTTCATGCGTTGTGCCTTCTGAACAAGCTGTTCTACGAATTCGTCAGCTCGCGATTCCGGAAGGAGTAGTCTCGACCCGGCTTCACAACATTGGCCTTGGTGATAAAAGATTGCGTATAGCGCTCCATCGACCGCCATCGGCATATCAGCATCCTCCAAAACGATGTTCGCTGATTTCCCCCCGCATTCGAGAGTGAGCTTTTTCAACGTCCCAGCGGCTGCCTGCATGATGCTTTGGCCAGTAGCGGTAGAGCCGGTGAACGCTACTTTGTCCACAAGAGGATGCTTCGTGAGAGCGGCACCTGCTTCGTTTCCGAAGCCCGTAATAATGTTGACAACTCCTTTGGGGAGGCCAGCACCGTCAATAATTTTTGCAAGCTCCATTGCAGTGACGGAAGTTTCCTCCGACGGTTTCAATACCACAGTGTTGCCAGCAAGAAGTGCAGGTCCAAGCTTCCAGATCGCCATTTTCAGAGGAAAATTAAACGGAATGATTGCGGCTACCACTCCAATGGGTTCGCGGATCAGCACATTGCGGCTAAATCCTGAGCGCGACGCGCCCTCAAGAGGATCACCCAAATCGTGAAGTCCAAGTTTTGCAAACTGTGCGAGGTTCCGTGCACTAAGGTAAATATCTTCCTTTGCTTTTCGAATGGTGGAACCGGAATCCAGGACCTCAAGTTCGACAAGCATCTTTGAGTTTTCGTTGATCTTGTCGGAGATTGCCTTTACAAGAGCAGATCGATCCTCCCGGGTCATGGTCGGCCACGGGCCCTTGTCAAAGGCGTTTCGGGCCGCAATCACCGCTTTATCAGCGTCGCCTGCCGACGCATGCGCGAACGAGGCTATGGTTTCCTGATTGTGGGGATTGGTGCCGCCGAATGTCTTCCCGCCTTCAGCGTCAATAAACGCACCGTTTATATAGAGTTTGTATTCTCTCACCGTACCTTCTCTAGAATCCTCGGCCCGGTTTGACAACCGAGAGAAACAATATTGAAAAAATGAGAATTGACTGAACGATGTAGAATATCTTGAACTGCTTGTCCATCGCCGCCACTTGAGCATTTGTGCCCTCCGGTGCACTGCCATCGGCAAGCTTCATGATAAGCCCTGCACGTTTCTTTGCGCGGATCCCAAAAATCGTTCCGAGTATTGCGGCGATGAAGAAAAGCGTGATCTTGGTATGCAGCCATCCTTCTTGGAACCATGCCAACGCATGCCAGTTCCCGAGTCCGGTGGCCAACATGAGAAGGATCGCAAGGGGAGAAAGAAGCCCAATTGGTCTCATTGCTTTGAGGATAGTTGCTTTCGAATTGTAGTCCGCTGCCTTGGCATACTGGCCGCCGAGAATAATCCCACCCAGTAAGGCGGTGAAAAGAACGCCAACGCCTATGAAATGCAACAGCATAGTTATCTGTAGTTCGGTCATTTGATTGAAACTCCGGTTGGAAACGTGAGGGTTTAACAGGCGAATGAAGATAGGCAAAAAAGGGGATTTCCTCAAATTTCATTCGCCTTGCCTTTCGGGGGCACCTTTTTTACCATATCACAGTGAGTTTCAAGAAGTACATATAATTGATCGTCCCATGAGAACATTCTATGAATGAGTCACACAAACGCCTTGCTGAGGGAATGCTCTTTACTGATCACTACCAGTTTACCATGGCCCAACTTTATTTTCGCATGGGCCTGCATGAACGGAAGGTGCAGTTTGATTACTTCTTCCGGGAGTATCCAAACTATGGGACGCACCAGGCAGGGTTTTGTGTCTTTGCGGGAATGGAGTGGCTTATCGAGTGGATGCAGACATCGCGCTGCACCGACAAAGAGCTGGCATATCTCGAAAAAGAAAAAGGGCGAGGCGGCAAGGAAACATTCGACAAAGACTTTCTGCAATGGCTTCGGGAAGGGGGCAACTTCGATCGAATTTCCCTCCGCTCCATTGCCGAAGGAAGGGTTGTTCATCCTCATGAACCTCTCGCGATAGTTGAGGGTCCTCTTGCGGCAGCGCAACTGCTTGAGACATCATTACTGAATCACCTTAACTACCAAACCCTCGTTGCCACAAAAGCCGCTCGCATTCGCGAGGTAGGACGGGGCCAGATGTTTCTGGAGTTCGGTATGCGTCGAGGTCACGAGCGCGGTGTGCTCGCCGGTGCCCGTGCCGCTCTGATTGGAGGAGCGGATTATTCCTCGAATGTCGGCATCTCCCATGCGCTCGGGATTTCTCCACAGGGGACACATGCTCACAGCATGGTGCAGGTCTTTCTCACTCTGGGCATGTCCGAGCTTGATGCATTTCAAGCCTATGCTGACGTGTACCCCGATGATTGTCTCCTTCTTGTCGACACTATTAACACTCTCGAGAGCGGGATCCCAAATGCCATCCGCATATTCGAACGGCTTAAAGAAAAAGGTCATCGACCCGTTGGCATCCGCCTCGATTCCGGAGATCTTGCGTATCTGAGCATTCAGGCGGCCAAAATGTTGAACGCTGCAGGATTCCCGGATGTGATGATTGCTCTTTCAAACGATCTTGATGAATTAACAATTCTCCAGATCATTGCTCAAATCACCGAAGAGGGGCCACAGCACGGGGTGGATCCGGATGAACTGATTCACCGCCTTGCATACGGCGTTGGAACACGGCTCATTACCTCCGCCGGCGATTCGGCGCTTGGCGGAGTGTACAAACTTGTTTCAGTGTGGGACAAGGGACAATGGACCCCCGCGATTAAGATTTCGGAATCACAAACCAAAATTCCAACTCCAGGGAATAAGCAAGTGTGGAGGATCTATGATCGTCGCGAAAAGGCTGTGGCTGATCTCGTCGGCCTGCGGGAAGAGAATTTGGAGCCTGGCTCGGATTTAGTACTCCATCACGTTATGGACGTGGGGGCCTCAAGAACAATTCCTGCGTCGAGAATCTCCCGTGTGGAGCCCCTTCTCCGACATGTCTTCGTTGAGGGGGTGAATGTGCTGGGCAATTCGCCTCTTGAAGCAATGCGGGACATGCGAAGAAAAGATATTGATCATCTGGATGCAGGGGTGAAGCGACTTATCAATCCTCATATATACCACATTTCGATCTCCCAAAAACTATTTGAACTAAAACAAAGCCTCATCCAGTCGGTGAAAGCAAAAGGCGCGAAGCTATCATGAGTGTTCCGTTTGTTCCTGGAACAACCGTTGAGGTTCCGGACATACCTTACAAAAAAACCGTTTCCTTGCCAGCCCAAAAATCGGCCCTCATTGTTGTTGATATGCAGAATGATTTCGTCAAGCCGGGCGGTACTCTTGTCGTGGAAGCGGCACAGTCAACAATTAAGAACATCCAGAAGCTAAGTTCTGCGGCACGTGCTGCTGGCATGCCCGTCGTGTACACGCAAGACACTCATTTCGAAGGGGACAAAGAGTGGACGATCTGGCCAGAGCATTGTCGAAAGGATTCCTGGGGATGGCACATCATCGAAGAACTCACACCACACAAGAATGATCTCGTCTGTCAAAAGAATCGCTATGACGGTTTTTACGGAACATCCCTCGAACATTTTCTTACGAACGTGTGGCATGCAGAGCACTTGGTTATTGCCGGAACGGTGTCATCGATCTGTGTCCTTCACACCGCTGCTTCGGCGGGACTTCGCTGGTTTGATATTACCGTACCGGCGGATGGAGTTTCCGCAATTACCGAGTTCGACCAGGCGATGACACTCCGGCAGGTTTCGTTTCTCTATACCGGGAATGTTGTGCGATCAGTGGATGATGTTCGATTTGAATGAGATTTTATCTCCGCGCTATCCACTCTTCGTCGGAGTACCGTCCGCGGGCGAGCCGATTAATTTTTTCGAGCGGGATCGACGAAATGATCTCATCCACAGACCATGCACGTTCCAATGCCGACCGAATTGCTGACGCGGAGCAAGAGAGGTTTATGAGAAACGTTCCATGCGAGCGCCCATGGCGATATTCTGGTTCATGTGGGGGATGAAACAATACCCTCTCAATCAGTGGAATCTCCATCCCAACCATGAAAGTTCCATGGAAGAGGACAAATCGTTTCTTTCGTCGTTGGGCGTTGCCAGAGAATTTCAAGTTTCGTATCGTAAGGTCTGAAATACCCGAAAGGGAAACGGGCTCGTTGGTGATTTGTTCGATTGTCTCACGGTGGCGACGGAGGACCAGTTGGGTGGTGGACCCGATGGTATTCAGCTCGGGATGTTTCAAGCTGTCAAGAACAAGCGAATAATTGAAGCACCCCGGGCCTTGCACAACCGTACCACCCCCGGAGCAACGCCGGAAGACGGGCATCTGCAATGATGAACAAATCTCCGGGTTGATATTTTCGAGCAGTTTGTTTGTGTAGCCCAGAACCACAAAGTATTCGGTCGGTTCCCAGAATCGAAGGACCTCTTCTTCGAAGAGGCCGTCCTCACACATGTCGAGGAGAGCTTCGTCGCAGGCAAGATTCATCTGGGGTGTCTTACATGTCAGGTCGAGAAACTTCAAGTATGCAGGCCTGGAGTACTGAAATCTAAAGAAGAGAGAGTGATACGTGAAAAACGAAGATACACAAGATGAGCACGTGGCGCAAGAAACGAATGGCAAGCGGGAGCCACTCGATGATACATCAAAGATTTTACAGTCGCTGGAAGGCGTTCTGGAGTCTTACCTTTCAATTGCAGGACCCGATCAGATTCCCGCCCTCTTAAGTAGAGTCGCAGTCCGTCTGAACAAATCCGGTTCGAAATCTTCATCCCTTCACACCCCTTATCTCAACACCATCCCTGTCGAAGAAGAGCCGGAGTATCCCGGTGTGCGGGACATCGAACGGCGGATCAAGAGCTACATTCGCTGGAACGCGATGGCGATGGTGGTGAAAGCAAATCGATTGCATGGAAGCCTTGGCGGACACATCTCCACGTATGCCTCATGCGCGACGCTGTATGAAGTAGGCTTCAACCATTTTTTCAGAGGTGGAGACGGAGACTCTCCCGCCGATCAGGTATTTTTCCAGGGTCATGCATCTCCGGGAATCTATGCCCGCGGATATCTTGAAGGGAGATTCGACGCCCAGCATCTTCACAATTTCCGGCAGGAGCTTGCGGAAGGAGGAGGGCTTTCTTCATATCCCCATCCATACCTCATGCCCGATTACTGGCAGTTTCCCACTGTCTCGATGGGTCTCGCCCCGATCATGTCCATCTATCAGGCCCGCTTCAATCGATATTTGAAAGCGCGCGGCTTTATCAAAGGCGAGGTGCCCCGGGTGTTTTGCTATGTCGGTGACGGCGAAACGGACGAGCCGGAAACTCTTGGAGCTCTCTCTCTCGCTTCACGCGAAAATCTGGACAACCTCATCTGGGTGGTGAATTGCAATCTCCAGCGCCTCGACGGACCGGTGCGAGGCAACGGGAAGATTATTCAGGAGCTTGAGTCATCCTTCCGTGGTGCGGGTTGGAACGTCATCAAGGTGATTTGGGGATCAGATTGGGATCCACTCCTGAAAGCAGATAAGTCCGGGCTTCTCTTGAAACGCATGGAAGAAGCCGTGGATGGGGATTATCAAAAATATTCTGTTGAACATGGAAGCTATACGCGGAAACATTTTTTTGGAAAGTATCCCGAACTCCTCGATCTTGTCAATCATCTTTCCGATGAACAAATAACGAAACTGCTTCGCGGTGGGCACGATCCGAAGAAAGTCTATGCCGCGTACAAATCGGCAATTGAACACACCGGTTCACCGACGGTGATTCTTGCGAAAACGGTGAAGGGCTATGGGCTTGGTGAAGCGGGAGAAGGGCGAAACGTAACCCATCAGCAAAAAAAGCTGAACGAGAAAGAGTTGCGAGAATTCAGGGAGAGATTTCAGGTCCCGATCAGCGACGAAGAAATCGCCGACGCGCCGTTCTATCGTCCGGCACCAGACAGCCCGGAAACACGGTATTTGCTGGAGCGAAGGAAGAAGCTGGGCGGCTTCCTCCCGAAAAGAAATCAGACGGCGCCATCACTCGAGGTGCCGGATCAGAAATTCTTTGCCGAGTTCCATAAAGGATCGGAACGGTTCGAAGTTTCCACAACGATGGCCTTTGTTCGGTTGCTCAGTACCCTCCTTCGTCATAAAGGAATCGGCAGACGCATCGTTCCCATCATCCCGGATGAAGCACGCACCTTCGGTATGGATCCACTTTTCCGCGAAATCGGAATCTACTCCCCAAAGGGACAGCTCTACGAACCCGTGGACAAGAAAACCCTCCTCTTTTACAACGAATCTAAAGACGGTCAGATTCTGGAAGAAGGAATCAATGAAGCTGGAGCGATGTCTTCGTTCATTGCCGCCGGAACTTCCTATTCAGTTCACAAAGAGAACATGATTCCGTTCTACATTTACTATTCAATGTTCGGGTTTCAGCGCGTTGGTGATCTCGTCTGGGCAGCGGCAGATCTCAAAACAAAAGGCTTCATGCTCGGTGCGACAGCAGGGAGAACGACGCTGAACGGGGAAGGACTCCAGCATGAAGATGGTCATAGCCATGTTCTCGCAAGTACGATACCGACGCTGCGAGCGTATGATCCTGCTTTCGCCTATGAAATAGCAGTTATCGTTCGCGATGGCCTTAAGCGAATGTATAAAGAGGGGGAAGAGATATTCTACTACCTTACCCTGCATAACCAAAACTACAATATGCCTCCTATGCCGGAAGGTGCGGAGGATGGGATTCTCAAAGGTCTGTACAAATTGAACAAAGGCGCAAAGAAAAAACACAAGGTGCAGATCTTTGGTAGCGGCTCTCTTATCAACGAGGCGCTGAGGGCACAAAACATTCTTGCAGAACAATTCGATGTCTCTGCCGATGTCTGGAGCGTACCAAGCTATAAGCAACTGCGCAACGATGCACTGAAAGTAAAACGATGGAATATGCTTCACCCCACCAGGCCGCGGCGAAAATCATATCTTGAGGAAATACTCTCAAAGGAAAAAGGGCCATTCATCGCTGTGTCGGACTTCATGAAGATAGTGCCTGATCAAATTGCTCCCTGGGTCCCGGGCGGATTGACCACTCTCGGCACAGACGGGTTCGGTCGAAGCGACACACGGACAAACCTGCGCAGGTTTTTTGAAGTTGATGCGGAAACGACGTCGATTGCGTCGCTCTATGCTCTTGCGGAACAAGGTGCGATCACGATGCATGCCGTGGAAAAGGCAATCAAGGCTCTCGATGTCAATCCCGAAAAAGTCTTTCCTTATATTGTATAGAATTTATTTTGAACGTTTGATCAAGGAGGAAATCAATGGAAATTAGACTTCCCCGTCTGGGTGAAGGTGCGAACTCAGGTGTTGTTGCGGGAATTCTCGTGAAGGAAGGGGAGAAGGTACGAAAGGATCAGACCATTCTCGAACTGGAGAGCGATAAGGCTGTTGCCGCGATCCCGGTGCCGGAGGCGGGAACTATCGCCAAGATTACCGTGAAAGAAGGAGACGAGATCAAAGTGGGTGATTTGATTCTCACCCTCACTACCGACGGGGTCAAAGGAGAAGAAGCGGCTCCGCCGCCATCGAAACATGTTGCTCAACAAGCAGTTCCAATCCCGCCGCGCGAAGAACATCTCGCAAAGGAACCTGCGGCGCGGATCGATGGAATCCCGATTGCTGCCTCACCATCGTTGCGCAAGATCGCTCGCGAACTCGGTATCGATTTGACGAGAGTTCGGGGAAGCGAACGTGGTGGCCGGATTGTCATGCCAGATGTCCGGCAGTATATTACCGAGTTGCAGCGGGGTGTGTCAATGCCTCCCTCTGCCACGACGACGATGTCTCTTCCCGAACAGATCGATTATTCTAAATGGGGATCTGTCCATCGAAAAAAAATCAGCTCCATCCGCAAGACCATTGGGCAGAGGATGTCATCCTCCTGGAACGCGGTTCCTCATGTGACGCAGTTTGAAGACGCCGACATCACCGAGGTTCTTGCTCTTCGAAAGAAATATAGCGCCGGGTATGAGAAAAGGGGTGGGAGACTTACGTTGACTCCCCTTATTCTCAAAGCGCTTGTTCGATCCCTGCAAAAACATCAAATGTTCAATGCGAGCATCGACGAGGCTGCGGGCGAGATTGTGTACAAGGACTATTATCATATCGGGATTGCGGTGGATACGGAACAGGGACTTCTCGTTCCTGTGTTGCGCGATGCTGACAAAAAGAGCATTCTGGATATTTCTATTGAGCTGGAAGACCTTGCGGCCCGTGCACGCGATCGGAAGATTGCAATCGAAGAAATGCACGGGGGCACATTTACCATCTCGAATCAAGGTGGAATCGGCGGCGCTCACTTTACGCCAATCGTGAACAAACCCGAAGTTGCAATTCTTGGTCTTGGTCGTGGGTCCATGAAAGCTGTCGTCCGTAATAAGAAGATTGAACAGCGGATGATGTTGCCTCTTGGCCTCTCCTACGATCATCGCGTGATCGATGGTGCGGATGCAGCTCGTTTCATCACAACGCTGGTTGACGCAATTGAATCATTTGATGGACAAGAATTGACTCTCACGAACAAAGTGTCAAAGAAAAAGCCGTTGAAGAAAGGGAAAAAATGAGACCCATTGAAACAGAAATTGTTGTTCTTGGTGGTGGTGTTGGAGGTTACTCCGCGGCGTTCTATGCCGCTGACAAGGGAAAAAAAGTTGTGCTCGTGGAACAGGATGATCGACTAGGTGGCGTCTGCATGAACCGGGGATGCATTCCTTCCAAGGCACTCCTGCATGCTACAAAGCTCTTGAAGGAAGCTGATGAATCTGTTGCGCGTGGCATCCGGTTTGGGAAACCGACGATCAACCTGGATGAGATGCGCGCATGGAAAGAATCCATCGTCCAGAAACTTGCTGATGGTCTAACGGGTCTCGCAAAAAACCGAAAAGTCGAGGTCATACATGGACGGGGGTACTTCGAAGATTCAACGACCCTACGGGTAGAGACGAGTGATGGTCAAAAGTTTGTTCATTACAACAAGGCGATCGTTGCAGTGGGAAGCAAACCGGCATTGCCGAAGGCGTTTGATCTCGGAAACAAACGAATCATGACTTCGGATGAGGCGTTGGAGATCGAGGAGATTCCTGCGAACCTCCTTGTTGTCGGCGGCGGTTACATCGGTATGGAACTAGGGACGGTCTATGCGATACTCGGGAGCAAGATCACCATGGTAGAGGCACTGGATTCGCTCCTCCTGGGTGCAGACGCCGATCTCGTGCGACCGGTGAAGCGCCGGGCAGAAAATCTTTTTGCAGAAATCCGTTTGAGCACGAAGGTCGCAAAGATGGCAACGAGTGGTAAACACATCAAGGTCACAATGGACGTGAAGGGGAGGGAAAAAGAAGAGTTGTTTGACCGGGTCCTCGTCTCGGTTGGTCGTGCTCCATTGACGAATGATCTTGGACTCGAAAACACGAAGGTCCGAAAGAACGACAACGGATTCATCGTGGTAAATCCTCAGCAGCAAACAGACGATCCGTCGATCTACGCGGTTGGAGATGTAGTGGGAGGTGCCCTGTTGGCACACAAGGCAGCGCGCGAAGCTCGCATCGCGATCGATGTTATTAGCGGCGAGACGAATGCATTCGACAGCATTATTGTTCCCGCCGTGGTGTTCACCGACCCGGAAGTCGCTTGGTGTGGCATTACTGAGGCAGAGGCGAAAGAACGTGAACTCCCCGTTGAGATCGTGCGGTTTCCATGGTCTGCTTCCGGCCGCGCTCTCAGCTTTGATCGTACTGATGGAATGACAAAGCTCGTGATCGACCCGGTGACCGAGAGGGTACTTGGCGTTGGCATCGTCGGCGCAGGGGCAGGCGATTTGATTAGCGAGGGAGTCCTAGCTATTGAGATGGGAGCGACCGCGGAGGATCTTGCCGAAAGCATCCATCCACATCCGACGCTCTCTGAAACCGTTATGGAAGCGGCTGAGGCATTCTACGGTTACTCAACACACATTTATGCGCCAAAGAAGAGAGAAGCGGTCGAAGAGTAACGATGTCGCTCTTGAGATAGTCAGGACAGGCTCGGCCTATTTGGCCGAGCCTTTTTTTTCCTTCCTATGGACAACAGGACGGATATTCCGGGCAGGCTGGAGTTCCCCGCAGAAGGCAATCACTTGTCTTGTCCGATGTTCCGGAAAAGGCAAACGCACTCAAGGCCAGCAGCCCTGCACCGAGATAAAGAGCGATCTTTCTGTTCATTTGGTTCCTCCTTGTGTTTGTGTATTCAATGAATTTCGCAACCATGACAATTCATCGATCAGTTCTTTCAAGTCAAGAGTCGAGAATTCATTTCTCAGAAACTGGAGACGTTCAGCATCATCACAATCACCGGGGCAACGAGCAAGTCGTGTAGCTAGGACTTCCGCGAAATGTTTCTTTAAGTGCTCATCAAGAACGCCGTATATTGCCTGATGGAGCGCACTTTCAGCGGCTCTCAACTGGGTGTAGACTTCCTTGACGGGGCGTTCTTCAACAATCATCTTTTCAATTCCAGCCAACTGCCCTGTAATATGGTGAAGGCGCTTCAGTATTTCCTTCTTTCCTAACAGTGTATCGATCACGGGGGAATCTTTGCGACTATTTCGTTGATTTTCTATCAATGTACCAAGGTCGTGGGGGTGTTTGTCAAGAGGTTTTTCTGGAGTGTTTTTCAAATCAGTACCGACGATTGAATTCACGTCACGTGCTTTCCTTCATGTGTCTGCTCACGACTTTGTAGACATCTCCCAGGCAGCAATCGCCCTTTGGGTTTTTGATATCGCAGAGACAGTTTCCCTCCCTGATTTCCTTTGCAATTTGCTCGGACGCAGTCGAGTTTCCGGTGTGTTCGATCTCGTCCCAGATTCTCTTGCGTGACCAATCAAAACAATAACACACATTGACATCTTCACCGGAATCTTTTGCGAGCACTGTGACTGACACATCGTGAATAGTGAAGACGTGTCCGTCGTTAGCGAAGTAGACAACGGGGCATTCGGGATCTGCGCAGTAATAGTAGGGAGATTTGTGAATTTCCTTCACCTTTGCAGGGTGCAGCAAGTTGATGAGTGTCTGATCTCCAACCCTTCTGAACAATGCGTGCGAAACAGGACATTCCGCCCGTGTTGACGCGCCCGGGAGTTTGCAGGATTCCTGTTGATTGTTGTTGTTTTTGGGTGGTGGGCAGCAGATACTCATTGTTTTCTTCCGCGTTGCCGCAGAGTGGCGTCAAAACCGTTCTCATGTATGAGGTCGAGGAATGCGCGTGGCTGCACGAGGAGAGAATCATATTCGATGACCGCCTGTTCCTTCTCAAACGCAACCGTTGCTTTATGGACACCATTGAGGCGGGTGAGTGATCCTTCAAGGCCTTTTGCACATCCATCGCAATTCATTCCTTCTATTGCAACTGTGGTGATCGTTTCCCCTTGGACAGCTGCGCTTACTGGTGCGGTAGGAGCAAAACCCAGGTAAGGGAAGCCGAGCACAAAGACTGCAATCAATGTTGCTCCCCAGACGCTGATCTTGTTCCATTTGCCCGCGCTCTGAACTTTGCAAGTTCCGTCTTCGCACTGAACCTCCCGTTTTCTGTATGTCATATAAAAGGCAGTACCGAGAAGAAGGGCAGTCACCTCAATGAGGTATGGTCTGAATGATTCGAATGCCGTAAAAGCACCGATGCTACCAACGCCAAGCAGCGCCACTGCGACAGGGCCGATGCAGCAAAGTGAAGCGAGGATAGCGGCAAGTATGCTACCCCCGGCGGAGAATGATGTTTTTTCCATAGTTAGCTCCTTTGATTGATTGCGAATGCATGCTGTGCTTTTGTCTCATCCATCCTGAACATGTCTTCGATGTTTGATGTAAAGATGTTAGAAACGAGCGAATAGTAAATGGTCTGTCCTTTCCGACGTGATTTAACGATATTCTGGTCTTTGAGCTTTCGCAGATGTTGCGAGGCAGCAGAATCAGTGAGGGCAAGAACTTCTGCCAGATCGCACACGCACATCTCCTTGTGTGCATGCAGGAGGTAGAGGATTTTCAACCGCTGTAGATTGCCAGCAGTGCCCAGCAAGTTAGCGAGCGTCTCCAGGCCTCTTTGTGCTTCAACGTTGCGTTTGATCAGCGCAAACTCTGCATGCGAAAATGTCGGACCGATGCACACCTTGCCTTCGATAGAAATTCTTCTCATACCTATCTCCTTATTTTAGTATATGCTTAAATACTGTAACAGTATAGTTATTGCAAAGTTCCCTGTCAACACTTTTTTTTGCATGCAGTGAGAGATTATTCTTATGCGCAAAAAATCTCGTTATTGAACTTCCCTCCCCAAATCCCTATGTTGACTGCCGCTATGAACTCTTCCGTTAGCGTTGCCCACTTCCTTATTGATATAATCCCGGACATGTGCTTTGTCTTGTCGGAGAAGGGGGATGTGCTGTCCTATAATAAGAAGGCCCAGGAACTGCTCTGCCTTCCCTCTGATATACCTCAGGATTTGAGCTTCCACTCCCTGCTTGCAGAGGATTCTCCCCGGCCTGTCAATGCGATGCTCCTGTCCGAACAAACGGCTTCTGAGGGGGCGGAGGTGCAATTCCGCTCATCTGATGGCAGGGTGATCTTCAGCCATCTCAGCATGCGAAAGATTGCTGGTCCCGACCGTGAGTACCTGTACATAGTTGCGCAGGATATTTCCGAGGTGAAGAAAAAAGAACTTGATCTTCTTCGCTTCTCCAATGTCGTCCACTATACTGTCAACCCAATTCAGATTACCGATGCGAAGGGACGCATGATTTACGTTAACCCGGCATTTGAACGAACATCGGGGTATACCCGTGATGAATTGCTGGGTGTGAATCCCAACAAGATCTCCAGCGGGAAGCATGGGAAAGAGTTCTGGCAAGACGTTTGGAAGAAAATAGGGAAGGGGGAGGTCTGGACAGGGGAAATCGAAAACAGGAGCAAAAACGGCGAGCCGATGTACACACACCTGTTGATTTCTCCGATCATTGACAACGATGGGAAAGTTGTCGGCTATCTCGGAAGCCATCGCGATATCAGCGAGCAGAAGGAATTAGAACGGCAACTGATGCATTCCCAGAAAATGGAGAGTCTCGGAACGCTTTCGGCAGGTATCGCGCACGAAGTGGGGAATCCACTTGCCTCCATTTCCTCGATCGTGCAGGTGATTACCCGAACAACGTCTGACGATTTTACGAAAGAGAAACTCAAGCTGGTTGACTCTCAGGTCCGCCGGATCACAAAAATCATTCGCGATCTGGTAGACTTCTCGCGCCCTTCCAATTATCATGTACAGATGACCGACATTGTGAAGGTCGTGTCGGAATCAATTGACATTGTTAAAATCACGAAGAAGGCAAAGGATATAACGTTCAAATCAACTCTTCCCCAAGATATTCCCCATATTTCACTTGTTCCGGATCAGCTTTCACAGGTATTCATCAATATCCTGTTGAATGCGGTTGATGCGATGCAGGGGAAGAAAGGAACGATCATTTCCACGGTTTCCATGGCCGGGGAGCAAGTAAGAATCGAAATGCGTGACACTGGAACGGGCATTCCCGAAGAAAATCTCGAAAAAATTTTTGAACCTTTCTTTACGACAAAAAAGGTTGGCGAAGGAACGGGGATGGGACTATGGGTAAGCTATGGAATTGTAAAGAGCTTTCGCGGAGATATTATTGTGCACAGTTCACCGGGGAAGGGAACCACGTTTATCGTGACTCTTCCCATACACACAAGGGAATAGGGTATGGCTGATTCAATTCTCGTTGTTGATGACGAAGAAATCATCAGAGAGTCTCTCACCTTTATTCTGAAGAAAGAGGGATTTCATGTGCAAGAGGCGGAGAACGGAAAAGTTGCTCTCAATCTTCTGAAGAAGGAGCAATTTGATATTATCCTGACAGATCTCGAAATGCCGGAAATGAAGGGGATTGAGCTTCTCGAGAACGCCACACAACTTTGTCCGGAAACAATGGTGGTGATTATCACCGCATATGGATCGGTGGAGACTGCCGTCGCGGCATTACGCAAAGGCGCAATCGACTACATCTTGAAACCAGTTGAATTTGATGAGTTGCTCGTGAAAGTCCGTCGCCTGATGAAGCAGCGACAACTCACTGTAGAGAACAAGCTCCTTCGTACCGAAGTCCAGCGGCATTTTGACTTCACGAACATCGTGGGAAAGAGTCCCGCGATGCAGGAAGTGTTCGATACTATCAAGAAGGTTGCGGCAACCGATGGAACCGTGCTGATAACCGGAAAGAGCGGAACAGGGAAAGAGTTGGTTGGACGAGCGATTCATCACAACAGCAAGAGGGCAGATCAGGCCTTCCTGGCCGTGAACTGCGGAGCGATTCCCGAGAACCTTTTTGAAAGTGAACTGTTCGGACATAAGCGGGGATCGTTCACCGGGGCAACGTCCGATCGCGTTGGATATTTCAAATCGGCGGACAGGGGTACGTTGTTTCTTGATGAGGTGAGTGAGATTCCTCTGAACTTGCAGGTGAAACTGCTGCGTGCCATTGAGCTCAAAGAGGTAACCCCAGTAGGTACCTCCATGACAATTCCGGTGGATGTCCGGATCATCGCGACGACGAACCGCAATCTCCCCAAAGAGATTGAAGAGGGGCGATACCGCGAAGATCTGTATTATCGCCTGAACGTGGTTGATATTTCCCTTCCTCCTCTTTCCGATCGACCCGACGATATTCCCCTTCTCGTTCAACATTTCGTCGCGAAGTACGCCGTGGAAATGTCGAAGAAGGTGGAAGGTGTCGATAATGAAGTCATGAAAGCCCTGACATCGCATCAGTGGAAGGGAGAAGTGCGCGAGCTTGAAAATGCGATTGAAAGAGGTGTTATCTTTGCGGACGGGAATCTCATTACCAAGAAGGATCTTCCTCCGGTGTTTGATCATTACGATGGGTCTTCAATTTCCTTCAGTCCAAATCGGACTCTCAAAGAGGCCGCAGCGGATTTCGAACGTCAATACATTGGGCGTGTTCTTCAGTTGCACCAATACAACAAAGAGAAGGCGGCGGATGTGCTGCAAATAAGCCTCTCGTCGCTTTACCGCAAGCTTGAGGAGTTGGGTATCCCTTTGCAGGGTTAGGAATAACCCTATTTCGATTTTCAGAAATCGGAATCTCAAATTCACCATTCATTCGAAATCGTCATTTTCTGACATGTTTCTCTGGTTTTCTATCCACGGTTCGTGGCATGTCTCTTGACACTGAGGTGGTATCCCTTGCTATGTCAGTTTTTTAGGCTTTCTTCTATGACTCGGATCAGCCGCTTACAAGAAATCACATCCCAGCGCATTTGCAGAGCCGGGGTTTTCAACAGAGTTTCTCCCTTCGTGATACTCATGCCGTTGCTGGTCGCGTCTGCGTCGGCCCAATTGATCAATGGGCGATTGACCACTTCCATGTATTCATGGGAGAAATTTGACTCGGTTGGCGTTTCGACAACCTTCACGCGGGGATTTCAGGTTGTACAACTTGACATATCGCAAGGTAACTTCTCTCTTTTCAGTCATCTCCAGGGGGCGGCGACGTTCATTGATGCGTCCACGACAGCAGATTTTCGGACGCAGTATCTCTATGGACGCTTGACCAATATCGGCGAGTTGCTTGATTTTTCGATCGGACGAATGCCATATTTTCATGGAGTCGGTAACGGCACACTCGACGGAGTGAAAACTGCGTTTCGTTTTGGGGAAGATCGGGCTTCATTTGTTGCGTACGGCGGTGTTCCGCCCCCGGGTGACTACACATTGAAAGGTTGGGGTTCTCTTTCCTCCAACTACGTGGTTGGTGGACAGTTCCTTGTCACGCCGATGGAGCACCTTAGTACCGGCATAAGTTATGTGAACAAGGCGCGCGAACGAACTCCCTACTGGACTATTCGCGCTGATTCACTTTTCAACCCGGCACCCATCTACATTGATCCTGAATTGCGGCGCGAGCAGTACGTCGGCATTGATGCGCGGTATCTTGTTTCCTCACTCCAACTTTATGGACGGTATGACTTCGATCTGCTCGGAGAGCAATCCCAACGAGCCGATCTTCGCGCGTTGTATAGTTTCTCTGATGACCTCATGGTGAATGCAACATACCAGTTTCGATCACCTCGTATTCCCTGGAATTCGTTCTTCTCTCGATTCAACCTCTCCAATACTCATGAAGTGGAGGCAGGAGTTGACTTTGTTGCGTTACAAAAGGTCCGCACATTTGTCCGGGGTGCCTTTGTTCAGTACGATGGTGATCAGAGCTTTCGCTATACTGTCGGCGGGTATTGGACCTATGCAAGCATTTCGTACCGCGGCTCAACTGGTCAGGCCGGCGAGTTGAATTCGATCTCACTCGCGTTTGCATATCCGCTTCTTGAACGGGCGCTTATTCCGAACGCAAACGTCGTTTGGAATTCCTATGCGTTGAATGCAAGCGCTCCCAGAGAAGAGACATTCAGCGGTGCACTGGGAGTAACAGTCCGCCCAGTAAAGCAGCTTGCTGTTGACGTTCAAGGGCAGTGGCTTACAAATTCGATCTACAAAAACGATCTCCGGATCTTCGCAAAAATCAATTTCTGGTTTTCTGAAATGCTTAACCTTCTGTAGAGATCACGATGACGCGCGTCTACACATATTTGGTTGCAGTCCTTGTACTCTTTCTGTCGATGGTTGCCTCACAGCGGAAGGTTGATGGTATGCCGGTGATGTCTGCGGAGGGCGACAGCGGATCCGGGATCAAATTCTCTCATAAGTTTCATATTGAGAACGAGGCAGGTGACTGTGCGTTGTGCCATGAGAACGCACCCGGTAGCAAGTTTTCTTCAGATAATCTCCTCCCCGCGAAAGCCTCATGCGCATCCTGCCATGATGTTGAGGATGAAACGTTGTGTGTGCAATGCCACGAAAGCGAACGGAGCTACGTTCCGTTCATGGCCCCAGAGCGGCAGGTCATTTTTTCGCATGATTCTCACATTGCGCAAGGAATGGAATGTGCTGCCTGCCATCGGGGGATTGCAGAAGACAATCCAAAGACCTCGATGCCGGATATGGCAACATGCAACACCTGTCACAACGACCGCCAGTTGACTAACATCTGCGAATCGTGCCACACAGATTTTGCTTCTTTGCTCCCCAGCGATCACAAAGGCGGCGGTTTCGAACGGAATCATCGTTTCAGCTCACGCGTAGGAGAACTGAATGCATCCTGCCAGACATGCCACAAGGAAACATTCTGCCAGGATTGTCACACGGATGGCGGACTAAAGTCATTTGGAAAGTCTGATCGAAGTACCGATCCGCGACCAAAACTCTCCACCACTGACCGACCAGATCGTTTGGTTCTTCAATCCGTGCACGAGCTGAACTACCGCTTTACACATGGAGTCGACGCGAAGAGTAAGGCCATGGACTGTAATTCATGTCATGAGACGCAGTCCTTCTGTGTCCAATGCCACGAGGCAGGCGGAAATGTTACGCAGGGCCTATTCAGGCCGTCTTCCCATGATCAGCCAGGATTTACTACACTTGGCCGGGGTACTGGAGGTGGTCTCCATGCGATCGATGCGCGCAGGGATATGGAGTCATGCATGAGTTGTCACGACGTGGAAGGTCGTGATCCAAGTTGCTTTACATGCCACTCAGAAGGTGGCTTAATTCGATGAACCATAAAACAAAGTCCTTATCTTAGAGGAGGGCGCAAACAATGAATAGTTTCAAAACCATGCTCGCGTTAGTTCTTGGTCTTGGGGTAGTACTGTTGCTGCAAACAGGTTGTGAAGGGCCTGAAGGACCTGCTGGCAAAGACGGGACCAATGCCTCAATTGATCTAGAGGGATTCGCACCCGGTATCAAGTGTGCAACGTGTCACGACGCGAATGCCGATACGGTTTACTATGTTGCAGGTCGTGTGTACCAGTTCGAGACATCTATCCATTTTATGGGTGGGGCAGTGGAGCGCAATAGTGCTACGTGCTCAGGATGCCACTCCACTGAAGGTTTTATTGAGAGAGGCCGGGGAGGTTTCCAAACCCAGATGGCGTCTGAAATTTTGAATCCGAGTCCGCCAGGCTGCTTTGCCTGCCACTCACCACATGCTCGTGCAGATTTCTCATTGCGTACTCAGGCCCCGGTCACAATTACGTCGTACATCGAAGGCGTACCGAATGCGATGTTTAACTATGGTAAGGGAAACCTCTGCTTGCAGTGTCATCAAACCCGTACGACATCGCCAATGAGTCCTAAACCCGATCCAACAAAGACAGCAGTCACGGACACGATCGTGATAACATCGAACAGATGGTATCCGCATTATGGCGTGAACGGACAAATGCTCATGGGTACTGGTGGTTTCCAGTTTGTTGGATATAACTATACCGGGAATTCCAATCACACGGCAAACCTCGCGATCGAACAGGAAGGCTGCATCGCGTGCCATATGGCTGAGCCTACAGGGACGCAGTCTGGAAAAGGTGGTGGGCACACGTTCAAAGTTGGTTATGAGTTCGAAGGAACAACCGGAACGGTTCTCACAGGTTGCAGAGATGCCGGCTGCCACGGCGCTTCGTTCTCGTCTGTTAATTATGCTGGTGCAACAACGGCACCGGTCGGCGCGCAAACAGCAATTAACGCGAACCTGGATACACTGAAGCAATTGTTGGTTGCCCGAGGTTGGCTTAATGCGACTACAGAGCTCCTGGTTGCCAGCTCATCGAATCCGCTGCGTATTGCTCCGGCAGCGAAAGCAGGTGCCATCTACAACTTTTACTTTATCGAGCATGAAGGAAGCCATGGAGTGCACAATACGAAGTATGCATATGAACTCCTGCGGTCCTCCATTGCCGAGTTGAGAGCACCATAGTTGTCCTTAAAAGCAACGTAGAAGAAAAATATCGATTACCATGAACATGCGATCACATGTGAGATTCTCGGCGGTTCTCGTTCCGGTGCTGGTGCTATGGGGCTGCGCAGACCTGAAAGACGACTTGCCACCTCCGACCGCTTCGGGTGTGCAAGTCCATGAAACAGGGTGGGCAAGTCCTTCATCAGATAACTTCCACGGTAATACAATCCGTGCGAACAACTGGGATATGCGATCATGCCAATCGTGTCATGGCAGGGAGTATGACGGAGGAACGTCAGATGCAAGTTGCCGTGACTGTCATATGAACAGTGCCGGACCAGAGAACTGTGCAACATGTCATGGCGATGCAAATCCGGCCCCGCCGCGCGATCTATCGAAGATAACGGATCGAACGGCGCGGGGCGTCGGTGCTCATCAGATACATCTAGCGGGTGGCACTCTTGCAACAGGGCTTCCCTGCTCCGAGTGCCACACCGTTCCTCCTACGGTGTATGGCTCACCAAGCCATATCGATGGAACGACAGGCGCTGAGGTGCACTTCAGTCTTGCGCTGGCGAACACAGTTACGAATGAACCGGGCACCGCGGACTATGACGCGAACCTCCCGCTCTTCAGTCCGGCCCCGGCTTATTCATCCGGCAATCTTGGGTGTGCCTCATCGTACTGTCACGGAAACTTCAAGAACGGAAATCCCGGGTTTGTGCCAATTTGGAACGACCCGAGCGGAGCTCAAACAGCTTGCGGCACTTGTCACGGCGACGTCTCCCGATCTACTCTCGCGGAGAGAGCCCTTCCGAAAATTGATACGGAAGGAGGGACACATCCGAACGTGACCACATGTTCTGCATGTCATGGAGATGTTGTTGATTCAAATACAAAAATCATCAACAAGGCCAAGCACATGAATGGAAAGCTGAATGTCTTCGGGGAAGAAAGGGATTACTAAATGCGCGCTCTTAGAAAATATGACTATTCGATGATTGCCTACATGATGTGCGCAGTTTTAGTGCCATTTACTTTTCTCCTTTTGGTGGTCTTAACGTTAGCCTAACGGCGTTTCTTATCTTCTCTAATCCCTCGTCTCAGAATTCGGAATAAGTCCTTCCCAAGTCTCTTATTTCTGTCAATTTGCTCAGTTTTCTGCCCAGGCCGTTGGCACGTGGGTTGCCCTTTATGGGGCAGAGACAGTCCAAAAGGAGGAATCTATGGGATCGCGAACCGAGCAATTCATAGCGTCACCTGTTCCTTATGGTCGCATTGAGCTGAAGAGAGTATTTCAGAGGAATTACTTCAAGGGATTTGTTGTCTCCGTTGTCATCCACTTCGTGATTATTGGATCGTACTATGGGATCCGGTACATGCAGCAGGATGACGAACATATTCCTACCGTTGCTGTCCGCATATTGAAGTACAGCGATCTCGGTCCACCACCATCGATCGCCAATGTTGCACCTCCACCAACCGTCAGTGTTACTGCAGCTGTGAAGCCAACGGTGGGAACGCCTGTTCCCGTTCCCGATGCAGAGGTAAGTCCCGAGCAAACAATTGCAACCCAGACGGAAATGAGCAACATCGCCTCCCCGATCACCGAAGACCTTGGTGACTTATCGGGAGGTGTACAAATCGAACGCGATATTACAATAGATGACGAGCCGGGGATGAACGAGTTTGTTCCTGTGGAAAAACCTCCACAAATAGTTCAAAAAACGATTCCCGCGTACCCGGACATGGCTGTCCGGGCCGGCATTGAAGGAACGGTCTGGGTAAAGATATTGGTGGGAAAAGATGGAAAGCCGATCAAAGCAGTGGTGATTAAGTCTACGACGGAAATATTCAACGATGCTTCGATCGATGCGGCGATGAAGTTTGTCTTTACGCCGGCGTACATGAATCAAGGCCCCGTAAAAGTATGGGTCTCGTTCCCGTTTCGATTTACTTTGAAAGACACGAAAATCTGACCTCTCAACGAAGGGAAAGTGTCAATGCCTACACCGGATGAGTACTGGCTTGCGCTTCAACAGAGAGTCTGTGCAAAGTGCATCGACGGCGATGGAGCCGGTAACTGCAGACTCGCACAGGATGTGGAGTGTGCTCTCAAAACACACTTTCCCCTGATCCTTGAAGTGATTCAGTCGACATCATCCGACAAGATCGAGCCATACGTCGAGCGTCTTCGCAACTCAGTTTGCGGAATCTGTATTAATCAATCAGCAGATAATTCCTGTCGCCTTCGTGACGATGTCGATTGTGCTCTCGATAGGTATTATCCGTTGATTGTTGAAGTCATAGAAGAGGTGCAGCGTGCTGAAGTCAAACGCTAATTTCCTCTTGGGAAGAATACTGGGAAAACCATGCACCCCGTCGTACTCTGCACCGTTATCAGTCTTGTGATTACCACACTTGCCTGGACCGCAGTCCTGCCAAGTGTGATGTCCACCTATCTTCGTTATCGAAACCGGATCACCGTTACATGTCCGGAGACCCGACAAACAGCAGCCGTTCTCATATCGGCACGCCTCGCAGCAATCTCCTCCGCTTTCATCCCGACGATCTTCCACATCTCACATTGTAGTGCCTGGTCGGGGTGTCGGCTCTGTACTCGCCGCTGTACTCAAGAAATGCGGTAACCTCAGGCACGACTGTTCTTTCCCTAAATCCGTTCACGAAAACCAAAAGAAACAAAATCATGATAACTCTTCAACGAGAGAATCTCGATACGTTGTTGAACGTTCTTCAGGAGCATGGATACCGGAATGTCGGGCCTACGGTACGCGACGGCGCGATTGTCCTGGATCAAATTCGTTCGTCCGCGGATTTGCCGATCGGCTTGATGGAGAAACAGGACGGCGGTTCTTCAACGCTCACCCGGCGCGACGACAAGGGCTTCTTTGGCTTTACAGTTTCCGGTCAGTCATGGAAGCAATTCCTGTTTCCATCGCGTGAATGCTTGTTCACAGCTACGAAGAACGGGAAAGGTTGGTCCAGTAGTAACAAGCATGTCGAAGACCGTCCTCGTGCCTTTATTGGAGTTCGACCCTGTGAACTTGCTGCGATACAAATTCAGGACAGAGTGTTCCTGAGCGGAGAGTCTAAGGACACTGCATATCAATCCCGGCGGAAGGGCATATTCATCGTCGCTGTCAATTGCAGCTTTCCGGGAAACAATTGCTTTTGTGCCTCGTTGGACACAGGTCCGCGCGCAACGATCGGTTATGACATTGTCTTGACAGAAATAATTGAGAGCGGCCGCCACTACTTTACTGCAGAGTCCGGATCAGAAATCGGGGCGAAGGTATTGGAAGAGGTTCCTCACGAAACTGCGTCCGCTACGGATCGCGAACATGTTGATAGAGCGATGACACAGTCGGTTGAGCAGATGGGAAAATCATTGCAGCTTGAGGGCCTCCAACAACTGTTTATCGATAGCAGAGAGCACCCCTCATGGGACGATGTCGCCAAAAGATGTCTCGCCTGCGCAAATTGCACAATGGTATGTCCTACCTGTTTCTGTTCAACGGTGGAAGATATTACTGATTTGTCCGGTGATCATGCCGAGCGCTGGCGGCGATGGGACTCCTGTTTTTCTCTTGACTTTGCTCGAGTCGCGGGAGGAAATTTTCGTTCGTCAGTACGTTCCCGGTATCGACAATGGATTACGCACAAATTCTCGTCATGGGTGGATCAATTCGGTATGCCAGGATGCGTTGGTTGCGGAAGGTGTATCACATGGTGTCCCGTTGGCATCGATATCACCGAGCAGGCAGCGACTCTCCGGAACGGAGCCGGCCTGGAGCAATCTGAATCAAAGAACTAACATAAAGGAGAAGAATAATGCACACAGAAGACCTGGCACCATTACTCCGCCAGCATCCATTTCTGGCGGATCTTCCAGAGCAGCATATCACGACTCTCATCGGTTGCGCATCGAATGTCCACTTTGCGGAGGGCTCTCAGCTTCTACGTGAAGGTGAACTCGCAGACAAGTTCTACCTCATTCGTACCGGCCGCGTGGCTCTGGAAATTGATTTGAGTGAACGGGGACAGCTTCGAATTCAAACTGTGGGCTCGGGCGAAGTCCTTGGCTGGTCATGGCTCATCTCTCCGTTCCGATGGCATTTCACCGGCGTCGCTGTCACTGATGTACGCGGGGTGGCGCTGGACGGAAAATGCCTCCGACTGAAGAGTGAGAATGACCATGACTTTGGCTATGAGATGCTGAAGCGACTGGCCATTGTTATGGAACGAAGGCTCGAAGCGACGCGCCTGCAGATCATCGATGTTTACGGTTCGACACCAGAGGTAGGATTATGATTGTTCAGACCGAGACAAAGCTGCGCCTACAGACGGATCCTATGGTTCCGGTGCAGACACGCATCACTCGCCTGGCGTGGGAAACGGACGACACATATTCCATTACCTTGGATATGAATGACAGGAACTACGCCTTCCGTCCGGGACAATTCAATATGCTTTACGTTTTTGGCGTTGGAGAAGCGGCGATCTCGATCAGTTCTGATCCATCCCTCTCACGATCAGTGACGCATACGATCCACAAGGTCGGATCGGTAACCAGTGCACTCTCTCATTGCAAGAGAAGCGACGTAGTGGGTGTGCGCGGGCCGTTTGGCTCCGGGTGGCCGATAGATGCTGCGCTGGGACGCGATGTTTGCATTGTGGCAGGAGGTATTGGCCTTGCCCCTCTGCGGCCACTGTTGTATTCACTATTTCGGAAACGAAAACAATTTGGACGGATCGTGCTCTTGTACGGGTCGCGGAGTCATCTTGATTTGCTCTATCGTGTTGAGTTAGAAGATTGGGGAAAGCGCCACAACATCGAGGTTCTTGTCACCGTCGATCGAGGTGATCCCTCATGGAAGGGGCACATTGGAGTCGTGACCACGCTTTTTTCCTATATCAAGATCGATCCACGGGCGACCATCGCATATGTCTGCGGGCCGGAAACAATGATGAAGTTCACCCTCGGTACTCTCACAACCATCGGACTTCCAGGAGATCAAATATACTTATCGATGGAGCGGAACATGAAATGCGCCGTCGGGTATTGCGGCCATTGTCAGTACGGTCCTCATTTTATCTGTAAGGATGGGCCCGTGTTCGCGCTACCGCGCGTGAAGAATCTCCTCGATATTAAGGAGTTGTAACCATGAAAAGGAAGAAACCGAAACTTGCAGTATTCAAATTTGCGTCATGCGATGGGTGCCAGCTTTCGTTGCTGGATGCCGAAGATGAATTGCTGGCAATTGCGGGAAGAGTCGATATTGCGAATTTCCCGGAGGCCAGCCGCAGGGTTATTCGAGGTCCGTACGACATAGGACTTGTTGAAGGAAGCATTACCACCCCGCATGATGTCGAGCGCGTGCGGGAGATCCGAAAATCTTGTCGAACCCTCGTTGCGATCGGAGCCTGTGCAACGGCGGGGGGAATTCAGGCATTGAGAAACTGGAAGGATATCAAAGAGTTCGTTCGTCTGGTGTACGCCTCGCCTGAATACATATCCACGCTGACGCGTTCCATGCCCATTGGGTCCTACGTGCACGTGGATTTTGAACTGCGCGGTTGCCCTATCAGCAAACATCAACTTATTGAAGTTCTGAATGCGGCATTGAATGGGAGAAAAGCAATCGCTCCAAGCTACAGTGTGTGTGTTGAATGTAAGTCGCGGGGAACGACTTGTGTCATGGTCGCTCATCAAACACCCTGCCTGGGCCCGGTCACCCATGCCGGATGCGGCGCCCTCTGTCCGGCGTACAACCGCGGTTGCTACGGTTGCTACGGCCCGATGGAAAATCCGAATACCGCGGCACTGAGCGCATGGTTTTCACAACTGGATCTGACGCGTCACGATATCATGCTGGCATTCCGGGGATTCAATGCGTATGCAGAGCCATTCCGAAAGGAGAGCGAGGCACATGAAGAATCGAGTCATTAAGGTGGATCAACTTGCGCGTGTGGAGGGCGAGGGCGCCCTTCATATCCGGATAAAAAACGGAGAGGTGGCCGACGTGCAGTTGAACATCTTTGAGCCTCCACGCTTCTTCGAGGCGTTTCTCCGCGGTCGAATGTTCAATGAAGCGCCGGATATCACGGCTCGCATTTGCGGTATTTGTCCGGTTGCCTATCAGATGAGCGCGGTTCATGCCATGGAAGATGCATTCGGCGTTACCGTGGACGGTCAACTTCGGGAATTGCGAAGGCTTCTCTATTGCGGCGAGTGGATCGAGAGTCACGTCCTGCACATGTTCTTGTTGCACGCGCCTGACTTCCTGGGGTATGAAGATGCGATTGAGCTTTCGCGCGATCATCGCGATATGGTTGAACGGGCGCTGAAGTTGAAAAAGATCGGTAATAGCATTGTGGCACTTCTTGGTGGAAGGGAAATCCATCCGATCAATGTTCGTGTCGGCGGCTTCTACAAAGTGCCGAGCAAGAAAGAATTGCTGGCGCTGGTCGATGATCTCTCGTGGAGCAGAGACACCGCTCTGGAGTTTGCAGGCGTGCTCGCCGGTCTCGATTTCCCTGATTTTGAGCAAGACTATGAGTTCGTTTCACTCCGCCACCCGACTGAGTACCCGATGAACGAGGGTCGGTTTGTCTCATCAAGCGGTTTGGACATCAGCGTGAAGGAATATGAATTTCATTTTGAAGAAAAGCATGTACGGCACTCCAACGCATTGCATTCTCGCGAGAAGGGAATGGGGCGGTATCATGTGGGCCCGATGGCCCGCTTTAATCTTAACTATGATCAACTTTCTCCTCTTGCGAGAAAAGTGAGTGAAGAGATCGGACTGGTGCCCCCCGTGAAGAATCCGTTTCGCAGCATTGCTGTCCGATGCGTCGAGACGGTCTACGCGTTGGGTGAAGCACTCCGTATCATTGCCAATTATGAAATGCCGGAAGCCGCCGCAGTTCCTGTGCAACCGGTTGCAGGAACTGGCTTTGGTGCGACAGAGGCTCCGCGCGGCACATTATATCATCGCTACAAAATTGGCGGCGATGGTTTGATCATGGATGCCAAGATCGTCCCGCCGACGTCCCAGAACCAGGAAACGATAGAAAACGATCTCCGAGCATTCGTTGAAAGAAATACGGATCTCCCGAAAGATGAACTCACCCGGCGATGCGAACAGGCTGTGAGGAACTACGATCCGTGCATTTCCTGCGCTACTCATTTTCTCACACTCACAACGGAAGAGGTACCGTGATGGAACCCCAGCGACAAGG
>DASWHW010000138.1:0-17551 GCA_036397975.1 Bacteroidota bacterium
GCAATAACGCCGAAGTCCACGTTGTCGCTGATCCAGCTGAAGAACTTCGTTTGTTCCTCGATCGGTTTTTCCGGTGTAAAGATCTTGGGATCCTTCCATGACACCATCACCGGTGCATCCTGTGTCCAGACCTTCACTCTACTTCGAGGTACTTTGGTCTGCCAGTTCCGTCCGACCTCCGCGTTGGTGTACAGCAGGCGCAGTGTTATGTTGCGCGCCAGACCTTCAAGCGGCTTAAGCTCGATGCTCCTGAAATCCGTGCGGCCTTCCCTCTTCACATCGGGGATTCCATCGCTCACCATAACGATTGAAACAGGTCGCAGAACGAGTCTTTTGTTCCTTACAGTAAGTGCCACCTGTTCGAAGAATGCGTTGTAGTCCGTGAATGGGTTTTCCTTCCCCCTTGGGAAGATTTCGCGAAGCTTCAGTGCGATCTCTTCAGCGCTTTTGTTCTCGAACGTCTGCCTGGGATAAAAGGTCTTCGGTTCGTTTGCCGTGGCGCCCCCAATGGAACTGACGAAGAGGGCGTTCGGAGTCTCCAACCCACCAAGACCGTTCAGGTGTGCGTACAGATAGTGGGCAAGAAAATCGATCGAATCATCGTAGTATTCCCCCCTCATGAACGACCCGCTGATATCAACGCCCACGAACAAGGAAAGCCGTGGTTTCTCGCCGTCCCCAAAGTTGCACCCGCCGAGAAGCACACACACGGCGAAGCAGACGGCGGCAATTCGTTTTGGAATTCGCATAGTCATATCCTCTTCGTTGTTTTACGCTTCCTGTGTCACCGCAGTCCGGGAGGCCCGCCTGCCGTTCTTCGATACAACACCCTCAAGAAGATCCTTTGAGCTCAGGATCGAATTAATGCTTGTAAACGGAAGCTCGAAAAGATGCCGGCCGTTCACGAGCAGGGCGAAGAAATTCACCGTTGCGGCCACGACCTGGAGCGGCGGCAGCATGAATGATGCAAGGAGCTCATCTCCTTTTGCGCTCACCCAGTCCGCTTCATTTTTCAGCTTCTTGATAAACTCGGGCGAGAAGTTAGCAGCGCGTGCGCCGGTCGATCCCTCGACAGCCTCTATGCCCAGCCCTCTTCCCTGGATCACGCGGAGAATCGTCGGTGTACCGTGTGCGGCAAAGAGAAACCACGAGATGCTGCGGATGCCGAACCATGCGAAGCAAGCGATGGCAAGCGTCCAGAAGACACCCAGCTCAAATCCTTCGGAGTATTGGGCGAACCAGGGAACCAGCGAGTCCACGAATTCCCTATAGAGGAACACCACTTCCACGAACAAGACGACCAACTCGATCACACTGACGCCGGCAATTGCTGAGATCTTCTTGCTCTTCACGGCGCTCACAAAGGTCGAAAGCACGGCGTAGCTTCCGAGAACGACAAAGAAAAGGAATATGAAGAGGGGAATGCGAAGAAATGTCAGGGAGAGCTGTTCGCCGGTGATGTTCGAAAGTGTGTCCATCACGAGAGGCGAGGTAACGTACGTGAAGATCAACGCCTCGATGAGACACCAGAACAGAGTGAGGAACACGGCGATCCACGGTACTTGCGAAGTCACCACACTCTTGCCGGCACTGCGAATCATTCTGAATGGCAGGAAGAAGATTTCCCGGATAATCGACCAAATGCTGAAAATGGTGATCTTTATGAATCCCAAAACTGCCCACGTGAGGTTCAGAAAGAACTTGAGAATTCCCCCCCAAAAAGAAACGATCGATTTTCCGAGGTCCCACCAGGTAACGAAGAACGCCATAACAAACTCCCTCCGCTTACTCCTGAAGATGACGGTAACGACGGAAGGGATGCTCACCCAACATCCCGCTATGACAGCCAGTGTCGGAAGGAGCAAGAAGAGTCTTTTTGTGGCCATTACCCAGAACTCATCCCCAACTCCCCAAGAAAACTCCAAAAACGCATCCTGGAACATGGTCGGGAAAAACAGGACCGAGAAAAGAACGCGCGCGATGTTACTTATATCGATAACCATTAGATAACCCCCCTTTTTAATTCGTGTAAATATACAACTCCCAACTTCCAATTGCGAGTAAGAAGTTCAGGTTAAAGTGGCTAATTTTGTCTGAAATAGGGGAATTCGAATTCCGAGATCGCCGTGGTTTCCCAATTTACGTGTTTTACCTTTCCCAAGGATAACCTTACCAATTGAAAAGTGAGCTCCTGACACCTCTTTGATTGCAACTATCCCCGCTGATGGCAGGCCAGTACTTGCTAACGGATCAGGTCAACTTCAGAGTTCGTCTCTGCCTCTTTGGATTCTTATGCCGAACAATCTTGAAATTGAAGGCAGTTGTCTTCAGGATACCATGGAGGTGACCCAATCGGGGGGCGCATCTCCCCCCAAGCCGTCGTTTGCCGGGCTGAGGTTTCATCCGAAGACAAACTCTTCCTGCACATCGCCTAGTTCATTGTGTGTAACGCCAGCACTTGTTAGATTGAAACGCGATGTTAAACCTCAACACAATATTCCCCTGGCTCTCCATCCGCAGCAAGCTCCTTATTGCGTTTGCAGGTCTCTCCATTCTCCCTCTCAGCCTCGTCGGTATCCATGGCATTCGCTCCAATGTGCAAACAATGAGAGAAATCGCCCTTGAGAACCTCAACCGTGATGTGCTGACCATAAAATGGAAGACAGCAAACTTCCTGGAGAATATCGAGTCCGATCTCCGTGTGTTGAGGAATTCCGTTCTTCTTGAGCAATTCATCAGCAAGAGGGAACACCATCCAACACTCACCTACGAGACCGACCTTCAGCAGATCGGTAAAGAATTTCTGGCTTTTGCAAAGACAAGGAACATCTATTATCAGCTCCGCATGGTGGATGAGAACGGCGATGAGCTTCTTCGCGTTGAGCCTGCTGCTGATTCAGCGAAAGGGTACCGCATTGTTCCTCAAAGCGAGCTTCGCAGCTCTCGTGAATCTTTTTATTTTCTTCTGATACAAGATCTCAAAAGGGATCAAATTGCGTTTGCTCCGGCCGAGCTCGCGGATCAAAACAACGAGCGCATCCCCGTCATCAGTTTTGCCATGCCCCTCATCGGAATTAGTTGGCGCCCAGGCATACTGATAGCAAATGTCTTCGTGAAAGACCTTCTGCAGGTGATAGAAGGCAAAAGACACTTTGAAGAGGGAGGAAAGGTTGTTCTGGTCACGGGTGACGGACACTATCTCTACCACTCGGAAAAAAAAACAGACTGGAACAAATTGCTGGCATCGAGGGAAGAAGACAATGTTCAGCGTGAATACCCTCCGGAAGTTGCCGCAGCCATTCTCTCGGGAAAGGAAGGAACAATTACCGAGGGGATCGAAGAGATCATTTCTTATGCCCCTCTCTTTCCCAAAGAGAACCCCGCAGGCGATAACGGCATCGCGGCTGGTCTCACTGTTCCGGTCGCCGTGTTTGAAAGCGTCTCGTACGACGCCATCATGGGGCCTGTGCGTTCGTTTGCGTGGACCTTCGCGGTGTTTCTGTTGCTGTTCCTCGGTAGTGCCATCGGGTTGGGTTTGCTTGCCACTCAGCAATTCACGAAGCCGATTTCTGCACTGCAACGCGGCGCCGAGATCATCGCGAAAGGCAACTATGGGCACCGCCTCCGTGTCGAAACGCATGATGAAATCGAGAAGCTGGCGGCACAGTTCAACCTGATGGCGGCCTCGCTCGAATCCCATGAACGGGAGATTCAGCATCACCGTGCGACACTCGAGGAAATGGTGCGACTGCGGACGCATGAGCTTACAGAGGAAAAATCGAAATTGCAGGCAATCCTTGACCATGTTCCGAGTGCGTTCGTATTGTTGGATCGGGAGTTTCGGATTCAGACGGCAAGCGCCGCGTTTGCGGAAGTTACACGCTTTCACATCGAAGACGTGCGCGGAAAGGATTGTCGAGACGTATTCTGCATGAACGGATTCTGCCAGCGCTGTGTGTGCAAAGAAGCCGTTCAATCAAGTGGGATCGTAAGCCACATTGATCGTACTGACGATGTCGGCGTCGGCGAACGATTTATTGAGCACATTGCAATTCCAATGAAGACAGACGGGGAAATCACTTCGATCCTTGAGATCATTACAGATATTACAAAGCGGAAAAGGCTGGAGCAACATATTATCCGGACAGAGAAGCTCATGGCCGCTGGTGAGATGTCTGCCATTATCGCACACGAGTTTCGGAATTCACTCACTTCCATCAAGATGATTCTCCAACTCCAGCATGAATCGAGTCATCTCAACCGTGCCGGCAGGAAATCCCTTTCCGTGGCCCTCGATTCCATCTATCATATGGAACGGGTCGTCACAGAGCTGCTCAACTTTGCCCGGCCATCGCCGATGGGTTTTCGGGAGGAACAACTGAACGGCATCATTGATGAGGGCATTGCATTTGTGCAACCCCATCTCAGCACCCATCATATCGTCCTCACCAAGGAACTCGATTCGACGCTTCCGGCGATGTTCCTTGATGCCCCGCATCTGAAAGAAGCATTGGTCAATATGTTCCTGAATGCCATTCAGGCATTTAATGACGGAGGCGCAAAGACCGGGAAGAAAAAAATCTCAGTTATAACCAAACGAGTTCGTCTACGGAAGACGGTTCGTGATTTTGCGTTTACTGAATCGAGCGAATCGCGTGGAGGCAGTGGTAGGCGGGAGGATGGACAGGAAATTGTGTTGCAGAAAGGAATTGAGTGTGCTCTCATCGAAATCACCGATACCGGCCCCGGCATTGAGCGGAATATTGCGGACCGCATTTTTGATCCCTTCTTCACCACGAAGGCAAATGGCACCGGGCTCGGTCTTCCAATGGTGAGACGAACGATTAACGCGCACGGCGGAGTGGTCACCCTCAACAGTGTCAAAGGAAAGGGGACTACTTTTTGGATTACGTTACCGTGTTGTGGTGCGCTCGCACGGGGGGTGGCGGAACGTGAAGGGAACCAGGGTGATGAGGCTTCATCGATTGGAATGTTAACGGGCGACTCATGAGACAAGAGAAAGCCAGAATACTGATCGTCGATGATGATGAAAAAATCCTGTTTGCCTTCCATGAAGTGTTCAAGAAGGAGGGTTACAAGAGCGCCGTTGCACGGGACGGAGCGGAGGCACTCAAGAAGATCTCTGCCGACCGACCGGACGTTGTATTTATGGATATTACGATGCCCAAGCTTGATGGCCTCGAAGCTCTTAAGCAAATTCAACAGCAGCACAAACAGATACCGGTCATCATTATCACGGGCTTCGGTACGATGCAAACCGCCATCAGTGCGATTCAGCTTGGTGCATTTGAATACCTGACGAAACCCCTGGAGGTGACAAAGATACGCGAGGTGACACAGCGGGCATTGGCAAGCACTCGCAGCGCAGAATCCCCTTCGCCGAACGCCGAGCGTGCGTCGTTCGACGCTGATATGGTCCACCGGTATAAGCTTGTCGGCAATGGCGCAGCAATGCAGGAGATTTACAAGATCATCGGATCGATTTCCACAACGCCAAACCACACCTCAGTGATGATCCTTGGAGAAAGTGGAACGGGCAAGGAACTTGTAGCCAGAGCCATCCACGCGAATAGCCCGAATAACCATGATCCGTTCATTGCCGTCAACTGCACCGTGCTTCCCGAAACGCTTTTAGAATCAGAGTTATTTGGGCATGAAAAGGGGGCATTCACCGGCGCGATCGACCGCAGGTTCGGCAAGTTCGAGATTGCAAGGGGAGGGACCATCTTCCTGGATGAGGTTGGCAATCTTTCCCCCACTCTGCAGCAAAAGCTTCTTCGCGTTCTCCAAGAGCGAGAATTCGAACGCGTGGGTGGAAACGATCCCATCCAGGTTGATGCGCGGTTTATTGCCGCGACGAACCGGGATATCGAAAGCGAAGTAAGGAACGGGAATTTCAGGGAAGATTTGTTTTATCGAATGAACGTCGTGACGATCCATCTCCCTCCTCTGCACGAACGAAAGGAGGATATTCCTCTGCTCGCCGGCTACTTCTTGTCAAAGTATGACGATCAGCTGAAGAAATCCGTGAAGGGGTATTCCGACGTGGCGA
This sequence comes from Bacteroidota bacterium, assembly GCA_036397975.1. Taxonomy (GTDB): domain Bacteria; phylum Bacteroidota; class Ignavibacteria; order UBA10030; family UBA6906; genus SZUA-287. The sequence goes on from DASWHW010000138.1 coordinate 6,074, forward strand.
TGGAATTGTTACAAACATACGACTATCCGGGAAACGTGCGCGAGTTGGAGAATCTTGTTGAGCGAGCAGTGATGCTCACAAAAGGAGAAGTGATTCTCCCTGAAACTCTCCGCGAGATGTCCTCCGCAGCTCCGCTGAAAGCAAATCCTCTTCCGATCATCAGTCCTGTCTTCAGTAAATCTCGCGATCACGTTCTGAAGGCGTTCGAAAGGCAGTTCCTCATTCAACAACTCACCAAGTACCATGGGAATGTCACAAGCGCTGCGACCGCCTCTCGAATGACGCGACAGAATTTCCAACGGTTGATGAAAAAAAACAAGATTCAAGCCCAGTCCTTTCGAAGGTGATCATCCGCCGCTGAACGCCTTCAACAAATCCTCAACTGTGTCAACAGATGCTTTCCACAATGGCAAGCTGGAGTTGGCGCTTACCATCCTGTAAACACGCCTGCAATTTCTCGCGAGCCCATTCTAATTCATTTTCGCCTCTTCCTGGAGTCAAGCAGTTTGGTACACCACTTGCCACTCGAGGTATAGTCTTGGAGAGGTCAAATATGGACCACCCAAACGTGTTGGTTGTTGATGACGACGAAAATATCCTCTCTGCATTTAGGGATTTTTTGCGAAGAGAGAACTGCAGCGCAGTTATTGCGTCGAGCGCGGAAGAGGCATTGAAAGAGATGGATCGTCATACCATCGATCTGGTCATCACCGATGTGAGGCTGAAATCGCAATCGGGGATAACATTCTTCATGCGGCTCAAGTCTCGCCGACGTGATCTTCCAGTCATCGTTATCACGGGTTATCCACACCTCATCGGAGAGGAAGAGGTAAAGGCTCTTGGTGCAGAATATTTCTTCTTGAAGCCGCTTGAGCTGGATAAGCTGCGTGAGGCAGTAAGGAAATGTCTACACCTTGACAAATCGAACAATCACTGGCGTTAGCGTAAGGGGGAAACGAAGTCAAAATAATATCAACCAACGTAGGAGATCATCATGAAACACTTGCTTCTTGGTTTTGTTGCCATCACGTTTCTGGTTCTCGTATTTACGCAAGAGAGCCACAGCATTCCTGCGTTTTCCCGGAAATATAAAACGAGTTGCAGCACGTGCCACTACGCATTTCCAATGCTGAATGGATTTGGCAAGGCGTTCAAGAACAATGGCTACAGGTATCCTGCCGGACAAGATCCCGAGATGACGAAAGAAGAACCAGTGAGTTTGGGGTCAGAGGGATACAAAAAGGTATGGCCGGATGCGATCTGGCCTGGCGATATTCCCGGGACAGGTCCATTCTCAGCGCATGCTGTTGGGCGGATTAACTACACGGCGATGTCTAGCGTGAAATGGGAATTTGAATTTCCCCACGAGCTTGAGCTACTTTATGCAGGAACGATTGGGGAAGATTTCTCATTCTTCGGGGAAGTTGAAGTGGAAAACGAGGCCAATGAAACCGTGATAGCATTTCCGTTTGCTTTGCAATTCGACATGAGTCCGGCTTTTCACATCAGGGCAGGCATGGTGCATGCAGATCCAACGCCTAATCACTTGAAGCTCACCCGTAATCACCTCAATATCGCAAGCTTCAGAACCCGGAACGGGTGGCGATTCCGCGACGAACAGGTCGGCTTAGAGTTTTGGGGCGCGGGCAATGGTGTCGGTGAGCGTGGTGGTTTCACGTACCGTTTCGGTGTGGTGAATGGCCAAGGGATATCCGACATCAACCCTGACAAAGATTTCTATGGTAAGGTGACGTACAAAATCGGAGGACTTGGGGAAATTGGAGGAACGGAAGGGGCAGAAAGTCAGTCGTCTCAGTTCTACCTTGACAATTCCTTTACGCTTGGTGGCTTTTTCTACAAAGGCGTTGCCTCCCAAAGCGGATCTTCGGATGAAGATTTTTCTGTCTTTGGTGGCGACGTGGATTTCTGGTACGACCGTTTTGTTGTGAATGCCGCCCTTATGTTCATGAACTCCGACATCCCCAACACTGATAAGCGCAAATCTTTAGTGTACTATGCGCAAGGGAACTATGTCATCTATCCCTGGCTGATCGGGCTTGTACGCTATGAATGGGAGGATAGAGATACGGACAAAGATGCTGTGAAACCGGTGAATGCTATTATCCCCGGCATTACCCTAATGGCACGAGCAAACGTCAAGCTCGTTTTTGAATTCAAGAAGTTCCTGGATGAAGCGAACAAGAAGAACAACACGTTTGTCGTTCAAATCAATTTTGGGGTTTAGGATATTCGCGAATCGCGCAGTCGCCCGGTCACCCAAGGAAACAACGGTTTTCGGTTTCCTCGGGGGACTCGAGTAAAGATTACAACATGTACAAAACGAGAGGAGATCAGATGAAGAATTTTTGGTTTGCATGGGTGATGCTGTTGATATGCACTTTGAGCACCTCGCTCGCTGGTGATATCAAAGGCAAAGTAAAAGCTAAGGGTGTGAAGGACAATGCGAACGCCGTCATATATGTTGACGAAATTTCGGGGAAGATATTCCAGGCGCCGAAGAAACACACATCGATAGATCAGAAAAACCTGGTTTTTCATCCCCATGTTCTACCCGTTCTTGTTGGCACTACTGTCGATTTTCTGAATAACGATGACGTTCTCCATAATGTGTTTACGCCCGATGGGTGCGCCGAGAATTTCAACCTCGGAACATGGCCGAAAGGACAGACCCGCTCGTACACATTCAAGCAGCCTGGTTGTCAGCCTGTGATCTTGTGCAACGTTCACCCGGAGATGTCAGCGTATGTCGTTGTTCTCGAGACGCCATACTATGCGGTGAGTGCAAAAGATGGAAGTTACGAGATCAAGGATGTTCCTGCCGGAAAATACACGTTGAAGATCTGGCACGAGAAACTGAAGGGCGAATCTGTGAGTGTGGAAGTACCGGAAAAAGGCGAATCAACTGCTGATTTCTTGATAAAGAGATAGCTGAGAAAACGTACGATGTCAGAGCACATCAAATTCGTTGATATCGACTGGCTCGACTCGAACTTCCCATGCATGGCAGCATGTCCCGTCCATACGGAAGCCGGACGCTATGTCGCACTCATTGCCGACGGCAAATACCGGGAAGCGTATCATGTCGCTCGGCGGCCCAACCCGCTTGCTTCAATCTGTGGACGCATTTGTGCGGCACCGTGCGAGCCTGTGTGCCGCCGTGGGTCCCTCGACCAACCTATCAACATCCGTGCATTGAAACGCTTTGTGTCTGAACGATACGGCGTTGAGAGTATGATCGACCTGGAAAAACTAAAGGAGGTCTTTGGTAAATCAGTCCAGAAAAACGGAGTCAAGGTGGCAATTATCGGTGCCGGTCCGGCGGGCATGTCGTGCGCTCACGATCTCGCTCTTCTTGGGTATGAGGTTACCGTATTTGAGGCGCAATCGGTCGCTGGAGGTATGCTGCGTTTGGGAGTCCCCGAGTATCGCCTGCCCCGGGAGCTTATCCGATTGGAAATCCATGCCATTCTCAGTCTTGGCGTGGAGCTGCGGCTTAACTCAGCGATTGGCCGCGATTTCACCCTTGCAGATCTAGAGAGTCAAGGATATCAGTCGGTGTTCATCGCCATCGGTGCCCACAAGAGTCGTGACTTACAGATAGAAGGTGTAGAGCTTGACGGTGTCTTTCGCGCTGTTGACTTTCTTCTGAATGCCAACCTGGGATATCGAGTTGACCTGGGCGGCAAAGTCGTCGTGATTGGCGGGGGCAATGTCGCTATTGATGCGGCACGCATGGCAGCACGGCAAGAACGGGTGGAGGTAGGACACGTGACGGAACTTGCCGAAGCACTGGATGTTGCGCGCTCCGCAGTCCGATTTGGTGCGAAAGAAGTACACATGGTGTGCCTCGAAGATTGGCATGAGATGCCTGCTGCCAGGGATGAAATAGAACAAGCGGTGGAGGAGCGCATCCACGTCCATGTACGAAAGGGACCCAGCAAAATATTGGGGAGGGATGGGAAGGTTGTGGCATTCGAAACGATTGACTGTGTTTCAGTCTTCGATGATCAGAAACGTTTCAACCCAAAGTTTGCACCCGGTACGGAGAAGATCATGGATGTCGATACCGTGATCATGGCTATTGGCCAAACATCGGATCTCTCCTGGGTCGGTTCTGAAGACGGCATCGAGGTCACGTCGCGCAACACGATCAAAGTCGACCCGACGACCCTCGCGACCACGGCGCCGGGGATTTTTGCTGGCGGAGATGTCTCGTTCGGGCCACGCAATGCGATTGATGCAATCGCCAACGGGAAAAAGGCGGCCCGTTCCATCCACAAGTATCTGACTAAACAGGAGGTCCGGGGAGTTGAAGTTGGCTTCCATGAACGGGAGGTTGAGATAATTATTCACAAGACATCGGAATACAAGCGGATCTGGGGATTCGAGAAATTCGAACGCGTTCCAATCCCTACGCTTCCCATTGACCGGCGCATAGGGGTGGCGCAAGTGGAGATTGGTTACACCGAGAATCAAGCCTGCCGTGAGGCGTCGCGCTGTCTGCATTGCTGGGAGAATACGATCTTCGAAACCAAGGGCGAGGATACGGGCACAGAGTGCATCCTCTGTGGTGGATGCGTCGATATCTGTCCGGAAAGCTGTATCGATCTTGTTTCACTCGACAGAATCGATGCAGAAGAGTCATTGACGCCAATCTTAAACGAAGAATATGACATTGTGCTCCGTGGCAGGACGGAAGACTCGATCGGGGCGGTAATGATCAAAGATGAAGACAGATGTATTCGTTGCGGTCTGTGTGCAATGCGATGCCCGGTGGGATGCATTACCATGGAGGGATATGTGGTCTCGGAGACCTTGGCTGTATGAAGGGAACAATGAATCACGAGGAATTTGAGCATGGATGATGACAAAGAGCAGGACAAGCAGAAAGTAGCGCCCGTGTCGCGCAGATATGTTCTTGAGATCATTGGAGGTGGCGCAATCGGTGTCGTCGCGGCAGGGAGTGCGGTGTTAACTGCGCAATATCTTTCACCCAATGTCCTGTACGAACCGCCGTTGAAGTTCAAAGCTGGGACCGTGGAGAGCTTCCCGCCCGATTCCATGACACTCGTCGTGGATCAGAAATCGTATGTCGTTCGGGCCAAGGAAGGGTATTTCTATGCGATGTCCGCGATCTGCACGCATCTGGGATGTATTACCGGCTGGAAATCGGACGAAGGAATCATCGCCTGTCCCTGCCATGGGAGCAAGTTTGACAGGCAGGGGAACGTGATTGCGGGGCCCGCACCCCGGCCTCTCACGAGGTATTTGATCTCACTGGAAGACCGCAACGAACTCATCGTTGATAGGGCGGCAATCGTGGATCAAGAGACAAGTCTCAAGGTATAGAAATCGGAGGATGTTATGGAACAATTAGACAGATATTGGGAAGCAGTGCGGCGTATGGTGTGCGAGAAGTGCATTGATGGTGATGGTACCGGCAATTGCCGACTGACCCCTGGACAGGAGTGTGCACTGCAGAACCACCTTCCAGAAGTTGTCCGAACGGTGCTATCCGTGAAGAGCAGTCAGGTTCAACCTTACGTCGATGCCCTCAGAGTTGGTGCGTGTTCAGTGTGCAACCAGCAGGCTCCCGATGGCACATGTACTCTCCGTACGCAGCTCGACTGTGGGCTCGATCGATACTTCCCGCTCGTGATCGAAGCCATCGAGGCGGTGAACCTCGAATTGGAAAAACCTGCTGATCAATTGGGGAGTAATCAATGAGGACTGCTTTTCAAAAGATGTTCCAGTCTCGCGTGTGGCGGTCGATGTTCCGGCACGGGCTTCCTGAATCCAACCGTACCCGTGCAGAAACCGTGTTTTACAATTTCTTTCTCCATGTGCATCCAACAAAAGTGAGAAAACGGTCCGTTAGGTTCTCATACACTTGGGGGCTCGGCGGATTATCTCTCGGCTTGTTTATCGTTCTGACGGTCACTGGTGCGCTGCTGATGCTGTACTACCGCCCTTCGGTACCGCAAGCGTATTGGGACATGAAGGACCTTCAGTTCGTTGTGTCGTCCGGACAGTTCTTGCGCAACATGCATCGTTGGGCAGCGCACGCGATGGTGGCAGTGGTCTTCCTGCATATGCTGCGGGTCTTTTACACCGGTTCGTATCGTCCTCCGAAGGAGTTTAACTGGGTGATCGGTGTTGTTCTCCTCGTAGTCACGATTCTTCTGAGCTACACGGGTTACCTTCTGCCGTGGGATCAATTGTCGTTCTGGGGTATCTCGGTCGGTACCAACATGGCAAGGGCCATACCCTTCGGTTTGGGAGATAGGTTCTCATTCCTTCTCCTTGGCGGTCACATTGTCGGTGAGTATGCCCTCGTCAGATTCTATGTCCTGCATTGCTTCATCATTCCGGTCGTTGCGATGGTGCTCATGGGAATACATTTCTGGAGAGTACGAAAGGATGGCGGAGTGTAGGAGAGGCCTTCCTTCATAAAAGAACGAACGCAGTTTTGCCAGGGCTCCAATCAATCATTAATTGAAAAACAATAGTGATGGGAAAAGATTTTAAGGTTGAAGAAACGAAGGATGCAAAGAAGGTCCCGAAGCGGATAGCCTTTATCAAGGGAACGACGGCTGCGAGGGTAAAGCAGAAAGAGGAGGAAATGGTGATGACCGTTCCCCACCTCGTGGTCAAAGAGATTATCGCGTTCGAAGTCATGGTTATCGCCCTTGCGCTTCTTGCACTGTTCTTCGACGCGCCGCTCGAATGGATTGCCAATCCCGATCACACTCCCAACCCGGCGAAGGCTCCCTGGTATTTTCTTGGACTGCAGGAACTGCTCCATTACTTTCCGCCTGTCGTCGGTGGGGTCTTGCTCCCTGCGCTTGCCGTTATCGCACTAATTGTGATCCCGTACTTCCGGATCAATATCAAACGTGAAGGGCTCTGGAAGGAAGACCGCCAGCAGACCTTTGTAGCCCTCGTCGTTTCTGTTGGTATGGTCTCCATCGTTCTCCTGATGTTCAAAGTGTACGCAATGTTAATTCCCACGCTGCTGATAACGGCGCTTATGTTTGTCCCGTATTTCTCAAAGAGGGAAAACGGTTTTGTCGGGTGGTTGGGAAGTCGTCCCATTTCGTGGTGGGTGATGACATGGTTTGTGGTGATCGCCGTTGTCCTTACGGCGATCGGAACATTGTTCAGGGGGCCGGGTTGGAGCTGGACCTGGCCTTGGGAGGGAATCTACTAGGTGTGCGAACAGACATTCTCATCAGGGCATAAAGCCGACAAATGAATAAGTTCAGAGTTGCTTTCGCAATATCCAGTGTCGCTCTCCTTGTTGTGCTTGCTGTGTCGCCGCTGAAGGATCTTTTCCGCGACTGGAAGGGTTTCCAACACAGGTATAATGAAGTCGTTGATCAATTACCGCAACGTATCAAGCATGCAGAGATCGGAATCAAACAGATCTGGGTCCAGAAACTCGGTCGTGTAGATCGCTGTACCACATGCCATCTCGGAGTGGATGAGAAAGCGCTTGCATCGACGGAGAAACCCTTTCGGGCACATCCACGGATATACCACAAGCTTGACGATTTCGGATGCACTGTATGCCACGAAGGGCAGGGCCTTGCAACCACCGAGGCGGAGGCTCACGGTGTCGTAGAGTACTGGGATCGTCCCAGCCTTTCAATCGGATTCATGGAGGCTTCCTGCGCAAAGTGTCACAAGGAGCAAGAAGTGCCGGAAGCGCCCGTCCTCAGCCTTGGACGTAAACTTGTCAAAGAATCAAACTGCGTCGGCTGCCACAAAATCCAGGGGTACCCCCGACAATGGATTCCAAGCCTCGACGGGATAGGAACAAAAGTAAATCGCGCCTGGCTCTTCAACTGGCTGATAAATCCCAAGGGGTACTTTGCGAAAGCGAAAATGCCCAACTTCCATCTGACAGATGAAGAGGCAAACATCCTTACCGATTTCTTGTTGACTTACAAATCGTTCTCAATAGGCGTTTTCCTCGACCCACTCCCAAAGATTCTTACTTCAGCTACCGACGTGCAACGAGAAAAAATGATTGATGTCGGCATGACTCGATTCCGTGAGGCACGGTGTATCAGTTGCCATCCCATCAATGGCCGGGGCGGATACGTTGCGACGGATCTTGGAAAGGTGGCAAGCAAGGCATCTGTGCAATGGATTTATAACTACATCAAGAATCCGAAACGTTTGCAACCGGGGGTTGAGATGCCGAGATTCCGGTTCAGTGAAACCGACCTTGCGGCCGTGATGGCCTATATCGCAAGCGAGTTTGTCGATTACGACACCCAAGAACTTCCTCCGCATACACTCGATCCAGGATTCTATGAAAAGGGCCTCGCTCTGCTGAAAAAGTATAACTGCACGGGTTGTCACGATTTGGGCAATATGAGAAAAGGGGAGGAGATGGGCCCGGAGTTGACGTTTGTTGGAGGCAAGAATCTGTATGAGATTGATTTTGGAAAGACGGGAATTGACCGTTCCCTTCCATCATATCTTTACACAAAACTCAAAAGTCCTCGAGCGTTTTCCGCCACGATGAAAATGCCCGACTATGGATTTTCAGAAAAAGAAGCACGGGCAATTGCGGTATCGTTGCTTGGGAACGTAAATGAGAATATTCCGGAACAACTGAAGATCCATCCGGGATCCTCAAGTACCTATGCCCCCCAGGGAGATTTCGGGAGATTGGTTGATGACCTTGCTTGCTTTGGCTGTCACACTATTTTCGGTCGTGGGAGGCTCGTGGCAACGGACCTGAGTATTGAAGCGAGTCAGGCAGAGAAGCGATGGATTGAAAGCTATTTCAAAGTGCCCTATTCACTCCGACCAAACCTGACCGAACGTATGCCAAATTTGTTTTTGAAGGATGACGAGATCAAAACGATTGTCGATTATATGGGGACTGTTTTCATTGCGGATAGTTTGACACGGGACATCAAAATGGATGTCTTAACAATTGAAGAGGGCAAGGCTCTCTATTACGGCGCCTATGGATGCCAAGCTTGTCACCAAATTAATTCTAAGGGAGGGTACGTTGGACCGCCCCTTGACAATCTTCGGGTCCGACTGAAGTCTGGCTGGGTCTTTCACTGGCTGAAGAATCCGCAGGCATTTAATCCGGAGACAATCGAGCCCAATAATAATCTCAACGATGATGAGGCGGAAGCATTGACAGCATTTCTCATGAGCCTAAAGTGAGCAGGCGACTAATGAAGAGTATTCTTGTATTGTGTTGTTCGTTGCTGTTGCTCGGCTGTTCCAAACAGAATGCAGGATCTTTCCATCCGGCAGCAAGTGATACCAGTCAAGTTGCCGGACAAACAAGCCGGGAAATTGTTTCACCTCCAAACACGTATGAACAACGCCAAGGAAAGTATCTATACCTCAAGTACTGTGCCGTATGCCATGGCGATCAGGGGGGTGCAGATGGTTTTAACACATACAACTTGGACCCGAAACCACACAGTTTGGCTGACTCGGACTACGTGGCGGCTCTTTCAGACGCAACTCTGGCGCAAGTGATCGCGATGGGTGGACGAGGCGTCAACAAATCTCCGTTGATGCCTGCGTATCAGGGAACGCTGAATAAGGATCAAATTACTTTTTTGGTTGCGCATGTGAGAGAACTATCCCGAAGTGAAACGGAGACACAGTAATCGGGGACGTCGCTTTCATTTTGGGAAAACAGCTGGGAGCCGCTCGTGACATTTACATTAGCGGCATATCTCATCCAAGAGTTCTGAACCTCTCAGGGTATTTCTCTGTTTTAGTCCAACGACCTTAACAGAAGGCAATGACGTGTGTTTATAGGCGCAGGTGATCAGTTGCCTCGGTATTCCTCCTGCAAGAACTGCAAGCTGCTCGTGTTCCCCCTTGTTTTGATAACTGGCGATTCGATGTTCTCTCGTTATTTCGCATTGACTCTTTAATAGAGAGATTCTATCTTCCACAATCCATCCCCTTTGATCCGGACTATTCCACCTATTCCAGTTGGAGGATTGCCATGAACCGTTCTCGCCTAATTGTTCTTCTCTGTGTATCGTTTCTTCTTTCTCTCGGTCAGCTAAAATCCCAGGTTACGGAGGTCTGGATCGCTTCGTACAACGGGCCCGCGAACAACGCCGACAATGCGTATATGATGACGATCGACGCTTTGGGCAACATTTACGTTGCGGGAGAATCCCGCACCGGGGCGAGTACCACCGACAGTATTGACTGTGCTGTAGTGAAGTACAACCCAAGCGGCGATACGGTTTGGGTCAGATTCTACAACGGGATTGGAAACAGGCGTGACGTTGTCCGCGCGATTGCTGTTGATGACAGCGGCAATGTCTACGTAACGGGGGATAGTTACGGCACAACGGATTTTGATATGGCAACTGTGAAATACAGTTCATCCGGTGTGCAACAGTGGGCAATGAGATACAACGGAAGTGCGAATGGCCCTGACGGCGCCAGCGCAATTGCTGTGGATGCCTTGGGAAATGCTTACGTCACAGGCTACAGCGATGGGGATGCATCTCCCGTGTTTCGTCAGGATGACTACGTGACAATCAAGTACAATGCGACCGGTGCCGTGCAGTGGGCAAAGCGATATGATGGTCCTTCTTCGTTTCATGACATTCCCCATGCTATCGCTGTTGATACAGCCGGGTATGTGTACGTCACCGGACAAAGCAGCGGCAGCGGAGGAACTCGATATAATTATGCAACGATCAAGTACAACTCCATTGGCGATAGCGTGTGGCTTCGTGCATACAATAACGACGTTGCAAATTACAACGACATTGCATGGGCTCTCAAGGTGGATGGCGCCGGGAATGTCTATGTGACAGGATCAAGTGATGCAACAACAGGTACCACCGAAGACTACGTGACAATCAAATATGATGCATCCGGCACACAACAATGGCTTGCCCGATACAATGGTCCGGGAGGAGGGGATGAGGCATACGCAATGGCGGTTGATGATAACGGCAACGCATATGTGACCGGCAGAAGCAGAGGCGGTAGCCCCACGTTTAGCTACGACTACCTTACTATTCGATATGACGCCGCAACTGGTGATACCACATGGACTGCGCGCTACAATGGGGACGGAAACGGGTTGGATGCCGCGCTATCGATTGCTCTTGATCATCGCGGTAACGTGTTTGTCACCGGCTATAGCACTGGCAACTCCACCGGTCTTGATATTGCCACCATCGGATACGATTCAACTGGCAGTCCAAGATGGGTTCGTCGTTATGCATCAAGCGGTTCGAATAATGATCTTGGCAATGCAATCGCGGCCGATACCTCGGGATTTGTCTACGTCGCCGGGACAGGGTATGGCGGCACGCAGGTAAACAACTTCGTTACGATTAAGTATCAGGATACCGGCCCCGTCGCTGTTGAAGAGGAAGCGAGTTCCGTTCCGGAAGCATTTGAGTTGGCACAGAACTACCCGAATCCATTCAA
>DASWHW010000139.1:0-3545 GCA_036397975.1 Bacteroidota bacterium
GCGTTTGACACCACCTCCGAACAGAAGAACTCTGAGCTATCATTGAAATTCATTTTGAAATCATACGGCACGTGTCTTGCACGGGCGGTCGCCAGTGAATACGATGCAGCTTTGTGGGGAAGCATCGGATCGGTGACAAGAGCCGTGAGATCGGTGCGAAGGCGGAGCACCATGATGCGAAGCTTGGTATCGCGCAGGTATTCCTCGATAGTTGCGATGGCCACACCTTTTTCAATGTGCGATTCTATAATGGAGGCGTGACCGGCAGAATCGACATGCAGGAGCGCGACGTGCGAAAAGTTGCCGGGAAAGTCATTACCACGGGCGATGAGTGCGGATGTTGCCGCACCACCACGCGATACGAGAATATCGCCGCTGTGCACCCTCACTCCGAGAATCTCTACCGAAGGGGTCACCGACGGTTCATCGTCACAAAGAACGTTCGCCGGTACAGATGACGGCGGCGCCTGAAGCATCACCTCCTCCACTGCCGCCCGGCTTCCGTAGAGGAGCCGGTACATTCTTTCACGCACCTCGATGGTATTCATGTCCCAGTGGCGTGATTGATCCTTGACGGCCGACCTCATTGCCACAACGGTTCCGATGTACTCATCGAGGTACCCGGGACAGGCCGCAACAATGGGGCCAAGGTTAAAGATGTTATTCTCAATCAGATCGAATACCGTATCTTCTTCATCAAAACTAACGTTCCGTAGTGAATTAGTAAGATGAGATGTTTGTGCAAGTCCCGCCAGAATGGAATCGCGTAAATTCTCACAACCCCTGCCTCGTGCGGCAACAAACCTGGACTCCAGAGATGACCAGTACTGATCCTGGTCCCAGAGGAAAGGTCTCTGCTGTGCAGGCCTGGGAGGGCTTGGCTCTGAACCGGGGATGAGGAGAAGGAGATAAATGGCGACAAGAAACAACCCGGCCAGGATTATTCTCTTCGTCCCAAAAGATTTTGGTGTTGCGGCCATATAAATGCCAATTCATTCAGTGAGCGTGGAACAAGATATGAATCTTTCTGTAACGAGTTCAACATACATGCGAAATTAGTGCTCGTGGCTTCCTGATGCGGATTGCGATTGCAAGGACGTTTTGTTAAGTTCCCCCGTGTTTGAGCGTACTCACCAATTACAAACAATTCGCTGCCGATGAAGGTTGACGACATAATAAGTTACCATAACCTCGTTTCTGCAGAAAAAGCCAACTTGCAGAAAGGAATGAACTTCGGGATTGGCCAAAATTATTCGGTTGTGTTGATGTCACTTCGTCCTGGGGCACCGTATGCTGATGCGATTGATTCCAAAACCGGAATGTTGACCTACGAAGGACATGATGTAAATCGCACAAAGGATTGTCCGAACCCGAAGGCTATCGATCAGCCGTTAACAACGCCACGAGGTTCTTGGACCGAAAATGGAAAATTCTTTCGTGCTGCGATGGATTTCAAGAGTGGTTTACGAAAGAGACCCGAGCTTGTAAAGGTGTATGAGAAGATTGCGCGCGGTATTTGGTGCTACAAAGGGTTCTTTCAACTTGAGAATGTCGCAGTTACCACAGACGGGAATCGAAAGGTTTTCAACTTCTTTCTAAGACCAATTGAGAAGAAACCACTTGGTAGGGTTGTTGAGTTGCCCCACACCCGGCTCATTCCGACACACGTAAAGGTAGAAGTATGGCAAAGAGACCGAGGAAGGTGTGTTTTGTGCGAGGCTACAACGAACCTCCACTATGACCACGATATCCCTTTTTCCAAAGGAGGTAGCAGTTTGGTTGCTGAAAACGTTCGTTTGTTGTGTGTGAAACATAACTTGAGCAAATCGTCCAAGATCATTGTCATTATCCCGTGGTTGTCCCTCGGAACGACGGCAATGAATATCAATTTCAATTCTTAGCTGCCTTGTTTCGTAATCGGACGGAGTGTTTTCTGCCATTTTCGATTGCCGCCGAATCAATTTCCAGTCCCTTGACATCCCCCCTTGAATCTCCTAACTTTGTCGTAGGAAACATCTGCGAAAACCATCATGCAGGAAACACTCACACTCCACGATCTGCTGGCGCGAAACGTACGCGAGGGGGAGTTGTACGAGCCGATGGAGAAATCGTGGGTGAAGTGCACCGCATGCGGGCATCGATGCAAGATTGCTCCGGGCCGCGACGGCATCTGCAAAGTGCGGTACAACCGGGATGGCAAATTATATGTCCCGTTTGGTTACGTCGCCGGCATACAGGTGGATCCCATAGAAAAAAAACCATTCTTCCATGCTCTTCCCGGCTCCAACGCGCTCAGCTTCGGGATGTTAGGTTGCGATTATCACTGCGCCTACTGCCAGAACTGGATTACGTCGCAGGCCGTTCGTGATCCGGCTGCGGGAACTCCTCCCAACTCTGTCTCCCCCGAAAAACTTGTCGGCCTGGCACTCGAGCATAACGCCCCGGTTATCACCAGCACCTACAACGAGCCGCTCATTACCAGTGAATGGGCGGTCGAGGTGTTCAAGATCGCGCGTTCGTACAACCTGAAATGCTCGTACGTTTCCAACGGCAACGGCACCCCGGAGGTACTTGAGTACATTCGTCCGTATGTCGATCTCTATAAGATCGACCTGAAGAGTTTCCGTCAGAAAAACTATCAGCAGCTTGGCGGTGCGCTCGAGAATGTGCTTCAGTCGATTCGCACAATCCATGACATGGACATCTGGCTTGAGATCGTTACGCTTATCATCCCGGGGTTCAACGATTCCAACGAAGAACTGACAGAGATCGCGGAGTTTCTCGCTTCAGTCTCGCCCGATATCCCCTGGCACGTTACGGCCTTTCACCAGGACTATAAGATGACCGACCCTGATCCCACGCCGGCGAAGACCCTTCTCCGCGCGGCGGCGATCGGGTGCAATGCGGGTTTGCACTACGTTTATGCCGGCAATATCCCCGGCGCGGTCGGCAAATACGAAAATACTTACTGCCCCGGCTGTCACGATCTTCTCATCGAGCGCATCGGCTTCCACGTGAAAAGCAATCTACTGGCAGATGGGAAGTGTCCGAGTTGTAAATCCATCATCCCCGGCGTCTGGTCGTAGCGCTTCGTGATCCCTTCCCTCTCTCTTGTAATCGCCGTCTATAATAAGCCGGAACATGTCCGATTCGTGCTTGCCGCATGCACACGGCAGTCGTTTAAGGAATTCGAGGTGATTATCGCAGATGATGGTTCTGGTCCGGAGATACGGTCGGTCATCGAAGAAGCAAAGAAGATTTTCTCATTCCCTATCACACACCTCTGGCATGCGGACAACGGCTGGCGGAAAAATACCATTTTGAACAAAGCGATCCTCGCGGCATCATCGGATTACCTTGTCTTCATCGATGGCGACTGCCTCCCGTCAGAACACTTTATGAGGGATCACTGGAACGAACGGAAAGAAAAGACCACACTGCTGGGAAGACGCGTGGAAATGAGCGAGCGTTGGGCAGAGGCACTTACGCTTGATGCCATCACCAGTGGAGTTTTTGAAAAATACGGGTGGGGTGAATGGATGGAT
>DASWHW010000140.1:0-48517 GCA_036397975.1 Bacteroidota bacterium
TGTCATTTTGTTAATGTTGGTCTTCTTCAACCTCTCGTAGAGTGTGTCCTTCTCTCCATGTGACTGTGACAACCCTCCTCCTACGAACATGGTTACGGCGAGGAAACTCAACAGGCAGATTCTTTTGGTATTCATTTGAAACCTTACTCGGCTGTGTATTGGCATGAGCATGAGGAGGACATCCACGGCTACAGAAAGATAGCCAATAACGCATTATTTGCAACCCTTACAACTCCTGACTACTAATCAGGTGTCTAACGAGTAAAAAGTTTTCTGGTAGTTCACTGACATCAATATAAGTGAGCAGCGTTTGCATAGCACGCTGCTAGCCTTGCCTCTATGTTCATAACTCCATACCTTTAGGTCGTAATCAGTGACAGTCTACACTGTAGACAGTGAACAGTTGGTAAATCCAACGGAGCGTAGCGCAGTTCCGTTGTCGTTCCGACTGTGTCGTAACGACACGAGAATCCTCGTGGCGCTCTAAGGGTTAAACACGACAGCGCCACGGGACCCGGTAGCGCACAGAGATGGCCTATTTCGTTTACATTCTGAAGAGCCAAAGGACAGGGTCGTATTACGTTGGGCAGACACAGGATGTAGGATCGCGCGTTGAAAAGCACAATGCGGGGGAAGTGAGATCATCGAAGTCAGGGGGACCGTGGGACCTCGTACATGTCGAGGAGTTCTCAACGAGAGGACGAGCAGTATCTCGCGAGCGGGAGATCAAAAGTAAGAAAAGCAGAGCCTTTATCGATAAGTTGATAGACACAACGGAGCGTAGCGCAGCCCGGTAGCGCACCTGAATGGGGTTCAGGGGGTCGGGGGTTCAAATCCCCCCGCTCCGACTTGAGAAGAGCACCAAGCGATTGGTGCTTTTTTTTTCGCCGGTTTGCCTTTTCCATGTCGCTTCTCTACACTATACGGCATCAATCCTTTAGATGACCTTCTGATGTATAGACTCTTTGATCGTGACAGAAACGAAATCACCTATCGTGATCTTCAGAACAAAGGGGCATGGTGCCGCAAAGGTTTCTCGAAGGAAGAAGTTTTTGTCGCGCTGTACGGTCCTCAACTTAACATCGTCCTGAATCCTGCGAAAAAAAAAGATCCTTATGCGGTGGACTTATTGGATAAAGGTACATCGAAGCTCGCCGATCTGAAAACACAGAATACACCATTCTTCCAGGCGCGTTCACGGTATGATATCGACCCTCAGCGCGCTGTTGTTTTTAACATCAAAGATGAGGAGCGTTATGGAAATCTCTATCCTGATATCGATATCCTTTTTTGGGTGGACTGGCAGGTTGTCCATTTTGAAATGAATAATGAAAAGATCGACATTAAGCCGATGATTGGTGTGTGGAAAATTGGCTTTCAACAACTGAGAAAGTTGTGTGCCGCTTCGCCAATACACCGCTATCAACAACGAATCAACGACCTGCGGGGAAATGCAAAACGGAGTTACGTGCTTAACCTCTTCGACAAAGCGTTTGAGAAGGTTGCCTAGGTCCATCAATTTCTTGCCCCTCGATTTGAAGAGCGTAAGTCTCATAAAACATATTAAACAATCGATGAACAAACGGAAGACAGTTTTGATCGCGGTTATTTGTTCTGGCATGATACTGACTTCATGCTCACGGGAGAACCGCGCGAACGAGGAAGAGATCGAAAATATGCGCGCCTGCATGGAATCGTTTCTTCAGGCTCGAACAATAGCAATCCTCCACGACACGGATCTGCCCGATTCATTTTTGGCGCTTCAACAAAACACGGTTTCGACTTCCGCGGTCAGCGTCATCCGCAAGGCCATGAATGTTGAACAAGATAGCGTGCAGAAAGTTCGCCTTAGATACCTGCAATGGTTTGTCGGTGATATGGTGGAAGCTTCGAATCACGGCGTGTCATGGGAGAAACTGATGGGGTTTGATTCATATCGAACGTTTACTGAGAATCGATATGGACTCTCTCTTGAAGATTTGCGAAAACGTGCCGAAGCACTGCTTGACTCGACGGGGATTGACTTCACAGGAATGAAGGAAAGATTGAGCGCGGATTCAGAATCCAACCTATCGCGGTATAACCGGTTTTTCCCAGGTGATTCAACTGCTTCATACGCTCAGGCATTATTGAGAACTCTGACAATGGAAAATGCCAAGCGACCGATGATTACCACTGACCCGTTGATTGGAAAGACTCGGTTTACAACAGTGGATGTCGGCAACGAGGTGGATCTTCACGTTCCGCAACGCGACGGGTTGTACTCTTACCGGGATGCCTGGCATGGCATAGGTGAAGCCGCGTACATGGGAAATATTGATGAGCATGCACTTGAGTTTAAGAATATCGTTGACGAGGTGACACCGAAGGTCTTCGGGTATCTTTTTCGAGACCTTGTGAGCAGCCACATCTGGCTCCGACAAAGAACACAGCTTCCTGTGGCGGATCTTAAGGATATTGTATTGCATCTAGCACATGTCCGCTTGTCTGAAATCAGACTAGTCGCGCAGGAGACGCTGTCTGAAATTAAACAAGTAGAAGAGGGAGCTGTCGGAAAAGGACAAAAGCCGCTCAGATCTTCGATCAAATTCAAATCCCTTCTGATTGCCTCACAACTAAAACAGTATCTCGGTAACTCATATGGTCAGAACTGGTTTGAAAACCCGGAGGCGGGTAGATTCCTTCGGCGCATTGCATCGGGTGGCTCTAGAACTCTCTCCAATGAGATCCTCCGGAGAATACAAGCCGACTCGTTATCGGAGATTCCCTTGGTAGAAGAGCTTCGCCAGATGATCGTTCTTGCCGCGAAGCCATTTGTTGCCACAAAACAGACACATCGATGACGGCGAGCAGGTTTCGACAACAGTTGACGCTCCGCGTTCCACAGGATTTCGACTTTTGGCGAACTGTTTACAGTCACGGATGGTGTGCGCTTCCACCTTTTTCTTCGAACAAATCTGACCGGTCGCTAACAAGAGTCGTTTCTCTCAACGGAAAGAAGCCCATCCTCTGTACGCTCTTTTGTGATGCGAAGACAATTCAGGTGAAAATGGAAAGTGGCAATCGACTAACGGCAGGGGAGAAAGAAGAAATCGCTCGCCAGCTAGCAACATGTCTCCGGTTGAACGAAAGCTTCCAGGAATTCCACCAGACTGCTCGCCGGTACCCTTCTTACCGATGGATTGCGAATGCCCGAGCAGGAAGGATGTTGCGCGCTCCAACCATGTTCGAGGATGCAGTGAAGATGATCTGTACGACCAACTGTACATGGGGTCTCACCACTTTAATGGTGACCAATCTTGTCAGATCGTTTGGCCTTTCCGCTCCGGATGGATCAAAAGCCTTTCCAACACCAGAGGTAATTGCAGGGACTTCTGAACGTTTCTTGAGAAAAGAAGTCAAGGCTGGATATAGAGCTCCGTACATCCTTGAGTTTGCTCAAAAAGTTGCGTCAGCAAAAACAGATGTTGAAGCCTGGCGATCATCAGAGGCTCCGACAGAGGAACTCTTTAAGGAAATGAGAACGGTGAAAGGAATAGGCCCCTACGCAGCCGGCAACCTCTTGAAGCTGTGCGGGCGATATGATTATCTGGGTCTTGATTCATGGGTGCGTGGAAAATATTATGAGATTCATTCAAAGGGGAGAGCGGTGAAGGATAACACTATCGAAAGGCATTATCAGAAATATGGAACCTGGCGCGGATTATTTTTCTGGCTTGAGATGACGCGACATTTCCATGATGAGAAATTCAGTTTCTAAATTCGAATGACGAAAGCAGAAGCGGCAGAGGAAATAGATAAAGAACTGAGCATGGCTGCGCGTGCTCGCATTGTCGGCAATGAGGGCATGGTGCGTGTGTGTGCTCGCCGCGCTGCAGGTGGTGCTCTTCGGTTTTGGCTTCATTCGAATCCGCGGCACGAATGGATGGGAGACGTCATCCGGCAACTTCAGGTACTTTCGAAGGAAGAGAGTGTCCCTGTGGAAGTGCGTGAGGCTGCGGCACGACTAACAACGCGGGTCACTCCTCAATTCGAGTCTCCACATTCTCAGGACCCACTCACTGACTGCAAAACCATCGTTGATTTCCTCATGCAATAATCTTTGCATTTCGAAGGGATTTTCCAGAATTTGTTCGCGCGCAGCGGTACCTTACCCCACAGAAATCGCTGTTTCTGAATTAACATCATCTGGCAAAGTCTACCCACCCATGATACTTTCTGATACAAAGATCCTTGAAGAAATTGAGAAGGGGACAATCGTAATCGACCCCTTTGATCGACAATGCTTGGGGAGCAATTCTTATGACGTCCATTTGGGAATGCACCTGGCTGTATATAAGGACGATATTCTTGATGCGAAGACTCATAATAAGGTAGACTACTTTACGATTCCAGAGGAAGGACTAATTCTTCTTCCGCATCGCCTCTATCTTGGTGTTACGGAAGAATACACTGAATCGCATGCGCATGTACCGTTTCTTGAAGGGAAGAGCAGCATTGGCAGGTTAGGGATCGACATTCATGCGACTGCCGGGAAAGGTGACATCGGCTTCTGCAACACCTGGACTCTGGAGATATCTGTGAAACAGCCGGTCCGAGTATACCGCGGGATGCCAATCGGACAGCTGATTTATTTCGAGGCGGTCGGCGAAGTGTCTACTTCGTATAGGGCAAAAACATCGGCCAAATACAATACTCGGACGGATAAGCCGGTCGAGTCGATGATGTGGAAGAATTTTGAGAAGTAGGGGAGAGATGAAGTGTATAGTTCACTCGTTTCCAATTCGCTCGAGATCGGCTTCCGTAAGTCGATAGACATTCCATTCCTTCAAATGCGTCGCGCCAAGCTTTCGGTAAAAGTTGATGGCCAGCAAATTCCAATCGAGAACTGCCCACTCCATCCTCCCACAGCCTCTTTTGCGGGCTTCCGTTGCGATCTTCCTGAACAACGCGTATCCAATTCCACTCTTTCGGTATTCCGGCAGTACAAACAAATCTTCCAGGTAGAGAGTTGGGAGTGCAAGGAACGTCGAGTACGTTTCGAAAACGATTGCGTAACCAACCGGCGTAATCCCCATTTCTGCTAAGTAGACTTCAAATCGAGGTGTTGATGCGGACATATCCCGTTCAAGCCGCTTCTTCGCTTCGGTATTGGGAGGTTCCAGCTTTTCGTAGGCCGCCAACCCATCGATCAGTTGAAGAAAAGAATTGGCATCGTCAGTCGTTGCCCTGCGAATGAGAAGTTTAGCTTTTTCCATCATAACCCTTTTGGATGATTGACAGTGAGATCCCGACCGTCGTCCACCACACCGTACCCAGAACGGCCGTCGATGCAACAAGGCCGACACAAGAAAACATTACACAACTCACGAACACCACAGTGACCGTTCTCGTGAGAATCTTCATCTCGTGATCAATTGGATGAAGCCCGGATCGAAACATCGTTACCAAAATATACACGGTTAAGCCAGCCAAGGCAATTCCCGCAATCCATCCCGACTCAATGATCGTTTGCAGGAATTCGTTGTGCCAGCTGGCAGGCGATGCGTTAATAAAAGAAAGGGCTTTCGGTTGAATGATCGATGGAAATGAGCCGGGCCCATAACCGAACAACGGAACTGAGGGAAGAAGGTTGAAAGCGAGATCCCAAATTACAAAACGATCCGTTGGGTTCCCGTTGATAATCCAAAGGAATTTGAGGCGGAGTATTTCGGGTCCGAAGAAGATCAAAAACATAGAAGCGAACGCCCACGAAAGAGCATATCGCATGTTGAAAGACGCAAGAAGGAGAACACCACCCATGGAGAGTACTGCAAAGGGAGTTCGCAAAGTGCGAACTGAAAGTGATGTAAAGATCAACATCGCAACGATCATCGTGATCGTCTTTGTCTTACCGTGTGAAGAAAGGAACGCTGCTACCGATACGATTCCAGCGAGTGCAAGAAGATCAGCGGTTGTGGTATTTCCGAGGAAGGAGTGCTCAAGAAACTGTAGGGTACCCACTGAGGAAAGTACGATCGTGAAAATTGCCGCTACAGCCGCTGAAAGGATAAACGCCCATGCGCAACGGTGTGTTTGTTGCCGATGAGAGCAAAGGACATATGCTGCGGGAACAAGGAGGACATGCCACAATTTTCCGATTACAACGAGTGGAGAAGCACTTGATTGTGGTGTTGACAGTGAAAGCAATACCCCGAGAACGTAGATGGCAACGACGGACAAAATGATGGAGACACTTCTTGTGGGACGAACGGTCAACCTTCGACGGACGGTTAATTCGAACAGACCTGCAACAACAGCAAGGATACTGAACAACTCAACAAGGGCTGTCGACCAAAAACTTGCAGCGAAGATGGCAGGCAACAACCACATGCCGTAGCGTCGTATGTCTTTCAAGACTAATCTTCCGGCCTTTCCCCGGCTGGAGCCATTTTGACGATTCGGGGGGTAAACCGTCCGATGACTTTTGCAAGATCCTGCTGAGCGCTCATGACATCATTTATATTCTTGTATGCCCACGGCACCTCATCAAGTCCGGCGGAAAGGAGTTCGACACCTTTTTTCTTCAGGTAGGCATTGGTCTCTTTCCATGTATACGCTTTTTTTGCAGCTTTGCGGGACATTCTTCTTCCCGCTCCATGGGAAGTTGACGTTAACGATTCCTCGTTGCCAAGTCCCTCAACAAGAAAACCTGGTGCGGCCATGGACCCTGGTATGATTCCCAAGACACCTACTCCTGCCGGCGTGGCTCCCTTTCGGTGGACGATAACATTGCGTCCATGATGTCGTTCGCGCCAGGCGAAGTTGTGGTGATTTTCGATTTGATACACGATTTCATGCCCGAGAAACTCAATGATCGATCGGTGAATCACATGATGATTTGCCGACGCATATTTCCCCATGAGTTCCATGGCTGCCCAGTATTCCAGGCCGTCACCGTTCATGTCGAGCCATGCGAGATTCTTCGTTTGTCCGCTAAGCTCCGGGTGCTGTTCCTTTGCGAGGCGGGTGTAATGATCGGCAACGGTTGCGCCTGAACCCCTGCTTCCGCTGTGAGAGAGAACAGAGAGATACACTCCGGGGGGTATGTTACGGGAATTCTCCTCGATCGCTACTTCCCCGAACTCCACAAAATGATTTCCGGAACCCGATGTTCCGAGTTGTCGATGTGCCTTGTCTTTCAGATGTGCGGTGATAGGAGTTATGCTCCAATCCTCGTCCATTACCTCGTGTTGTTTCCGCTGGCGCCATTCACCTCCCACACCAAACTTCGTTTGTGTTTCCAGCGCCTTCTTATACAGTTCACGTTGCACCTCCAAAAGGCCTGGCGGTACACGAAAGACGGTCATCATCATACGGCATGCGATATCAACACCGACGCCATAGGGAATAACCGCGCTTTCCGTTGCCAGCACGCCGCCGATCGGCAGCCCGTAGCCAACATGAGCATCAGGCATGAGCGCACCGGCGACCGTGATTGGCAGTTGCATGGCAGCATCCATTTGCGCCGTTGCTTCCGGCTCAATTGCGTTACCCCAGATTCTTAGATGTGGCCGCGCGTTCATCATGAATCATTAAAACAAAAAAGCCCCCCGCGGTCAACGGGAGGCTTGCCATGTAAAAACCCGCTCTTACCGCGGACCAGCCTTCAAGACATCAGCGGAGACAGAGGAAGTGAATTGCTCGAAATTCTTTTTGAATTTACTTGCCAACTCTTTGGCCTTAACGTCATACGCCGCTTTGTCTTTCCATGTATTTTTCGGGTTCAGGATCTCCGCGGGAACCTTCGGACAGGATGTTGGTACATGAAGGCCAAAGACCGGGTCTTCTTCAGTTTTCACGGAAGAGAGAGATCCGTTCAACGCCTCCGCCACCATTGATCGTGTATATGCAATTTTCATTCTTGTGCCGACTCCCACAGGACCACCTGTCCATCCGGTGTTAACAAGCCACGATTCGGCCTTATGTTTGGCTAACTTCTCACCGAGAAGTTTTGCGTACACGGTTGGTTCCAATGGCATGAACGGAGCCCCGAAGCATGTGCTAAATGTTGTTTGTGGTTCGGTTACCCCCTTTTCGGTCCCGGCCACTTTTGCAGTATATCCGGCGAGGAAGTGATACATCGCCTGCTCGGGTGTGAGCTTCGATATTGGCGGCAAGACGCCGTAAGCATCACATGTTAGCATGATAATGTTTGCCGGATGTCCTGCCGTTCCGGAAGGCACAATGTTCTTAATGTGAGTGAGAGGATATCCGGCTCTCGTATTCTCTGTCAGGGAGCCATCGTCGAGATCGATATGTCTCGTTGTTGCATCAAATAGGACATTTTCCAGAACAGTTCCAAACCTGCGCGTGGTCTGATAAATGTCCGGTTCGGCCTCTTCAGAAAGACGTATAACCTTCGCATAACATCCTCCTTCAAAATTAAACACTCCGTCATCTCCCCAGCCATGCTCGTCGTCCCCGATCAGCGCACGGTCCGGGTCGGCGGAAAGGGTTGTTTTTCCTGTTCCGGATAATCCAAAGAAGAGGGCGGTCTTGCCATCCTTTCCAACATTAGCCGAGCAATGCATCGGGAACACTCCCCGCTCGGGCAGGAGATAGTTGAGAATAGTGAAGACGGACTTCTTCATCTCGCCGGCGTAGCTGGTTCCGCCGATAAGAACAAGCTTCTTCTCAAGGCTGAGAATGATAAAGACATCGGAGTTTGTTCCATCAGTCTCGGGATTTGCGTTGAACAGGGGCGCATCGATGATCGTCCAGGTATCCTGCGATGAGTGTTGAGTTGGCTCCTTCGGCTGGATGAGAAGGTTTTTGACAAAAAGATTATGCCACGCGTAGGCGGTGACGAAACGAACTGGAATCCGGTATTTCGGATCCGCTCCGCCGTAAAGATCTTGGACATACACATCCCTTCCTTGAAAGTACGCACAAACTTTTGCAAGGAGAGCGTTGAACTTTTCCGGTTCGATGGCTCTGTTCACTTTTCCCCAAGCAATCTTCTTTTCCGTGGAAGCTTCCCGGACGATGAACTTATCGTTCGGGGAACGTCCTGTGTGATGTCCTGTGTGTGCAACCAGCGGACCCAGATGAGATATCCAACCCTCATGATGTCGTACGGCTTCTTCATACAGCGAAGGAGTGGATAGGTTCCAGTAAACAATCCCGAGGTTCCGAAGCCCGATTAATTCTAATTCCTTTGTTGGTTTATGATCTTGCATCGGTCGTCCTTTTTCGCTGAAATAACGGAGATTGTCGATCCGGGGGTTTAGTGCGAGATTAGCGGTACATCCTCACAATCCTGTTGTAAGATACTCAATCATCGAAAATATTTCAAGAAAATGGTGGAGTGCTAGAACACGACAACCCAATGTTCACACGTAAATTGTGACTTGGGAAGAAGCGAGATTATCGCCTCCTTCTTCGTTAGTTCCCCGGTCGATTCATTGCTATCCGCCAGGCCGAACCATGGCTCGATGCAGACGAAGGGACCATTCCCTGGTTTTGACCAAATGCCGAGATAGGGCCACCCAGGAAACTCAACGCGCACACCGCGCCCGCTTGAGACTGATTTCAATGTGAGGTTGTCTGATGCTGGCTGCTTCAACACAAGTGCATCACGATCGAACAGCGAAGGCGACAGGTGGAGTACTCTTTGATTCTGCAACAGGCGTTCCATCTTAGTCGCAAGCAAACCATCGACCAGCGGGAATCTCCCGATGGTTTCTGCTTCGCTGAACTCAAGGATGTAGTCAGATCTCTTCTCGTTCGGAAGAAGTGGGCAGTTAAACGCGGGATGAGCACCGATGGAAAACCAGAGAGTCTGCTCTCCCGTGTTTCGAACGTCAAACTCAACGATCAAGGATGCGTGTGAGAGTCGGTATCCAATCCTGAGTTCGAAGTTGAACGGATAATGTGTTCGCGTGCGATCGGAATCCGTAAGAAGGAAGGTCACCATTTCGCGGGAGTGTGACTCCACTTCAAACTGACAGTCGCGCGCAAATCCGTGCTGTGTCAGTTCATAGGGTTGTCCGCTAAGGGTATACCGGTTGTCGCGTAACTTTCCAACGATTGGAAAGAGAATGGGTGCGTGACGCGGCCAGATGGATGGCTCCGCCTGCCATAGGTATTCAACACCGTCAGCCGACCGGAGTGAGCAGAGTTCAGCTCCGTGAGTCTGGATGTCGGCGGAGAGTTCTTCGTTGCGGATGGAGAGCTTCACTCTGTAACTTCATGAATGGTGGAAGGGACGATACTTCACTTCTCGGATTCTTCATACGCCACGGGTTTTTCTTCTGCATTCCACTTGAGCATTCCTCCCGTCATGTTTAGCACCTTGAATCCCTTCGCCCCCATCATTGCGGTGGCACGTCCACTGCGGTTACCCGATCGACAAACAGCAATAACCGTTTTAGATTTGTACTTGTCCAGTTCGTGCATACGGGCGTTCAGCTCCTGCACCGGCACCAGAATTGCGCCTTTCAGATGTCCGGTAGAGCTTTCATATTCCTCTGGTGTACGAACATCCAGGATAACAACGTTTGTGTCAGTCTTCATGAGATTGATGACTTCCTCTGTTGTCACCGTTTCCACCTTATTCTGTTGCCGCGCACTCCAACTAAAAAACAGGACAACCAGCAGCGCGAGAACAGCAACTACGACCCAGTTCATATAGTATCTTCCTTTCATGTTGAATCAATTCTGTCCGCACATCCTGCCGCCACAGCATGAACTCCCCGGCGTCTCACACGCGATACGTGACGGTTTCATTGATGTTGCGGTTGAAACTGAAATGTTTGGTGCAGAGATCAATCGTTGATATCGTCGGGACTGACAGTCTGGACACACGTTGTCTTCGATGATCTCGCGGCCTTTATGAAAAACGTCGTATTGCGTTTTACAGTCCGCGCAAAGATATTCAAAGATCGGCATAGCCTGTCCTTATGGATGGATAAAAATACGATAACACATCTCAACACCCACGAGTCCGATAAAAATTGCCAGAGCGCGGCGGAGTGTCTTGGTTTGGAAGCGGTGACTGAGAATACTGCCAAGGAGCACTCCCGGCACCGATCCCGCGACTGCGGTGGCAGTATACCCATACGGAACCATCTCTGAAAGAATTTTTCCGAGGCTGGCAGCAGTTGCAGAGAGAACAACGATCCCGAGGGTGGAACCGATCGTGATTCGTGTGGGGATCTTCAAGACAGTCATCATGAGAGGTGAAAGAAGGAACGCACCCGGGGCGCCGACCATTCCCCCCAAAATTCCCACTCCACTTCCCACACTGATGGCCCCAGCTTTGCTGAAGGTAAGCTCCGCCGAGGTTGACAAGAAATCTTCTCTGTGCACCAACAACAGGATTGCGCCGAAGACCGCCATCACCGCAAACACCACGAGTAAAGAGTCAGAGGAGACGTAGCGCGAGAAGTAGGCTCCGGCAAATGAAAAAAATGATATCGGAAGGCCGATCGCGAGCACGAGGGATTGGTTCACGGCGCCTTTCCGTCTATGCATGATCATGCCCGCGATGGAAGTTGCGAGGACCTGCACGCTGGTCATTCCGGAAATTCCTTTCATATCGAGGGCTTCCATACCGAATACTGGAGGAAGATATAGGTACGCAGGGATGAGCAGGACAGCTCCTCCGAGACCGAGCACGCCTGAGGCGACAGAGATTGCAAAGGCGATTGCACCGATAAGCAGAAATTCTATTGACGGACCCCGTTTGGCTATGGACGTTCCACAGGATTGCCGTGTTGCACCCATGCCGATGTGCCACCAGCAAGGTTCCGAACCTTCCCAAAGCCTTGAGCGTGCAGCACATGAGCGGCTTCAGCGGACCGTGACCCACTCTGACAAATCGCAATGATCTCCGTGTTCTTGTCCGCCGGAAGCTCCTCTAATCTGGATTTCAGTTGGCGGATAGAAATGTTTTTAACGCCGGGGATTGCGCCGAATGCAGTCAACTCGAATGGCTCACGAACATCAAGCAAGAATGGATACGGATTTGTTCTGAGGCGCTCCGCAAGCTGGCGAGGAGAAATATTTGTCCACCCATCCGTCGGGGAAGCCACGCGTTTGGCTCCGCATTGAAGGGTCATTTTCCCACCATCGATTGATTCGGCAAGAGGAGGGAAAAATTCTTCGACGAACGAAATGTACTCCGCTTTCGTCCGTTGTTTCAAAAAAGGGTTTTCGGATTTCTCTTTGCCGAGATATGCAAAGGTATTGCCGTCGTAGTCGTGACCGGGAAAGATTTTTGTGTTATCAGGGAGAGGAATGATCTTCTTTGTAAGACTTTCGTATTGATCGCCAGCATTCCCTCCCGGGAGGTCGCTGCGTCCCGCCTGACCAATCAACAACAGATCTCCGGTGAAGAGCATTTCCTGATGGCGAACAGCGACGTGATTATCGGTATGGCCGGGTGTAAAAAGAAGTTCAAGCTCGAGTCCGTCGAGAGGGATAATATCTCCATCGTTGACATAGCGGTCAACTTCAAATGCGGCATTTGCACGCAAGGTGTCGCCGATACCGAACTTATCTCCCTCGTCGACTACTTTCCACTTGTGCTTGGTATTCTCGTGCATTACCAATGTTGCGCCGAATCGCTCCTTGAGCGCTCCTGCCGCCGACACATGATCGGCATGTGTGTGTGTATCAATCACATGAACGAGCGAGAGACCGTGGGTTGAGAATGCATGCACGATGTGTTCCATGTCCTCAATATTCGGATCGATGACCGCCGCCCTCTTGGTTGTGGAGTCTGCAAGAAGGTATGACAGTGTTCCAGTACCGTCTGTTGAGCGAAGTTGTTCAAAGAACATTGAGTCCTCCTTCCTGGTGACAAACGTATTGTGTAATACGATGCGACAATACGGAGAAAGGGTCGTTCACTTATTGCAAATATAGAAAAAACAAGAAGAAAAAGCCCACACTCTGAATTTGGTGCCGGCTGCGAACTTTCCGATTTGAATGAGGCCCAAAAAGAGCTACTTCTCTTCTTCTACTACCCTTTCAACCTTCTCGACCTTTTCGACCTTTTCGACTGTCGGCAGGAGGTTTGTTTGAACGTACTCGATTGTCTCTCCCAAAGCCGTCTTGAATTTCTCAAAGTCCTCCTTGTAAAGGAAGATTTTGTGCTTTTCATACTCGTCCTCACCAACGCGTTTGCTCTCGGTGATTGTGACATAAAAATCCTGTTCGGATTTGGTTGCCTTTACGTCGAAAAAGTACGTGCGCTTTCCAGCCCGTACTCTCTTCGTAAAGAGCTCGTCTTTGTATCCGTTGTTTTCCAAGGTCTACGCCTCCTTAGAAGTGGTTGTGATATGGTGAATTATGATGTTTTGACTCAAAATCGAGCTTCTATCTGCGAACTACAGCGACTTTTCCGGTTCCAACCTTATCTCCCGATTCAGAAAACGCAATAAGAAGATAGATGCCAGAGGAAACATATTGTCCCTCACTGTCCTTTCCGTCCCAAAAACCGATCCTCCCGCCAGGGGTACTCACCTCACGGATGAGCTTGCCGTCGATCGAGAGGATCTTGATGCGTGAATCCTCCACCAGTCCATCGATAGTGAGATCGCGGTTGGGTGGAAGTAGATAAGGATTCGGTGAGACCAGAAGTTGATCGAATTCTTCTTTGGCTTGCACGGCAGTTGTTGTGAGGCTCGCCAAACCATTGATCGTGCCGAAGTACACAGTTCCTGTCGTATGGTCGATCGCAATACTCTTAACGTCATTATCAATAAGCCGGCCGGTGGTACTGGCCACGGTATACATTTCGAGCACCTGGGTTCCATCAGGAGAGAGTAGAACTACCCCTTCGGGGGTCGCAACCCATTTCCGGTTGAGCGCATCCACGGCAATGCTGTTAATCGTTGTTCCGTCCAACGGGATGTATCGCGCAATGCTGCCTTCGGATTTTGGCCGGGAAGGGTCGAGAATGATTCCGATACCCCGATCTGTCCCCACCCAAAGGTCATTTTCCCGGTCGATGACAATCGCTTTGATATCGCTACTCGGGAGGCCATCTGCCGCTGTAACGTGGTACACGATCGAATCTTTGACTGCGCCACGGTTGTTAAACGAAGCAAGCCCTCTGTATGCAGGATCTTTAATAACCATCCAAAGGTTGTCAAACGCATCGACCGCAAGATTTTGCTGAACATCTTTGTCATGAGGGGAAGCAATAAGTGCAGAGCCGAGTTTGGCGTTCAGTGTTGTCCAGGTTTTATCGGACCGACGTACAACAAGGACCCGTTGATCGAACGCCTGCAATATGGTGGTCCAAGTATTGCCCTGGCCGTCACAGGCGATAGTGCCATTCACAATGAACGAAGTATCACCAGGAATCCCGAACATTCCTACATTCCGTCCATAAAGATTTCCGGGAAGAACAGTATCGACCCCTGGAGGGATTTCCAATACTCCGCGACCCCAGGAACTTGCCCACACCGAACCATTACATCCCAGAGAAACTCTGTGGAAATCATTCGTTGGGAGAACACTATTCTGGGTTGAGAAGGATTTCCAGAATCCTTGACGAAGTCGATAGATTCCTTGGCCGCCTCCATCAAGTCCGGTTGCGCTCCACACGGTTCCTTCGTTATCGACGGTAACGCTGAGAAACTGGCTCGAACTTGGACCATTGGGAACGAAAGAGACCCACGCGCCATTAAACTTGAGAAACCCACCTCCAACGGTTCCCACAACCGGTTCTCCTGAAGAAGAGATCGTGACGGATGATGCAGGAAACGGCAGCGATGTCCCGTATGGAGTGACGGCGTCCATCGTATTTACAAGGGAGACGACGCCTGAAGTCGAACAAACGACCAGTTCTGTTGACGATGCATACGTGGCCACGATATCCTGTCCCGCGAGACTCGCGATTGGATTCCAGGCCGATCCATCAAATTTGTAAAGCCCGGACTGAGTCCCGGCATACACCGTCCCATTGAAACCAACAACAGTGCGAACTTCATTTGTTGGGTTCCCCACGCCATAGAGAGACCAGGATTGCGGTTGGAGAAGATTTGGATTCGAGAGGTTTCCGACGGCGACGAAGTTATTTGTTGCGCCCGCTGAAATCGCAGCCCACACGCTTCCGTTTTGAATCACGGCGGAGAATATTGCAACCCGGAGTGTTGTCGGGATAGTTCCAAACCGGGAGTAAGTGTCGCCAAACTCGACCCGAGAGAGATTCAGTAGGCTGAGGCCAAAGTCCGAACACACAAGCACGGTATCGCCATAGACGTTGAGGTCATTGATCCGTTTGTTGATTTGATTCGTGCTTGCGATGTCGGTGACATATTGCCAGGAGAGTGATCGCGCATCATAGATGTGGATAAATCCGCCAAGGGTCCCCGTAATGATTTTGCCACGACCATCGGAGGCAATTGCCGTCAAATCAACGCTTCGTAATCCCTCGGCGGTGGTAAATGTCTCGAATTTTCCGTCTTGGTGGAATGCAAACATTCCTCCGGTGGATGCAGCCCAGAGCGATGTACCATCCACCACGACGTCGACTACATCCTTCTTCGATGTATAGTTTCGCCATTCGCCAATGCCTGCCAGCATTGGTGATTGCATACATATCAAAGCAACTGCACAAATCCACGAGATATTCATATCTTCCTCCACGCATTGATGACCAGATGGTTGTTAGGTGTTACCAACCGATCAATGCTTCACTCCTTTCAACTGCGTGGTGACATTTAACTGCTCAATTGCGCTCAGTGCTGCGTCCCATCCTTTGTTCCCCGCTTTTGCTCCCGCCCGCTCGAGGGCCTGCTCGAGATTTTCCGTCGTCAGGACACCGAACGCCGTGGCGACTCCTGTATCGAGTGCCACTTGGCCAACTCCCCGAGACACTTCTTTAGCAATGTATTCGAAGTGCGGCGTTTCACCGCGAATGATACACCCGAGACAAATGACCGCATCAACGCTTTCGTTCCCGGCAAGCTGTTTCGCCACATGAGGAATTTCAAATGCGCCAGGGCAATGAACAACGGTTATCTTCTCTTCCACAACGCCATGCCGCAGAAGGCAATCCATGGCGCCGCGGAGAAGTTGCTGCGTTACAATATTATTGAAACGGCTGACAACGATACCGAATGAATATTGACCAGCGGAAAGATTTCCTTCAACAACTCGTACCATACGTCTTCATGAATTTCCGGAATTAGTAACCGGACTGATGAATGGATTTACTGCAAACGCCGGCGCATCATGTCGATACATTCTTGCGAGATTCGGAACTTGCCAAACACATCAGCGCCACCCTTTTTGATACCATGGTAGTCAGACCCTCCGCTTTCGAGAAGGAAATACTCATGGACGATTCCCCTATAGTACCTGACAAGATCCGGAGAATGGGATGGATGAATCACTTCAACGCCATCAATTCCTGCTTGAATGAGTTCCTTCAAAAGCCGTTCGTCTATCATCGTTCCGGGATGCGCGACGAACGAGAGACCTCCGGCTTCGGCCAGGAGTTCAACTGCTTCTGCAGAAGTTACCTGATCCTTCGACTCATATGCCGGTTTTCCGTTACCGATATACCGCGAGAAGGCCTCGTAGTAGTTCTCCGTGAGGCCCTCTTCGACCAGCGCGTTCGCGATGTGCGGTCTGCCGATTGAACCCGTTCCAGCCTGTTGCAATACAGATTCAAGGCGCAACGGGATGTTAAGCCCGTTGAGCTTTTCTACCATTCGTTCGGCCCGCCGGAGTCGCGCAGTGCGGCAATGAGCGAGATAACTTTGCAGGCCGGGGGACTGATGATTAAAAAAATATCCAAGAATATGAACTTCGGCGTCACCGTGCGTAGTGCTTAACTCGACGCCGGAGACTACCTCAATGCCTGTCCCGTTCGCAAGCGAGCGGGCTTCTTCCAATGCATTGGTAGTGTCATGATCTGTGATACTTATTGTTGACAGTCCGGCTTTTTGAGCCCGGTGCAGTAACTCCTCAACAGCGGAGGAGCCGTCCGAATGGGTACTGTGAATATGTAAGTCTGCAGTACCCTCCATAGCGGGAGCGAAACAGGGAGGAACAAAAACCTGGACTACAGGTATCTGCTCTTGAATCGTTCATAATCGTTGATAATGAGCTTGCCGCGGTCCAATTCGAGGTGACCTTCCCGGATAAACGAGTGAATCATGCGGGATATTGTTTCCCGGGAAGTGCCGGCCATGTTTGCGAGGTCTTGTTGAAGGGGGAGTTCATCTATTTCAACCCTTCCCTTTCGAATCTTTCCTATATCGTCAGCGAGCTGAAGGACCACATTTGCAACTCGTCCGGCAGCGTCTTTTAACGAGAGGCTTTTTATTTGGGCATCAGCTTTCCGAAGCCTGTTCGTTAGCTCTTTCATGAGGGCAATGGAGACGGACGGAAAATCGTGAAGCAGCTTCAGGAAGTCACGTCGATGAATCATGAAGAGCTCGGACTTTCCGATTGCGACAACGCTCGCAGAACGAGCGAGCCCGTCCAGGATTGCCATTTCACCAAAAAAATCACTTTCGCCAAGAATCGATAAGATTACTTCACGTCCGTCGTCGTCCATCCGCACGATCTTTACTTTCCCGGACATAATGACGAACAGGGCAGCGCCAGCCTCTTCTTCAAGAAGGATGATGCTACCCTTCTTATATTTCTTTCGAACACCTACCTTTGCAATTGTCTCGAGGTCCATTGGCTCGAGATCGCAGAGAATAGGAACGTTTCGTAACGACTCAATTTCTTCAGAGACAGGGGAATTCAGTATGACCTCGCCAGGCTTTTTGTTGGTTTGCGAGAGGGTAATTCAATCCAAACAGATGGACTGACGCTAATATATGTGCTTGTGTGACCAAAGTCAAGCATGTCACAATAGGGTAATGGTAGGATTCAGTCGCTAAGGAGAAAATAGACGAACAGAAAAATGCTTACCTGAGTCGCAACCAGGGCGATTCCTGCTGAGGTATCAAGTCGCCGTGTTGTCGAGAGGCGGGTCTGGTCGCCGGAAAAAAGGAATGCATCATATTCCCTATCAGCCCTGGTCTTAAAGTATGCCGATGCGACCCCTGAGAGAACAGCTGCAGCTCCGGTGATATATAAAGATGTCGCATGCGGATGGCGCCCGCCAAGTGGTGCTGAGGCCACAACCATGTCACCGATGCCCGGCTCCCATTCTCGCTGGAGTGTCGCGAAGAATGTTCCCCGTTTCGCAACTAGTGACCCAAGAACAGTTGTGGAGTACCCAACCTTGGTGAGCATGATATGCGAAAGCTCTACCCGTTCGCTAACATCGATGACAAATGGTGTTTGACCGAGAAGAGAATCCCCGAGCATCACGTTTGCCCCGGACGGATCACTATTTATCATGACAAGTCGAGGGATTCTGTACGAGAACGTCTGTGAGTTCTCCGTGATGTCAATGGTATCCTCAACGATACTTGTAAGCCAGTTTGAAAAGTCGGGATCGATGACTCGAATGTGGTGACGTCCCGTCGGAAGAGAGTCAATCGCCAAAGGCACAACTCCTCGAAACGTTTCGTCGACATAGACGAGCGCTCCAGCCACATCTGCATTGATCACGTTGACACGAGTATCGCTAAAGTTCAACGAGTCCGGTTGAGCGAATGCGACAGTCATGCCGACAACGGATAGAGTAGCAATGCCCAACATTCTGAGTCCCGTCATTCTGTAACACCTTTCCATGCGATCACTTCTTTTGAATCGGTGGCTACAATCAATCTTCCTTTTGCCAGTGCAGGAGTAGTTTTCATACGTCCCGGAAGATCCGCTTGCCAGAGGATCTCTCCACTTTGCGTGTTCAGTGCGTAGAGGTGCTTGTCGAGAGTACCAACAAATGCAACCTCACCGGAAACAACGGGGCTCGTATTAATGACCGAGCCAAGCTGTTTTCGCCAGAGGACGGAACCATCACTCATTCCGCAGGAAAGCACAAACCCAGAAGTAGTGGTGAGAAGAACCTCGTTCTCTGTGTATCCGGGTGACGCGTAGAGCGAGGCACCTTCCTCTATTTGCCAGAGGAGTGTTCCGCTGGAAAGAGAGAGAACTGCAAATCGACCGGCGAGACTACCGCAAAATGCCCTGTCGCCATTGATGCTGACCGGAGCAGCGATCGGAGCATTGAGTGAAAATGTCCATCGCTTCTTCCCTGTTTCAGCATCAAGAGCGTAGACGTTTCCGTCATCAGCACCGAACAGAACAAGACCATTTGCAAGAGCCGCGCTGGATCGGATTCCCTTGCGATGAATATTGTTGGGAATCTGAAACTCCCACACCATATCTCCCTTGTTTTGATCGACGCAATAAAACTTTCCCCCTGTTGTTCCAAAGAAGAGTTTGTTTTCCCAGAAGAGAAGTGATACCTGGATCTCGCCGTACGAGCGCCGCCAGCGGATCTTCCCCTCGCGGAGATCATAAGCAATGAGTGTTTCACTTGAATTTATCACACCCGCGAACACGATATTTCCATCAATCACGGGAGCGCCTTCGATTGCGTCCCCGAGGTTAATCCATCCCTGTCTTTTTCCGGTGAACAGATTAATCCCATAAAGCTCGCCACGAAGGTTGCCGATAATGACGAAACTGTCGACAACAATGGGCGACCCCGACCCAATTCCGCCCGTTATGTCATGTTCCCATGCCGTCGCTAGTGGAGGAGTGAGTAACTGAGAAGAAACATTCGACCGTAGGTTGTCGCGGCCAAAGGTCGGCCAATCGCTCTCATCCATTTGCAGCGAGCGGTCAAATTGGAGTCGATTGCAGGACATACCAAGGATAACCAGACCAACCACGACTGGAACAGAAAGCCGAAAATATGGAGGAAGTTGTCGCATCGCCTCTATAAGTATAGGCAGAACACTATGCAGTTGCAATTGGATTCATAATAGTGCGATGATTCGAATTCCCTCCGGCAATGCACTTCCGGTTTCTCAAAGCTCTTTAAGACTACAGCCGCTGCGCAATTATCAAGAAAGCAGCCTCATGGGGCGGGGCGTTTTATTCGTGCACAAAGTTCATCGACAGATGGTTCGCTGCTGCCGAATTTATGGCTGGGATTCACACATCTGTACAGGTTTACGGATGATGTGGATAGATGTTTGAATGAGATGAAAGGAATCGTGGCGGGAGAAGACTAGCTTCTCGTCAGGTAATCACTCATGGTGAATGTGAAGAGGATGATCAACCAAAAAAACCCGGCAATGGCAAACACCCAGGTCACCCGCGAGCTATAACGGACATGCATGAAGTACAGCACAACGAACAATGCCTTCACAGTTGCTATGATCAAGGCGACAATGATATTCCACGGGCCGAGGTCGACGTACGCAATTACGACGGTGAGTGTAAAAAGCACGAGCAGAGAGACGGCAACCTTGTAATATGTTTTGGTTGGAACAATCATGGAGGTCACACCTTTATTGCGGGTGAATGAGATACAGAAGCGGATACAAAAAAATCCAGACGATGTCGACAAAGTGCCAATACAGACCGAACGTCTCCACCGGCGCATAGTACTCAGCGGTATACCTCCCCCTGCGGGCTCGCAATAGCATCAACAAAAGAATTGCCATTCCAATGATCATATGTAACGCGTGGACTCCGGTCATCAGAAAGTACAGCGTAAAATAGATTTGCACTTGCGGAGCGTCCGGGCCTTCAAATGAAAAACTCGCTCCCGGGAAAAGGTTGTCATGAAATTTATGCGAATACTCGAATGACTTGATCCCAAGGAAGACCAGGCCAAGAAAGAGAGTTGCTCCCATGAAGCGGACAATCTTTTTTGCATTTCCTTCTTGCGCCGCATGGACAGCCATGGCCATTGTCAGGCTGCTTCCCAGAAGAACGGCAGTATTGACTGCACCCAGAGTCACATTCAGTTGATGGCTTCCGAGGATAAACGCATGTGGGTACCATGCCCGGAAAACCAGGTACGAGATAAACAACCCGCCGAAGAACATCACTTCGGTCACTAGGAATGCCCACATGCCAAGCAGCGTGCTGTCCCGCTGCTGTTCCATGTCAAGGAATTGATGGGCGACGGCGGACGGATGTTCGCTATGCACTCTTTTCCTCCTCATACATATACGGTTCCTGCTCAGTCACCGTGGGCGTAACATCAAAATTAAAAGTGGTTGGTGGGGATGGTGTTTGCCACTCCAGGCCCTTCGCGCCCCACGGATTCGCGCCGACGTGTTTCTCTTTTCGTAGTGACCAAAGGAGATACACCATTGGGATAAGATATCCCAGGCCGAGTATCGAAGCGCCCGCGGTGGACAAAACATTCAGCACCTGAAACTCGTCCGGGTACACGTAGTAGCGACGCGGCATGCCAAGGTATCCAAGAATAAACTGCGGGAAGAACGTGAGGTTGAAACCAACGAAAAGAATGAGTGCCGAGAACTTTGCCCAGGCTTCGTTGTACATGCGGCCTGTCATCTTTGGCCACCAAAAATGTATTCCTGCCAGGTAGCCCATCACCGCACCGCCGACCATGATATAGTGGAAATGGGCGACCACAAAGTAAGTGTCGGTAAGATGGACATCGACTGCTAGTGCCGCGAGAAACAAACCGGTCAGCCCGCCAATGGTAAACAATCCTATGAAACCGAAGGCATACAACACCGGTGTGTGGAATTCGATGTGCCCTTTGTACAGTGTCGCCGTCCAGTTGAAAACCTTTATCGCTGAAGGGATCGCAACAGCAAAACTCAATGCCGAGAAGACGAGTCCTGCGTACACCGATTGTCCTGCGACGAACATGTGGTGCCCCCACACAAGAAAACCGAACACTGCAATGGCCATGATCGCGAATGCCATAAAATTGTAACCGAAGATTTTCTTCCGCGAAAAACAGGTGACAACTTCGCTGATCACTCCCATAGAAGGAATGATCATGATATAGACTGCAGGGTGGGAATAGAACCAGAACAGGTGTTGGAAGAGAATAGGGTCTCCGCCAAGCGCAGGATCGAAGATTCCGACGCCGACAAGAGTCTCGAATCCAAGGATCACCAAGGTGATTGCCAGAACCGGCGTCCCGAGAAGCGTAACCACACTCGTTGCGTACGAAGCCCAGATAAAGAGAGGGAGTTTGAACCAGGTAAGACCTGGCGCCCGCATTTTATGGATGGTGACAATGAAATTCAGCGCGGTGAGAATCGACGAAAACCCAAGGATGAAAACACCCACCACGACAGGGACAACGTTTCCAAGAGCGTACGTGTTGCTATACGGAGCATAAAATGTCCAGCCTGTGTCAATCCCGCCGTTGATCATTGCATATATGGTGAAGAGGCCTCCGACGGTGTAGATATACCAACTTGCGAGATTCAGTCGTGGGAAGGCAAGATCTTTTGCCCCAATCATCAGCGGGACAAGAAAATTTCCCAGCACGGAAGGAATAGACGGGATGAGGAAGAAAAAGATCATCGAGACACCGTGCATCGTAAAAAGCTTGTTGTACGTCTCGGCAGAAACAAGATCTCCCGCGGGGGTCAATAATTCCAGCCGTAGGAGGACGGCAAAGAATCCTCCCACAAAAAAGAAGAGTGTAATGGATAGGAGATAGAGAATGGCAATCCGCTTGTGGTCAAGCGTAAGCAGCCACGATCGTACGCCATACCCCGCATGAATATAATCTTGCTTCGGATCGATGTCGTTCGTTTTCATGCTTCTTTCCTCATTGCAAATCCACTCACTTGGTGAGAGAGCGGACGTACTCAATCAACTGGTTTAACTGTTCTTCGTTCAGCTGATTTTTGTACGTAGGCATCAGTTGCTGATATCCCGCCACCAGTTTGGCATTCGGGTTCAAAATCGATTCACGGATGTATGATTGATCGGCGACGACAGCATCGCCTGTGCTGAGCTTCACTTCCTTTCCAAACAGACCGTCGAGTGATGGCCCGCGCTGGCCAGATTCAGAGCGGTGACAGGTCTGACAACCGAATTGTGCAAACAGCCGTTCGCCACCGGAGGACATTGACAATCCCGACACTGCGCCGCTGAGCCAGCGTTCGTACTCTGACGGTTCCATAACGACGACCTTGCCAATCATTCCGGAGTGCGAGGTACCACAATATTCTGCGCAAAAGAGCTTATACTCGCCTGGCTTCATTGCCTGAAACCACTGCGTTGTGTATCGCCCCGGAATAACATCCTGCTTCATACGGAAAGCGGGTACGTAGAAACTGTGGATGACATCCTGCGAGGTCATGATCAGCTTTACCGGCTTGCCTACCGGCACGTGAAGCTCATTTATTTCGCGGTTTCCCTGGGGATGCTGTATCTTCCACATCCATTGCTTTCCGACAACATAGATTTCCATCGCGTCGTTCGGTGCAACATGCATGTCAATAAACAAACGGGCGGACCACACGAAGATCACCATTGCGATGATGAGGGGGATTCCGGACCAGAGAAGCTCCAACGGGAGATGTTCGTTCACCGGATTTGCTCGCGATGCTTTCGACCCTTTGCGGAAGCGCACTGCGGAGTAGACTAATCCAATGACAATCACGCCACTAAAGAAAACGCTCACCGCCACGAGGAAATAGAAGAGGGCGTCGACGTTTCCAGCGATTGTCGATGCTGCCTCAGGAGAGAAAGGAAAATTCAACATATTCAACATTTCACAAAGAGATCTCATTCCACATTTACCATCAGTTCAGGCTAATGGTCTTGCCCTCAACGATCGGAAGAGTCTTGCTCTTTTTCTTGTCGCGAAGGAAATTCACCAGCATGTACCCCCCAAGAAAAAGAATGGTCAGTGCTCCGGCGCCCCGTAAGATATTTCCCACCACCACTCCATATTTTCCAGTCATGGGGTCGTAATGATAACAAAGGAGAAGAAGTTTCTCGACAGGGGATCCGATATTACCCTTTGAAGCCTCCATCATCGAGAAGGTCAAGTCCTTGGCCGCGTATTCGATTCCATAGAGATAGCGTGCGAGCTTCCCCTCGGGTGTCGCGACCATGATGCCGCTCGAATGCGCGAACTGTCCTGTGGGTTGGTCATATATGTATCTGAAACCAACGGCGTCGGCAAGTGCAGCAATGGATTCCTGTTTCCCAACGAGGAAATGCCACCCTTTGGCAGCGCCCGATCTTTCGTAGGCCTCGATGTACTGTTGTTTTTTCTCCGCCGCGAGCTCATGCGTTTCTGTCGGATCAATGCTTACCGTGACGACCTCAAAGTCTTTTCCGGCAGTGTATTTAAGTGTTCTGAAAGTTTCGACCATTCCGTTGAGGACCTGCGTGCACAGCATCGGACATTTGTAATACACCAAAGAGACAATCACCGGTTTCTCACTGAAGTACGTGCCGAGATCGACAGTATTCCCGGATTCATCGATGAACTCAAGATTCAGCGGAATTTGTTCATTGAGTTTTTGATCGATGCCGACTTTTTCAAAGACCTGGGGTGCCGGTGTTGGTGAAGCAAGTTGTGCCATTGAACACCGGGCGGCGATGCCGATCAGGACGAGAAGGGAGACAATGGATTTTTTGATTTCGACTGTCTTCATTATTTATTTTTCCACCGAGGGTAATCCTTCAGCGACGGTCATTTCCATTGCCCGCTGAATGGGGACACGTACAACCAGCGTTTTCTTGTCGACCCATCCGTAACTCGAGAGTATTGAGTCTTCCCGTGCGCGCATGACAAGCAGTTCTGCGTGTGGATCTGATTGCAAGCGCGGCTCCTGGTGGAAAACTCCTCCCGGTGCAACAAAGGTCTGAACTACCGTTCCCTTCTTCGGCGCTTCGCCGCTTTCCATATGATACACGATCCATGAAATGACGAGACCGAAAATCATCAGGCCCAGCAAGCCAATCGCGGTCATCATCAAGGATCGGAAATTCAGATCGCGTCGTTCGTACCCGCTATTCTCTTCGCGTTCTTCTGTTGCATGCTGTTTCTTCGCCATGAGTTTCTAGTGGCCTGCACCCGCTTCAAAACGCGGATCGTGTAAAGGCAGAACAGGCTGTTTCTTCAATTGTGAAAGGAATGCCGCAATCCAAACTCCTCCGATTGCGATTGGTGCAACAAGGTACAGGACGTTGAGCGGCACGCCGTCGTAGCCGTAGGACGGCACAATCATCCAGAACAGGTCAACAAACCTCATGATCAAAATCCAGACGGCGATCCGGGAGAGGCTGCGAATCGCACGTTTTGTTTTTCTGGAAAGGAGCAAAAAGAGCGGAAGAAAAAAATGACCGACCACAAGAATGCCGGCAATAATATTCCACCCATGCCCCAGTCGGTGTAGGTACCAGAAGTTATCCTCCGGAAGATTCCCCGACCAGATAATTAAGAACTGGGAGAATGCCATGTAGGCCCAGAGGATCGTGAACGCCATCATCAGGTTTCCGAGGTGATGGTAATGCCTGGTCGTCAAGACTTCCGAAAAAGGTTGTCGATCTGCAAGCCGACTGATCATCAAAATGCAAAACGCGAGTGTCGTGAGCACGCTACTGACTATGACGAGCATTCCATACAACGTCGAATACCACTCAGGCTCCAACGACATGAACCAATCGACCGAAGCAAGACTAAGAGTCAGGACAAACAAAACGGTGGACGGACCGGTGAACATTTTGATTTTCGGCGTAATACTTGCGTCGGCAGTCTCATCCTGTCGACGCGACCATTTCGTGAGCCAGAGCGTGATGAGAATCCAGAAAAGGAAGTACCCCGCTGTCCTTGCGAGGAAAAAAGGGATGTTGAGGTATCCCACCTTTTGTTCGAGCACGTGGCTCTGTTCCACATACGTGTGGTCTGTCCATGGATACAAGTCATGAAGTCCGATGACAATCGGTACGAACAGTACGGCCATAAGAATCGTCTGAAGCGCGCCGGCCTCAAGAAAGCGCTGGATGACGTGACCCCAATGTCCCGAGACGAGGTGATGCAACAGCAAAACGCCGAGACAGCCAATGGTAAGGCCGAACCAGAGGATGTAGCCGTACAAATATGCCTGATAGAATTGGGTCGTGGAAAGAATTGCACCGACTGCCAGTCCAACCCAACCGAGGAGACCTACGATGAATGCCCGACGCTGAATACGGTCAAATCCGGGGCGGAGCGATTCGATGTCGTTCATGGTGCTGACTCTGCGATTGTTTTCCTCTCTGCTGCCGACAGCTCTCCGATAGCAACACGTTGACTTTTTTGAAGCGCCCGAATGTATGCGGCGACTGCCCATCGATCTGACACTGCGACACTTGACGCGTAATTGTACATTCGTCCAAAACCATTTGTCATCACATCAAAGTAGTACCCGACAGGTTTGGTGCGAAGGCTATCGGAATGGAATGAGTTGGGTTTTGGGAAGCCGCGTTGCACGATCATTCCACGACCATCGCCAAGTGCACCGTGACAGGGCGTGCAAAACGTTTTGAATTTCCGCTGTCCGCGTTGCATCATTTCCGTCGTGACAGGAAAGGGAAAGAGATCGGCAAATTGTCCATTCACTTTGCCTGTATACAACAACCCATCATCACGAAGAGAACCGCGGGCAACAGTTCCATCCACGAGGGGGCGTGATGAAAGATGATCACCGTAGAATGAACTCTTATCCAGAGGTTTAAATTTCGGCTGGTTATACATGTCTGTGCAGCCATTGAATAGCGCAACTGCAACAGCCATTGAAAGTCCCTGCGCGATAAGACGCCCCGTAATCGTATTGAGCAATTTAGTCAAAGAACTTTTATGAATGATCAACGACGGAAATGTGTGTTGGCTTCAGGCTTTTCAAAAATTTTTCTGTCCGTGTCCTTTCGAACTTTGGATCTGCAGACTCGATCAACAGAAAGAACTTATCCTGTGTAACCAGTTCAAACCGGTCAACATTGAACACCGGATGGATTGGGCGCGGAAGACCGTTCCGAAATATCATGCCAACCACTGCTCCGATTGCAGCGAACAAAATGGTCATTTCAAAGGTGATCGGGATGAACTGCGGCCAACTGTTCAACGGCCTCCCTCCGATGTTCAGGGGATAGTTGATTGCAGCGCCGAAATACTGGAGAAAAAAACCACCGAGACCGCCAAAGATACCGCAACAAAGGACAAAGAGAGAGAGTTTTGATTGACGAATACCAAGTGCCTCCGTCAACTCTTCCATCGGGAATGGTGTGTACGCGTCCATGCGCGTATAGCCATCCCGCGACGCACGCTGGGCGGCAGCGAGAATCTGTTCGGGTGCATCAAACTCGGCCATGAGGCCGTGAATGGATGGTCGTGTCATGCGTTCATACTCGTGTTACGTCGCATCTGCGCTCGTATCGACTATTCTTCCTTTCCAGGGCAACAGGTGCTTTACTTCAAAGATTGAGATCATGGGTGCGACGCGGATAAACAGGTACATCAACCAGACGAACAGGCCAAGCGTCCCGATGTAGGTCGCCCAATCCCAGATCGTGGGAGTGTAAATATCCCACGACGAGGGAAGAAAATCACGGTGTAAGCTCGTAACGACAATGACAAAACGCTCAAGCCACATTCCCACGTTGACAAGAAGTGCGATCACGAGGAGTCTCCAGGGCGTTGTCCGGTTTTTCTTTGCCCAGAGGAGTTGGGGGACAAACCCGTTACAAAAAATTAGCGCGGCATAAGACCACCAGTACGGCCCTGTCATCCTGTTCCACATCATGAAGCCCTCATAATCGCTCCCGCTGTAGAACGCAAAGAAGAGTTCCATCGTATAGCCATAGACAACGATCAAGCCGGTCGCAAGAGTAATCTTCGCCATATAGTCAAGATGCCGGTCGGTAATGTATGCCTCCAGATGATACATCTTTCGCGCCGGGATCATCAAGGTGATTACCATGGCAAACCCGGAGTAAATAGCACCGGCAACAAAATACGGTGGAAAGATAGTTGCATGCCAGCCCGGAAGAAGTCCAACAGCAAAGTCGAAGCTGACAACACTATGAACGGAAACAACCAGTGGTGTCGCAAGACCGGCAAGGAGGAGATACGCCATCTCATAGCGATGCCAGTGTCGGGCAGATCCTCTCCACCCCATGGCGAATACGCCGTAAATGATCTTCTGCCATTTCTTTCTTGCCTGGTCGCGCATTGTTCCCAGGTCGGGGACGAGACCAACATACCAAAACATGAATGACACGGTGAGGTACGTGGAGATGGCGAAAACGTCCCAGACCAACGGGCTTCTAAAATTCGGCCACATCGCCATGGTATTCGGATATGGGATCAGCCAATACGCAAGCCATGGCCGCCCAAGGTGCAGGAGAGGGAACAACCCGGCGCAGGCGACGGCAAATAGCGTCATCGCTTCTGCAAAGCGACTGATTGCGTTCCGCCAATGCTGATGGAGGAGTAAAAGAATTGCTGAGATCAGTGTTCCTGCATGCCCGATGCCGATCCACCAGACGAGATTCACGATCGCAAATCCCCAGCCGACAGGAATGTTAATTCCCCAAATGCCAACTCCCTTATAGAAGAGGTATCCAATTGCCCCAATCAACACGAGGACAAGGAGAAAAGAAATCCCAAGAGTAATCATCATGCCCTTGGGTGTCTTTTTCTTCAGTACCGTCGAACTGATCTTCTCTGTGATGGATGCATAGGTCTCACCAGTTGCAACGAGAGGTTCGGGAGTAATGTAGCTGGTGCTTTTCTGCATTCTCTTAACCTTTTCCGAGTTCGGGATTTGGGTTCTTCAGCTTCGCCAGATATGTGGTTCGTGGTCGCGTGTTCAACTCGCTCAAAAGACCATACGATCGTGGACTCTCTTTTTCGTGGGCGACGACGCTCTTTCGATCGTTGATGTTTCCAAACACAATAGCTTGGGCTGGACAGGCGGACTGACATGCCGTAACGACGTCTCCGTCTCGAATGGATCGATCTTCCTTCTTTGCATCGATGCGGGCGTGGCTGATCCGCTGGACGCAATACGTACATTTTTCCATGACACCGCGATTCCGTACGGTCACGTCCGGGTTGCGCATCATCTTGTATGTTTCCGTTTCCGTATCGGAATATTGAAGAAAGTTGAAGCGGCGAACCTTGTATGGGCAGTTGTTTGAGCAGTAACGAGTCCCCACGCATCGATTATAGGTCATCACGTTGAGACCTTCCGAATCATGCGTTGTTGCCGCAACCGGACAGACAACTTCGCAGGGCGCATTCTCGCAGTGCATACACATCACTGGCTGCGAGAATACCTCCGGGTTCTCCATGTCGCCCTTGAAATATCGATCGATACGAATCCACTGCATCTCTCTCCCCGCAGCGACCTGTTCCTTCCCTACAATGGGAATGTTGTTTTCCGATTGACATGCGATGGCGCATGCGTTACAGCCGGTGCATGCATTCAGATCGATGGACATTCCCCATGCGTTACCGTCGTACTCATAGGACGGATACAACGATTCCTCTTTCGAGGGATTGTGTGACATCTCTTTGGCGAATTCAGGATTTTCCGTAAACTCTTGCACTGTTG
This sequence comes from Bacteroidota bacterium, assembly GCA_036397975.1. Classification (GTDB taxonomy): domain Bacteria; phylum Bacteroidota; class Ignavibacteria; order UBA10030; family UBA6906; genus SZUA-287. The sequence continues at coordinate 29,487 of DASWHW010000140.1, forward strand.
CCGATCGGACCACGTGGCGCGTTGTCGTTTTACCCCCAAAGCCAGTCACTTCCATTGTGTGGTGGTGCTGTGTAACGGCAAAACTATGCTGAGTCTCCAGTTTCTTCATTACGGCGCGACTAGCAAACCACTTTCCTGATGTGCGAAGCACGTTCGCATTGAAACCCACCCCATTTCCCACGTTGCCTGCTGAGGTACGGCCATAGCCGAGGTGGAGAGTCACCGACTCATCGGGATGTCCGGGGGTAATCCACACCGGTGCGTTGATAGATTCCTTACCAATCGTAATCGAAACGACGTCACCGTTTGTGAGATTGTTCTTCTCAGCAGTTGCGGGACTGATGAGAGCAGCGTTGTCCCATGTCAATTTCGTAATCGGCCTGGGTAGTTCTTGCAGCCAACCGTTGTTTGCGAAACGACCATCCCAAATTGACGGATCGGGACGGAACATCACTTCAATTCCGTTACCGCGACGTAGGGATGTTTTCCATGATGCTGCTTTAAGGCTGACTTCTGTTTGTGCGAGCCGAGAATTTGCGACGACCCCATCATGGAGCGAACGCATCCAAAACTCTTCGAAGTTACTGCCGGTGAATCCTGTCTTCCAGAATTCCTTCACCACGTCATACCCTTTGCGGCCCTGTCGTCCTGATACGTCCTCGACGAATTCGCCGATTGATTTCGTCGTGGCGTAGAGAGGCGCAATGAGAGGCTGCATGATGGTCGTCGTTCCATCAAAGGCCCGGGCATCACCCCAAGTTTCCAGAAAATGTGTTTGCGGAATGTGCCAACTGCATCGAGCAGCGGTTTCATCTGCGTATATGCCGATGTGAAAACTCAACTTGACTTTTTCCAGCGCTTCCGCGAAACGAATGTCGGACGGGGACTGGTACACCGGATTCGCCCCGAGGACCAGCAAAACATCCACGCTCCCCGCGGTCATGTTGTTGACAAGCTCCTCCAGGGATGACGCCTGATTGACCGGCTTGGCGATCACCGGGTCGGTGTACTCAACGGTTGTTCCAACATTTCCCAGAACGACATTCATCGCATGTGCGAGACCGTGCACCACCGGGGGCTGATTTGCGCCGGCAAGGACAATTGATTCTCCGCGATGCTCATTCAGATCACGCGCGACTGTGTCAATCCAGGGTGCATCAACTATTGGTGCACCGACGCTCACGCCGGAAACGCCAACCGCTTGAGCAAATGCTGCCGCGACACCCTCAATCTCACTTGCTCGAAGTCGGAAACGGTGGTCCGCCATCGAACCCGTTACCGAGGGCGTGCTTTCGGCAACATACAGTCGATTCATCTTCGGGTGGAGGTCGGTGACCTTGCGTCGGCGGGAAAAATCACGGGACGAACGAACCGCCGCGGGGCCGTGAGTCAGAAAATCTGCGTCCAGCGAGAGGACAATGTCTGCTTTCTCATAATGGTATTGAGTGGCGACCGGCTCGCCAAATGCGAGCTGTGCGCCCTCCAGCTCGTTATCCTCGTTAACAGATTCATACTGGTGCCACTTTGCCTGTGTGTAGTCTGCCAGGAGAGCCAGCAATTGACCAGCAAGAGTGGGAGACGTGACGGTCTCTGTCAAGATGCGAAGTCCGGCGCCTTTCAACGCCTTCTGAATTTCCATCCCTTGTTGCAGTTCGGCAACACATTTATTCCAGGTGCTTATTTCTCCATTGTGGGTAACAACCTGGGATCGGTCCGGGTCGTACAGGGAAAGAATGGAGGCCTGCATAAAAATATCCGATGAACCGAGACTTGCAGGATGATCAGGGTTTCCTTCAATTTTTGTTGGTCTGCCCATGTTGCTGGTGACGAGAACGCCGCGGGCATAGCCACCCATGACGGTTGCGGTTGCGAAATACAGCGGTGTACCCGGGACCATTATCTCGGGTTGCTTGACATACGGAATAATTGTCTCGTCCGGTTGCTTGACACACGAGCTGAGCCCCGCAAGCGCAAGAGATGCACCCATGATTTTGAGAAAGCCACGTCGGCTGTACCCATCGTCCCACACGGCAGCTTCCCGTGGAAATTCCCTGTGGAGAAATTCCCGAAACTCTTCAGTATCCGCGATTTCTTCCAGACTTTGCCAGTACCGTTGGCCTTGCTCGCCCGAAAGTTCTTCCCGGATCGTCTGTAGGTTAAGCTGCTGCGTTGCGCTCATGAAATGTCTTAATCATCGATGACATATGGAACAATCGGTCAATTGCTTTGTATTCACATTGTACTGTTTCACCAGCGTGCTTCCGAAGGCAAGCTGATCTTTTGGAGGGACATAATCGAAGTTATAGATTTCCGACACGGGTCTGATGAATTTCTCGGGTGCACGATGACAATCCAGACACCATTGCATTTGCAACGTATACGATCGCCATATCAGCGGCATCATGTTCACATTGCCATGACATGTCTGACACGCCATGCCTTTCTTCACATGAATGCTATGATTGAAGTAGACAAAATCCGGGAGGTCATGAACGCGAACCCACTCAAGCGGCATGCCCGTCGCAAAACTTGTTCGCACCGGCTCGAGCATCGGGCTGGTGTTCCAGATTTGCGAGTGGCAGGTCATACAGGTATTAGTGGGTGGAATGCCGGCGAAGGATGAAACCTCAACGGAGGTGTGGCAATATTCGCAGCTCAGCCCGAGGCCATTGACGTGATGTTCATGACTAAAGGGAATTGATTGTTCGCGAGGGACGTTGACTTCTGTTGTATAACCTGCTCGGTAAATTGCGGAGGCAACCCACGTAACAGCTGAGAGCAAAACGACGAAGACGATAATGCTCGCTCGTGAAATGACCTTCATGCTGGGGTGAAAGAGTTGCGCCATGGGGGAATGATTACTTTTTCTTGACCCGTTGACCTAGCATGTTACTTATTAAAAGAACGCGGAAATTTTGATGAGGATTGTTTTGCTCCAGCCCTCCATCCCAAATTACGGGACATAATTTCATGAATATCCAATCAAAACGCAATTACTGGAGAAACTTTTTCCGGGGTTTGATAGGTGAACCGTGAAACAGAGGAAGGGTATTGGTTCTGTAGACGCGCGTCCGCTTCGGACGATTTTTCTGGCATGTCTATTTCACCCGCGACGGGAGTCAGCAGGCCTGTGCTTCTTTCATGGCTGCAAAAAGACGCTCGGCTCTTCGCACATCGTTATCGGTGAGTTTCAATTCACTCTGGAGTCGAGTAAGAGCTTGATGTTCAGTGACTTTCTTTTGTTCCATCGAGGCAAGGAGGGAAACATACCTGGAAACAGCCCGTTCTTTATTGGCACGACACCCTGAACATAGGGGTTGCTTGATTCGGAAAAGTCGGTCAATCCATCCAGCAGTGTTTCCACAAGAACTGCAAACGATTTTTTCAGGTAGTTTCATGTCTTTATGAACGCGAAAGCACGGTAAAAAGTTTGCCGTGTGTTGGCGAAGCAGCTAAAAATTAAGTTGTGTCGGACTGCAAAGACGGAAACGCGCTGGTTTCCACCGCCCACTTGCGAGACCACCTTGGAGGTGCGGCGAAACGAACATCCACTTGTTCAGATGGTACACGAAGGTTTGCGATGTCACGGGACTCAAATCGCTCATACCTTATTCTCTGGATCGTGCTGTCTCATACGAACTAACTGCCCCGTCAACGAGTCGATTTGCTTCTCCAGTGCGAGGAGCCGAATAATTTGAGTTGTATCCACCCGCTGGCCTCGCGCAGGTGCGGTCAGAAAGATGACAAAGAGGAAAAACCCTAATATTTTCACGGTAACCCTTGAAACAGAAAATTGTGAAATGACATGAGGTAAAACAAGATCGGGGAAATGGGTAGGAAAGAAAAGGCGAGAATGCAACCGTGGGGATTGAACTCCCCCACGGCGCAGTACACCAGGAAAGGATCTATTCCTGATGATGGAGAGTGTTACCGGATCGCCGCCGGACCTGGTGAACTGTAGTGCAACACCGAGTCAGAGAGTGCTTCACCCAATTCAATACCAAGGCCAATACCTAACCCGAGCAAAACTCCGTCGATAAAATTTTCGCGAAAAGCCATTGCGGGCATATGCTCGAGACCAACCAGCCAACCGGCGATTAAGCTCAAAACAACAAAGCCAGCTCCATACATCGCCGCGACGAAAAGGAACCTTGCCCTCCGGAGTGATGCCAGCTTACGTTCAAACAGAAACGCGAGGACGACCACGGGGAGGTTGACGCCAAAGGACCAAATTGCAGCATTGAGAATGGTGATCCATGTGAGTCCGATGACAAACTGGATGGTACTCACGATCACCGCGATTGTGATGGTTTCCGATAAACCTCGTACATGATAGAAGGCGAAGATAAACGCTCCGCTCAGTCCGAACGAGAGAAACGCGAAACCAGGACTCATCGGATCAAACAAATCTCCGCCATAACGCAACAAACCCAGAACGCCGCTGCAGAGGAGTCCGCACAAGGTGATGAATCCCAAAGAAAGAATATTTTTTGTCGTGAGTCTCATTACGACCTCCTTTGATGTAGGAGTGGGGAATGCTTCAGAAGAGAGTCACTGGAATGACTCGATGATTTCATCCTGCACTTCCTCCAGTGCTTTGAATTCGTCCAGAGCGCGTTCCAGGAGAACTCCATGCTGATGTTCCGACGCAGCAAGCTCCAGCAAAAGGGAGCGCACCCGTGGGTCGTTCATTGCATCTGCTGCTTCCTTGTACAGTTCTTCGTTGTCATGTTCCCGGTGAAGGGCGGATTGAAGTAGTTGAAGGGGATCTGGTGCTCTGTGTTTTTCGATTGTCATATTGCCTCCATTGCAAAGTCGTTGTGCTTATGTCTGGATAAGAGGTTCGGAATAATTCATTCCACGGTGAAGCGCTTTTTCGTTCAACGGCAGTAAGTTATGATACCGTTCCGGGAGAACCTTTTTAAGTGCTTCGGGGATCGAAGCAGCATCAATGGTTCCCGTAATGGAGAGAAAGGCGCCAAGCAACACCATGTTGGCCACACGGAGATTGTCAAGCCGCGCTGCTTCTTCCGCGGCTGGTATCCCAAGAACAGTGATATCCGTACGGTTCGAGGGCGTTGGTATGTTCGTGGAATCATAAAGGAGAAGTCCGCCTGGTCTCACGGCATTGGAGAATTTGTCCATAGAAGGCTGGTTCAGAACGATCGCTGTATTGAACTCGGTGATGATCGGAGAGCTGATCTTTTTATCGGAGACAATAACAATACAATTTGCCGTACCGCCGCGCATCTCCGGGCCGTAGGAAGGCATCCAACTTATCTCCTTTCCTTCCAACATAGCGGCGTAGCTAATCGTCATTCCCATCGAGAGGACACCTTGTCCACCGAATCCGGCAATTATCATCTCATGCGTCATTCGAAACCTCTCAGTTCTTTCTTCGGTGAAACCCGTTACGCAGGTACTTTCAGATCTCCCACAGGATATTCCTTCAGCATATTCTCCACCAGCCACTCATTTGCCTGTCGCGGCGTCATCTTCCAACCGGATGGGCAATTGGAAACGACCTCGATAAAACAGGTTCCTTTTCCTTCCATCTGGTATTGGAGTGACTTGGTGATGGCCTTTTTTAGTTTACGGACAGCGTTCGGTGTATGTACCGAGTGCCTGCTCACATAGTACGCTCCCGGAAGATGGGAGACCAGGTCGGTCATCTTGAGCGGAAATCCTGCCGTGGAGACATCGCGTCCGAATGGCGTTGTTGTCGTTTTCATCCCGGGCAATGTTGTCGGGGCCATCTGTCCACCGGTCATTCCATAGATGGCATTATTAATAAAGAGGATGAGGATATTCTCGCCACGATTGACCGTGTGGATAGTCTCGGCGGTTCCAATTGCTGCAAGATCACCATCGCCCTGATACGAAAAGACGATTCTATCCGGGAGCACACGTTTGATCGCCGTTGCAACGGCTGACGCCCTACCATGCGCAGCCTCCTGCATATCAATATTCATGTAGTGGTATGCAAAGACAGAGCAGCCCACGGGGGCAACACCCACTGTTTTCTCCGCAAGACCCAATTCCTCGACCGCCTCCATCAACACACGATGCGCGACGCCATGTCCGCAGCCGGGACAGTAATGCATTCGTGCTTCAGTAAGCGTGCTTGGTTTGACGTACACACATTCCATTTCTTCCTTATCTAAAGCTAAAGAGTCCAATTCATTCGTCATATCGTCACCTCCATTGGCTGCTGGGCAGGAACTCCGATCAACGATTCAATGGAGCGTAGAACTTCGTCAGGCATCGGAACGATTCCCCCCATCCTTCCATAGAAGGAGACTGGTACTTGTCCTTCCACTGCCAGGCGAACATCCTCAACCATCTGACCTGCGTTCATCTCGACAACCAGCATTCCGTCGATCAACGGTACGAGAGAACGAATTTCATTGGTGGGGAACGGGAAGAGACTGATTGGTCTCAAAAGGCCGACGCGTATTCCTTTCTCACGTGCCATTTCGATTGCACGATGAGCCACTCGTGCCGCGAGCCCGTAGGCGACGACAATGTACTGGGCGTCGTCGACATAGACGCGCTCGAACCGCACCTCTTTTTCGGCAATCTCTTTGTACTTCTGCTGAAGGTTGAGATTGATTTGCTCCATTTTCTCCGGTTGAATATGGAGCGACGTAATAATGTTTGCTGCACGTGACGCCGGCTTTCCGACGGTTGCCCATGGTTTTGGCACAAGGTGTTGCTGGGGATCGTAGTTGCGAAACTCCACTTTCTCCATCATCTGTCCCAGCGCGCCATCGGCAAGGATCATCACAGGATTACGATATTTGTCCGCAAGATCGAATGCATCGTAGACGAAGTCCGCCATCTCCTGTACGCTCGCGGGAGCGAGGACGATAAGCCGGTAATCGCCGTGACCTCCCCCTTTCGTTGCCTGGAAATAATCCCCCTGCGAGGGTTGGATGGTTCCCAATCCAGGTCCGCCCCTGTTCACATTGACGACCAAACACGGAAGTTCAGCACAGGCGATATACGAGAGCCCTTCCTGCATGAGACTGATACCGGGACTGGAAGAGGAGGTCATGACGCGGGTGCCAGCACCTGCGGCGCCATATACCATATTAATAGAAGCGACTTCACTTTCCGCCTGCAACACCATCATCCCGCGCTGGGTCCCCTCAGCCATAAGGTATTCCAACACTTCTGATTGTGGTGTTATGGGGTACCCGAAATACGCCTGGCAACCTGCACGAATTGCAGCTTCTGCAAGTGCTTCGTTTCCTTTCATCAAGCGGATGTCCATAGTTAACTCCTGAAAACGCAATGAGACATGAACGTTACCTTGTCGCGTTCATGGTTATTTTTCGTGGGAGACGCGGGCAATCAGAACCAGAAACGACACAGCGAGAGCGACCGCGAACGCGAGAAATATCCAGACAATGAAGAGCATGCTATCTCCTTTCGGCGTTACTTATCCACGGTGACAGTGATATTTTCTTTGACGTTTGAAATCGTTGCGACCGGTATTTTCTTTTTTCCCTTGTTTTCCCTATACACGGTTATGACGGCATCGGGGCAGACGAGAGCACAGTTCGTACATCCCGTACAGTTGTCGCGAATGAGGACCGCGTAGTGATATCCCTGCGCGTTGATCTTCTCAGAGAGTTGAATGCTCTCCTGAGGACATGCTTCGATGCAAAGTTCGCACCCCTTGCAGGTTTCAACATTGAATGAAACCGAACCGTGTATCATGCTGTGCTCCTCATAAGTAGTGGTGCTCTTGTGCAAACTTCTCGAGATCGACCTTGAACGATGGATGCGCGATGTTGATGAGGAGTTCTGCGCGCTCGCGGATCGACTTTCCGTGTAGATTGACCACGCCGAATTCGGTGACAACATAGTGCACATCCCCGCGCGTGGTTGTTACGCCTGCGCCTTCCCTCAAATGGGGAACGATCCTCGAGATTGTGTCGTCCTTTGCCGTCGCGGGAAGGGCGATAATAGGGATCCCACCTTCCGACCTTGCAGCGCCCCGGATAAAGTCAAGCTGTCCGCCAAACCCGCTGTAGAACTTATGGCCAATGGAATCAGCGCAGACTTGCCCCGTGAGATCAATCTGCAGCGCCGAATTGATGGCAACCATCTTCTTGTTCCGGGCGATCGTGAACGGATCATTGGTAAATTGCGTCGGGCGAAATTCCATGAGCGGGTTGTTATCGATGAAGTTGAAAAGCCCTTGTGACCCGAGCACGAACGACGTCACGATCTTTCCGGGCAAGAGCGTCTTTGCTTTATTTGTGATTACTCCCGATTCCACCAACGGAATGATACCGTCTGAAACCATTTCTGAGTGGATGCCGAGATTCTTCCTGTCCCCAAGAAATTTGACCACGGCGTCGGGAATTCTACCGATGCCGAGCTGCAAAGTGGCGCCATCGGTGATGAGACTTGCGACATGCGCCCCGATCCTCCGATAGACCTCAATCTCTGCCGGACTCTCGTCTCCTTCCATTTGCGGAAGCTCTCGCAACGGTGTATTCACTTCAACCGCAAAATCAATTTCATTTAAGTGAATAAAGCTGTCGCCCAACGTTCGGGGCATATTGGTATTGATCTGTGCGATCACAAAACGTGCGGCATCGGTTGCCGTGCGCGTGCATTCCACCCCGACGCCAAGACTGCAGAAGCCGTGTTCGTCTGGAGGACTCACCTGGATAAGGGCGACATCAACCTTGAACTGACCATTCATGATGAGCGAGGGGATTTCAGAAAGAAAGACAGGCGTAAAGTCAGCCCGCCCCTCCCACACAGCTTCACGAACGTTCCTTCCAATAAAGAAAGCGTTGTGTCGGAAATGTCCTTTCATTTCCGGCCGGACATAAGCGGCTTCGCCAACGCCGAGCAAGTGACAGACAAGTACGTCGCGCAATTCCTCTGACCGCGCGACCATAGCATCCACAAGAACCTCCGGGACAGCGCAACCCGGATGAATATAGACAGTATTTCCCGACTGAATCACCGACACAGCTTCCGCGGGTGTGACAAATTTCCTTGAGTAGTGTGTTTTGATTGAGTCTGTAATGACGTTGTAATGCATTAAAAGTCCTGATCTACTCCATGTAAATGTTGTTATGTTCCGACTGCGTTCAACGATGCTTCAAGATCCCGGATGATATCCTCCGGCCGCTCCAGGCCGATCGACAATCGGATTCCTCCCGGATTGAGTCCTTTGGCGACCTGCTCTGCAGGGGGAATTGCCGAATGCGTCATCGAACCCGGATGTTCAATCAGGGTGCGAATATTTCCCAGGCTTACCGCCAGCGTTACGCAATAGGAATTCTGTGCGACATGGTTGATAAACCTCTCGGCTTTATGTAACCCCCCCTCCGGAGTCTTCCCTCTCATCACGAAATACAGCATTGAACCGGGAGCGAAATTTCCGTCATAATCAATCATCTGTCGTCGTGCAAGTTCCACCTGCGGAAATGAGTCCAGTCCCGGGTACTGCACGCACTCGATTTCCGGCCTTGCCGCAAGAGCTTTCGCAACCGTGAGCGCGGTGAGTTGCATTTGACGCATTCGAACGCCGAGGGAAGGAAGCCCTTGCACAAGAACGGACCACGCGCTTCGCGGTGAAAGTACGCCGCCGAAGTCTTTTCGATAGAGAAGCAAGCGGTCGTGGCTCCACCGGGGACCGATGACCGCGCCTCCAATGTCGGTTCCGAAACCACCGATTGCTTTCGTCAAGGAGTGTACAACAAAGTCGATCCCGTTCTGAATCGGACGTTGACAGTATGGTGTTGCGAAGGTGTTGTCAACGACGCTGAATAGTCGCTCCCCGGGGTCTCTCCGCGCGTTTGCTTCGGCTGCTATCTCCGCGATCGCTTTAAGATCAATCAACCGGAGAGTCGGATTTACGGGTGTCTCGCAATAGATAACCCGCGTTTGCTCTGTCAACGCCTCGCGAAGTTCGTCCGGTGAGGATAGATCGATGAACTTCACGCGTATCCCGAGACGCGGATACCAGTTCTCCAACAACGAATATGTGCAGCCGTAAAGCGTTCGATGCGCGATGATTTCACTTCCCGTCCCGGTGAGGATTCCGAGCACCGCTGACACTGCAGCCATCCCGCTGGCAAACGTTACGGCGATATCACCCTGTTCGGCAAAAGCAAGATTTTCTTCCAGCATATCCTTGTTCGGTTCGCCGAGTCGGTCGTACACATAAATGGGAGCTTGGGATGTTACGGTGTTGCCGTCATAGGTGTGGGCAAATTCAGTGAACGCCTGCGCGCCCCGTTGTGCAGAATCAAGTCGGAATGTCGCTGAGCCGGAAATAGGCGGCAGAACGTGGTGACTGTAGTCCCAGTGGGGGTCTTGCGTGAGCCCATAGATCAGATGGGCTTCCGTTGAATAGCGATGTTTTGTCTTCTGTTCTTTCATTGCAATCACCTGTTGGCGATAAGAACATCCTCCACCGGACGTCGGGGTGTTCGGGTCGGCTCCGTGAGGCAGTATCCAAGCCTCAACAAAATCTGGGGCCAGTTGAGTAGACCGCACATATGACGCAACGCGATCCGGTACTCCGGTACTTCTACGGGCATATTGAAGAAGCTCGCCTGCAAACCGGATGACACCACATAAAGAAGGATGTGCTCAAGAAGCTGGCCTGTATCCAGCCAGTGGTCGATACTATCCTCGCCATGGAGGACAACGAGTGCCGGTGCCTCGATACAAAGATGGAAATTACGTGCAGCAAAGATCCTCGGCGTGTCGAACGACTTCAGCAGCCAGGGTGCGGCTGCACTTGCGATGTTCCCCATACCGAACGCCGCTCCCGGTATTCCGTCGGGGCGTCGTGTTTCATTCAGGCGAATCCATTCCGCAAGCTCTTTCCGAAATTCCTGATCCTTATGTTGCTCACCTTCTGCCATCGCGACGAGCTGCGCCACCTGTTCATTGAGGTCCGCCTCCGTAGAAACGAATATGTCCGAACGGTTTGTCCGGGGCAGTTGTTCAATGCTGTTGACAACGCTCCGCGCAACGCGTGCCGCCAGAAAAGGAGATCTGTTCGTGTGCCTTTCGGTAATGACCGGAAACAAAGACGCGAGACCGTTGCGTGCTCCCTTGTCCCGCGGAAGAATCTCCACGACAGCCAATGCTTCCCCTTTGGGGGAATGGGGGGTGTATCGAACCAGGGTATCAAACCCGAAGTGATCGGCCGCGACGCGCAGATTGAAAATCGCTGCGCCGACCCCGATAATCAACTCGCGGTCGTGAGGGTCCACAACCGGAAGTCTTCGCTCATAATCAGCGTGTACCAGGATCAGGTTGGATTTGATCTCGAATTTCCACGGCTGAGTATTGTAGCTGGACGGAGCCAGAATGGCGTAGCGAAGGAGGAATGCGCACTGTTCTTCGATCGCATCGTTCCACGGAAAGTCCTCCTCAAAAACCTCATAGGGAGTATTCATAGGATCGAATCGCTTCTCATCCATACCGAGGTCCATTTCAAGTTTGTGGTCTGTTCCCATGGGGGCCTCACTCTTCTTCTGTAGACAGTACTTTATTGCCTTCGATTTGTATTGCATCAATCGGACAATCGCTCAATGCCTCGTCTACAAGTTCCTCCTCGTTGGGATCGCCCGGCTGTTTGGAAACGTAGTAGGAGTTCGATGGTTTGTCAAAGTCAAAATTGTCGGGGGCAACGCTGGCACAGTACGCGCACCCGTTGCAATCGTCGGTTGTGTAGTATTTCCCTTCGACATTTTTCGGTAGACGATTTCCTGGCTGATCCATTTACTGTGTCCTCCGCCATTTCAAGAGTGAAAGAAGAAAGCCCAACGTTATAATAATCGTCCCCGCCCACACCAGTCCAATCCATGGTTTGATGCTTGCCTCGACGATAAGCGCCTCGGGTGCGTGCTGTGTTTCTCCCGAATGCTGAACCTCGACGGTGACCATGGAGGCACCTGCGTCCATGGCGACATGCATCGAGACAAGCTGGATGTTCGCACCAAGCAGTTTCGAAGATGTTGGCTTGTACGTTGTTGTACCACCTGGTTCGTACACCGCGGTGGGTGTCACTGTTTCGGATCCGACATGGTTTTTTAATTGAAGGACGGATCCGATTTGCATGGCCCCGTTGCCCGACGCCATCGCATCCTGTCCATGGCTTCCCATATCGAAACGGACGAATGTCGCCTCAATGTCGCCAATCATCACCGATTTCCCTTTTTGAATATCGTAGTGCTCATGATGTACCGATGAAGAAGCGTCATCCAGCGACACTGGGGATATGTAGAGATCGGAGGTCATGAACGACGCGATGTCCGGGTTTCTCATGGTACCCTGTTGGCCTGCGTCGAACATAATGGGAGTCATGTAAAATTCCTTGCCGTCCTGCTCGATCCGAACACGAAAGGCAGCCTTCTGATCCTCGTCGTATGACCATCCGGTATAAGTCATTGTTTGTCCGAGCGCATGTGTTGCGACATCTTTCGGTAGCGTGAGGTGTTGTGTGACGGAATATTTGCCCGAGACGATCACACCGATGAAGAAGACAGCGATCCCCGCGTGCGCAACCTTTCCACCGATGCTGCGGATGTCGATTCTTCCAAGCTTCCAGGCAAAATATCCGTTGCCCGCAAGAGCGAAGAGAGATCCTCCGATGAAGAGAAGGACGATCGGTTCTCTGATGTTCAGAAGCATAAGGCCAACAACCCCGATCACCGCGATGACAAACGACGGAATTGCCTTTTTGAGACTTGTCCGCCAGTCCTGCGTTTTCCACTGCATGAAAATACTCAACCCGATGAGGAACGCCATGATGATGGCGATGGGAAGGTTTGTCGCATCATAGAATGAGGGCTCGACCGAGCTATTGGAAAAGATCGGAAGACTGGTGCCGATCAGGATGACTGCTGCACTGAGGAGAACTGCTAACGAACCATTGCCAAGCATTGCTTCACGCGTGAGATACAGATGATCGCTGGCAACAGGGCGGAGCTCATTCCTCCGAACAAACAGAAGCCCGATGGCACTGGACAAAATACCAATCATGAACGTGAGAAGCAGCCAGTAGATAGTCGCACCACCATCGGCAAACGAATGAACTGAAGAATCGCCGAGAACGCCGCTCCGCGTCAGGAACGTACTGTAGATGACGAAGAAAAAGGCGAATGTTGCCAGCACCACATTTGTTCTTTTGAACTTGTTGGCACCCCGTTGCGCGAGTAGCGTGTGAATCAACGCAACCCCGACGAGCCAGGGGATCAGAGACGAGTTTTCCACTGGATCCCAGCCCCAATATCCTCCCCAACCAAGCACGCCATAGGCCCAATAGGCGCCGAGCATGATTCCTGTTCCAAGCACAACGGTTGCAAAAAGTAACCAGGGGAGTCCATGTTCGCTGAGGAGTGAGTAACTCTTCCGCCACAATCCAGCGATCGCAAAGGAGAACGGAACGGCGAGAGCCGCAAAACCCAGAAAGAGTACAGGCGGATGAATGACCATCCAGAAATTCTGCAAAAGGGGATTGAGTCCTTGACCGTCTTCCGGAACATGAACGATCGGTATCTGCGGAAAGAGTTCCCACACCGATACAAACGGCGATTTCACTACGACGAACAGGAACATAAACGAATTCACTGCCATCAACACCGCCATCACCGGAGCTTCATGTCCACGACGCTTTGTAAAGGCGAGAACGGCGACAGCGATCAACGCTGAGCAAAGGGCCCAGAAAAGGAAACTCCCCTGTTGACCCGCATAGAAACTTGAGAGCAAGAAATGGAGTGGGAGTGAACGCGAACTGTAGCTGTAGACGTACCCGTTTGAAAAGTCGTGTTGAAGAAGGAGAACGAGAAGCAGAACCGATGCTGCCACGACGGCTGCAACACTTGCATACACCCATCGACGGGCGACTTCTTTCGTGTGTTTACCCTGCGCCGCCCGGTAGTATTGAATCATCGCCAGCAGGGATGCAATGAGCGCGGCTAAAACAACTGAATTTCCAAGAACAGACATGCAACCTCCTTATTAATCTCTGTGATGAAGAGGTCAACACGCGTGCCATGGATGCACCGTAAAAAGCGAAGAAATCAGGCCGTATTCATTGATTTTTTGTGGTAGGAATCTGAAACCCCATGTTCTCTTCCAACAGGTGGGAATGGATTTGCAGGAGTGAAAACGCGTGAAGTGAGTTGAATTGAGAAGTCGAAATGAACGAATTGACGGGGTGATACAATAATGAAACCACTCATTATTCCAGCTGATGAGAGGAAAAACTGGTGCTCTTCAGGTTCGAAACAGACTCTTCAAAAGGAATTATTTATGCGTCGAGAATGAGCTAAGAGCCCTCATGTAGTTTGCGCGCTCAAATGCAGATGGATCGGCGACGGACTTCTGGCTCATGCTCCCGCGCATCTGTTCAAGCGAGACGTATTCATGGTCGACCATCCAGTCGCGAACGGCGCTGAGAACTTCAGCAATGCGGTTTGGACCGTGTTTTAACAACGCAGAACACATCATCGTTACATCTGCGCCTGCCATCACCATCTTTAACACATCCTCCGCGGTGTGAATACCGGTCGTCGCCGCGAGGCTTGCCTTTACTCGTCCATGCAGAATGGCAACCCATCGTAATGGGAGACGGAGTTCGTACGGAGTACTCAGAAGAACATTCGGAACAACTTCTAGTTCATCGAGGTCGATATCCGGCTGGTAAAATCGGTTAAAGAGAACCAGTCCGTCGGCGCCCGCAATGTCCAGACGGTGTGCCAGATGTGCAAGCGAACTGAAAAAAGGACTCAGCTTGATCGCGACGGGAATCGTCACGGAGCGTTTGACCGCATGAAGGACTTCGAGATATCGATCCTCCACATCGGTGCCGGAAAGATTTGGATCTGTCGGTATGTAGTAGACATTCAGCTCAAGCGCATCTGCTCCAGCTTCCTGTATTTTTTTTGCATAGTCGATCCACCCTCCCGATGTAATTCCGTTCAGACTGCCGATGACCGGAATCGACAATACCTCTTTCGCTTTGCGGACAAGGTCGACATACTCATCCGGGCCGACATTGTATTCAGCCGCTTCGGGGAAATAGGTGAGCGACTCAGCAAAACTCTCCGTCCCGTATGTGAGGTAGTGATCCAGTTCTTCCGCTTCGTGGGCGATCTGTTCTTCAAAAAGGGAATACATGACAATCGCTGATGCGCCTGCGTCTTCAAGTCGCTTCATACTGTCCACATTGTGCGAAAGCGGGCTTGCCGAGGGGACGATGGGATTCTTTAGCTGCAGTCCAAGATATGACGTCTTTAAGTCCATGACATTCTCCTAGTGTTCCTGTGGTGCATGCGATTGTTCGATCACCCTCTTCACGTCGGTGTCGGTTTCCGCCTTGGAGAGGCGCTCAAGCACTTTCCAACGTTTTTCCGTGTCTTCCTGTGCAAGAGCTGAGAGCTTCTTTGCTTGTTCGGGATGACTTTTCGTAAGCATCTTAAACCGTGCTTCCATCGATGCGTATTGCTCGAACCTGATCTTCGGTTCTTTTGAATCCAACACAAATGGATTTTTCCCCTGATCAACCAACATCGGGTTGAAACGATAGATCGGCCAGTGGCCGCATTCCACCGCAGCCTTCTGGTTGCTCATTCCTTTCGTCATGTTGATGCCGTGGGCGATGCAATGACTGTAGGCGATGATCAACGACGGGCCATCGTAGGCTTCCGCTTCCATGAAGGCGCGAACGGTTTGCGTGTCATTGTAACCCATAGCGATCTGTGCGACGTACACATTTCCGTAGGTCATGGCAATGAGCCCCAGATCTTTCTTGGCAAGCGGCTTTCCCCCAGCAGCAAACTTTGCAACCGCCGATCGCGGAGTTGCCTTGGACATCTGTCCGCCTGTGTTGGAGTAGACCTCCGTATCGAGGACGAGGAAGTTCACGTTCTTCCCGGAGGCAAGGACGTGATCGAGTCCACCGAAGCCGATGTCGTAAGCCCATCCATCGCCACCCATAATCCATACACTTCGTTTCACGAGATTGTCTGCAAGACTGAGTAGATTCCGGGCAACCGGATCGTCCACCGTCTTGAGCTTTACTTTGAGCTGTTCCACCCAAACGCGCTGTTCATAAATACCGGCTTCATCGGATTGGTCGGCATTCAGAATCGCTTTCGTAAGTTCTTCGCCTATCTGTGGCGCAAGTTGCTCCACCATTTCTCGCGCCATTGCCGTATGCTTATCTACTGCGAGGCGCATCCCGAGGCCAAACTCTGCATTGTCTTCGAACAGAGAATTCGACCATGCCGGGCCGCGTCCATCGGCGTTAACCGTCCACGGAGTGGTTGGAAGATTTCCGCCGTAGATCGATGAACAGCCTGTTGCATTTGCAACGATCATCCGGTCCCCAAAGAGTTGACTGGCGAGTTTCACGTACGGCGTTTCGCCGCATCCGAGACACGCACCGGAATACTCGAACAGCGGCTGGAGGAACTGCGATCCCTTCACGGAATCGACTTTCACCGTGCGGCGATCGATTTCGGGCAGACTGAGGAAATACTCGTAATAGTTCCGTTCCCGTTCTCTGAGTGGAGGCTGCGCTTCCATGTTGATCGCTTTGAGGCGTGTTTCCGACTTGTTCTTCGCCGGGCAGATGTCAACGCAGATACCGCATCCCGTACAATCCTCAGGGGCGACCTGGACGGTATACATCATCCCTTTGTACTCGGCTGCTTTGTAGTCCATGGATTTGAAGCCCGCCGGCGCGGTTTTCAATTGTTCGCCATCATATACTTTGATGCGTATCGTGGCGTGCGGACAAACGATCGCACATTTGTTGCATTGAATGCAGATACCCTCATCCCAGATGGGAATCTCAAGAGCGATATTTCGCTTCTCCCATTGCGCTGTTCCTGTCGGATAGGTTCCATCCGCCGGCATTGCGCTTACGGGGAGTGCGTCTCCGAATCCGGCGATCATTCCAGCAGTCACCTTCTGCACAAACTCCGGCGCTTTTTCCGAAACTACCGGCGGCATTTCGATCTTGCTTGTGACTGTGGCCGGCACCTTCACCTCAAACAGATTTGCGAGTGTCTGATCGACCGCATCGAAGTTCTGTTGGACAATCTTATCCCCCTTCTTCCCATAAGTTTTCTTGATTGCATTCTTTATCGCTTCGATTGCCTTGTCACGCGGGAGAACTCCGGAAATCGCAAAGAAACAGGTCTGCATGATGGTGTTAATGCGTCCGCCCATGCCAGTGTTCTGCGCTACCTTGTACGCATCGATGACGTAGAACTTGATCTTCTTCTTGATGATCTGTTCCTGAATATGCCGCGGCAGCTGTTCCCACACTTTATCGGCGCTGTAGTAGCTGTTGAGAAGGAATGTCGAGCCGGGAACTGCATTCATGAGCACGTCGAACTTTTCCAGGAAAAACCACTGATGACAGGCAACGAAGTTCGTTTCGGTGATCAAATAGGTAGAGTGAATAGGTCGGGGACCAAACCGGAGATGCGACACGGTGGTGGAGCCAGACTTTTTCGAGTCATACACGAAATACCCCTGAGCAAAGAAATCGGTATCCTCTCCGATGATCTTTATCGAGTTCTTGTTTGCACCCACAGTGCCGTCGGCGCCGAGACCGTAGAACATTGCGCGGATGACGTCATCCGGCTCTGTACTAAAAGCAGGATCGAAATCAACGCTTGTGTGCGTGACGTCGTCGTTAATACCGACGGTGAAGTGATTCTTCGGCTTGTCCTGCTTCATCATATCGAAGACACCTTTGACCATCGCCGGGGTAAATTCTTTGGACGAAAGGCCGTACCGTCCGCCGATGATTTTCGGGAAGCCGTTCAGATGGAGAGAACCATCGATAAACCTTTCGGCGATCGAAGTGCTAACGTCCATATACAGGGGCTCACCAGTTGCCCCCGGCTCCTTCGTACGGTCCAGGACTGCAATCGTCTTGGTGTTCGCGGGAAGCGCCTGCACGAAGTGCGAAGCCGAGAATGGTCTGTACATGTGCACCTTCAACAGGCCAATTTTCTCTCCTTTCTTGTTCAGGTGCTCGACTGTTTCTTCAACAGCCTCCGCACCTGAGCCCATGATAACGATAACGCGTTCAGCATCGGGCGCGCCGGTATATTCGTACAGTTTGTATTGCCGCCCAACTTGTTTTGCGAAACGGTCCATTGCTTTTTGAAGGATTGCCGGAAAGGCATCGTAGTAGGGATTCACGGTCTCGCGGGCTTGAAAGAAGACATCCGGATTCTGTGCAGTGCCGCGAACAACAGGATGATCGGGCGAAAGCCCTCGGCTGCGGTGGGCGCGAATCAACTCATCGTCGATCATAGCGCCCAGGTCGTCGTCCGTCAGTTCTTCGATTTTCATCACTTCGTGAGACGTGCGGAATCCATCGAAGAAGTGAACGATGGGAACACGGGCTTCGAGCGTTGCGGCTTGCGCTATCAGTGCGAAGTCCATCACCTCTTGAACGGAGTTTGATGCGAGCATTGCGAAACCAGTCGACCGGGCAGCCATGACGTCGCTGTGATCGCCGAAGATCGAGAGAGCCTGTGCCGCAACAGAGCGCGCCGATACGTGGAAGACCGTTGAGGTAAGCTCGCCGGCGATCTTGAACATATTGGGGATCATCAAGAGCAAACCCTGCGATGCTGTGAACGTAGTGGAGAGAGCGCCGGTCTGTAGTGCGCCGTGTATGGCGCCGGCAGCGCCCCCTTCGCTCTGCATTTCCGTCACCGACGGGATCGTTCCCCAGAGATTCTTTCTTCCCTGCGACGACCATTCGTCCGCCCATTCTCCCATGTTGGAGGAGGGGGTGATAGGGTAGATTGCAATGACTTCATTCAGTTTGTGCGCGACGTAGGCGGCAGCTTCATTGCCGTCAATCATAACCATGTTCCGTTTCATTGTTGTCCTTCGAGAGATGCGAATCAAAATCTGTCCCTGAGAGATCTGCCGGGACACAGCACCATCTTTCCAACGAAATATCATGCCACAGCGAATACCATGGAAAAGACAAGGAATTG
>DASWHW010000141.1:0-5274 GCA_036397975.1 Bacteroidota bacterium
GGATGCGATTCATGGTTTTTACTCTCAAGAAGTAAAAGGGAAAGAAAAAGTGCGATACAGAAAGCCTAAGTTTATATGATAACGATTAACATGTTTGATCTTGCTGGAAGTTTCGCAGAGAATAAAGATAAGGCGAAAGAAATCCGTGAGGATTGGATATTACCAGCACTGAGGAATGGAGAGGCAGTTGTACTGGATTATGGCGGTGTTGATTCAACGACCCAGTCTTTTACTCATGCATTAATAAGTGAGGCGATGCGAATTTATGGCTTCGATGTCTTTTTTGACAAAGTTACCTTTAAGGATTGCTCAGAATCTGTCAAAAAGGTCATAAGTATTGTTTCTGAATATATGCAGAGACATCTTTGAGAATAATCCGTTTTCATCTTATGACAAACCCCTCCTAATTAGGACAAGACCAAATTACAGGAAATACGCTCCGACGAATCCTCCAATCATAGCAATGGCAATCGAGGCTTTCACTGCACTACCGATGACAATGCCTGACCATGCACTCAATCCGGACTTGCCGGCCTGGGACGCATAAGGAGCTCACCGGCAAAGGCTCCGATGAATGGACCGACGATCACCAGCAGGGATGCAAGTATCCAGAGAATGTATTCAAGAGCAAGCGTCACTAATCCCTGGCCCGCTTCAAAATTTCGTTTGTAAGATTAAGGATGGGCTGTGTGCTGCGGTAGTTTTCTTCCAGCTTGATGATTTTGCAATTGGGATGCTCTTCCGGGAAATCCAGAATGTTCCGGATCATGGCGCCGCGAAAGGAATAAATGGACTGAGAATCGTCACCGACAACAAGAACATTTTCGTGCCGCGACGCCAGGAGTTTGACGATCTCAGCTTGAATGCGATTGGTGTCTTGATACTCGTCCACCATGATGTATTTATACCGGTCCGATATTTTGGAACGTACGCCGTCATTCTCTTGCAGGAGTTTCTTCAGATAAATCAACATGTCATCGTAGTCCATCAGGTTGTGCTGCGCCTTGTATGTCTCGTACGCCTTCTGCAGGCGTAGAATGTCTTCCGTATGCTGTTCGAAGTGAGGATACTCAGCGCTGATGACTTCCGGAACAAGGGTGAGGGTATTCACTGCTTTCGAGAAGATATCGATGAGCGTGTTTTTTCGGGGGAAACGGCGCTCCCGCGTATCGAGCTTCATCTGTGTTCGCAGGAGGTTCACAACGTCTTCCGCATCGCTTTGATCGAGGATAGTGAATGTCGACTCAAACCCGATGAGCGGAGCGTACTGCCGCAGGGTGCTATTCGCAAACGAGTGGAACGTTCCACCTGCAACTTTCTCGCAGCGTGCATCAAGCAAAATGCTGGCCCGCCGAAGCATTTCTTGAGCAGCTCTCCGGGTGAAAGTGAGAAGCAATATCGACTCCGGGTGAACGCCCAGCTCTACCAGGTAGGCAACACGATAAGTAATCGTACGTGTCTTTCCCGTCCCTGCGCCCGCAATAATAAGATGGGGTCCGTTCACCGACGAGACTGCTTCGTACTGGGCTGGATTGAGTTGGTTCTTATAGTCGATCAGGAAGTTCTTCTTCTGCCCGACGAGCCCGTCATCGGTCTTGAACAACTCTTTTTTGAGCGTATACTTTTTCATGATGACTCAAATTAGAAAAAAAGGGGGGAAAGGGAAAGAGATCGCTTCGCTCCTTTCAGTCGTTTGTAACGACAAATAGAGTTTGTTACTGCAAGGAGCCCATGGGCCGACGAACAGTCTGATTCTGGATACTTCTTCTCGAGAAGAAGTACGAAAGAGACCACCTGTTCTTTGGTTATAATCAAAGGGGATTTGCGCTGAGGGAAAAGCGACTACTCGTACCGGAGTGCGTCGATGGTGTCGGACATAGCGGCTTTCCACGCAGGGTAAATGCCGAAGAAGATACCCACGATGAAAGCGAAGGCAAAGGCGAGGAGGATGGAGCCGGGCGACAGAATGGTGTTCCAATTGCCGTACGTGCTCATGACTGTCGATGCCCCGCCGCCGAGCGCGATGCCGATGACGCCGCCGAGAATGCTCATCACGACCGCTTCAATGAGAAACTGCAACATGATGTCTCTCTTGCGCGCACCGACCGCTTTCCGGATACCGATCTCACGAGTTCGTTCAGTCACCGAAATGATCATAACATTCATGATGCCGATACCGCCAACGAGAAGAGAGACCGCCGCGATGCCTGCAAGGAGAATCGTAAACGTCTGCTGTGTTTCCTGAAACGTTGTAATGATATCTGCCTGGTTGCGCAGCGTGAAATCGTTGTCCTGGTCGGAGCGGAGCCGATGCTCACGCCGAAGGACTTGTTCGATCTCCAGAAACGCTGGTTCCATGTCTTGCTGACTGGCAACCTTCACGGAGATTTGCGAGAGGAAATCCACGCCATACAAGCGTCGTTGTGCAGTCGAGAGGGGAATGATGATCTGATCGTCGGGATTCTGAAATCCACTTTGGCCCTTTGATTCAAGCACGCCGATCACCGTGAATGCTTGCCCGTTAATGCGGATCTGCTTGCCGAGAGTTGAACCGTCTGGAAAGAGATTCAGGGCAACCGTTGCCCCCATAACGCAGACCTTTACAACCCCCTTAAGCTCGCTTTGATTGAAGTAGCGGCCATCCACAGCAGCGAAGTTTCTCACCGTTTCATATTCTGGCACAGTGCCGATAATCCGAGTGCTCCAGTTCCGGTTCTCGTATTTCACCTGTGCCTGGCGTGATAGTTCCGGAACGACAGCATCGACGCGAGCAACTCGTTTCTCGATAGCCGTTGCATCGCTCTCTTTGAGGCGAACACTGGAGCCGGATTCCCTGACAAAGCCCCCGCCGCTGCGCTGCGTTCCCGGTGAAAGGAACAAGAGATTGGATCCGAGTGATTCGATACGTTCGACTACCGCTTGTTGTGCCCCTTCACCGATTGCGATCATGGTGATCACCGCAGCAACGCCGATAATAATGCCGAGCATCGTCAAAAGCGATCGAAACTTGTTGGCGTTCAAAGCCTCCAGGGAAGTGCGAAAACTCTCTACCGGGTTCATCGGACTCTTCCGCTGCCGCCGCCCATCGCGCTCCTGCTCCGAATGCGCTCGTTCAACTCCTCCTGGGCGGCACGTGCACGAGAGACGGTCGATCCGTACACCTCGTCTCCCTCTTCGAGTCCGTCAACAATCTCCGTGTTGTCGAAGTTACTTTCGCCAATGGTGACAAACTTTGGTTTGATCTTTTCAGATTCCTTGACCATGACGATGCGCCGCCGACTTTGCGTTCCTTCGCGGCGACGACTTCCATTGGAGTTTTGAAATCCTTGAAATCCGCCACCTTCACCACCACGTCGCAGGCCCATCCTCTCCGCAAAACGTGCTCTGCTTGCTGAATCAAGATTGTTTCTCCCGGTCCGGCTTGAATCGCGGAGTTCTTCAAGGAGGGCTCGTCCTTGAGGTGACCGCGGATCGGTAAGCGCTTCATTCGGCAAAAGAAGGACATCGGTCTTCCGGAAGATCTCGATGTCTGCCGATGCGCTCATGCCGGCCTTCAGCCGCCCTCCTTTGTTTTGCACTTGCACAAGCACGGGAAAGACCGTCACGTTTTGCTGTGTCGTTCCCTGCGGAGCGATACGAATCACCTCTCCCGGATAGCGATTGTCCGGGAAGGCATCGGCAGTGACCGTCACCGATTGGTCTACCCCCACCCGTCCGATATCAACTTCGTCGACATTTACTTCCACATACACTTCGTCCATGTTTGCCAGCGTGGCGAGGACGGTTCCACCGCCAACGTTAGACACGCCGGAGGAAATGATCTGTCCAACCTCCACTGCCTTTGTCAGGATCACTCCGGAGATTGGCGCATGGATTCTTGTATCGCGCAGCCGTTCGTCCGCGGAAGACAATACCGCCTTCGCTTTCACGAGCGATGATTTTGCACGGACGTAATCCACGCGCGCGGCATCGCGGTCCTGCTGAGAGATCAATCCTTTGGTGGAAAGCTCTTCCGACCGCCGGTCATTGTTCGACTGCTGCAGCGCTGTTGCTTCTGCCAGCTCAAGATCGGCCTTTGCCTGATCATAATCGTTCCGTGCAGTTGTTTGATCCAGTGCAATGAGGAGGTCGCCTTTCTTGACGGTCTGTCCCTCGACGAAGTTCATTTCGAGGATTTGTCCGCTCGCTTTTGACTTCAACTCGACTTTGTTAATCGGCTGGATAATGCCATCAGCGGAGACGCTGAGTTCAAGATCGCCGCGTGAAACCTGAATGGCTCGCTGTGTCGCCTCTTCTTTTCCCGACGAAGTTCGTCCCGAACCAAACCCAAAATAGAGTGTGGCCGCAAGAAGGACAACAGCGGCGCTTCCACCGATGACGATCTTCCGTCTCATTAACGTCTGCCTTCATCATCCAATGTTCGGTCCCGCATGCGTGATTTGCGCCGCTCCTTATATTTTTCGAAGGCGGTCTTTTGCGCGTTGTTGAGAATTTCCTCGATGCGTGCATCGCTGTTCGCACGAATCTTCTGCATCTCTGTCCTCACTAGCTCGGGCTTGCCAACATTTTCCTTGCGGGCATTGGCCAGTTCTTTGTTTGACTCGGTAAGGATTTGACGTATGGTCTTTTGCTGTTCCATTGAAAGAAGGAGTTGCTTGGTGAGCATCACCATCGTCCGATCCATTCGTTCCGCTGGATTTGGCCTGTTCTGGGAATATGCAATGGAGCCGGCGAATGTCGTGAAGAGAAGAAGAGCAAAGAGCGTTTGTTTCATAGAAGATCCTGAAAAGTGATGAAGTTTAATGGTGATTTGACTTTTTTCCGGTTCGTTCGGTTTAATTGATGAGCGCACCTTGAGTTAGGTATTGACTGCAAGGTAATGAAAAATGACCTAGGAGTGGACTTTTCTAAGCATTATGCAAGAAGGGCGAAACTAGCTGGAGAGCGAGAAGAAAAGTCTGAAAATGTATCATTGTGGTGTCCCGGATCGAAACTCCAGATAACTCCTATGGACATAAGAACTGCCACAGCAATAAATGCCAATAGGAACTCTACAATTCCAGAATTGTTATATGCCTGTTGTCGAATACCACCCTTCAGTGCTTGAGCATATAAGAGGACTTCCAGGTATCGGGGTAGGAGCCTTTCAGCTTCTTTGCTGCCGGCTCATCAACACAGGACGATAACTCTCCGATGTAACTGAACAATGGATGCGGGACATTGTGCGGTGATAGGTCCCTCTACTGCCGCTTTAATGGCATCCGCCTTCCCCTC
>DASWHW010000142.1:0-5278 GCA_036397975.1 Bacteroidota bacterium
AGTACCCAAAATGCAAATCCCGAATCGTGACGTACGAAGCGCTATCGAGTGAGATTAGCGGGGCATCAAGCATCGAGACAGTCACACTTCCTTCCTGCACCGGCCCGGGAGGCCAGAAGTACAATACGCCGTTCTTTCGATCGAGATACCATTCACCGGGAGTGTCAAGTTCTTCCAGGACGTTCAGAAAATAAAATCGCTGATTCGTCGTATATCCGTAATGATGGTGGGGTGGCGCGATGGTGATAGTCTTGGTAACCGGGTCAATTGATTCCACTTTCTGATACGAATCACTCCAATCCCACGTCCAGTAGCCGTGCATGTATATTTCGTTTTTTGGTGACCAGAGATCTGGCCGGTCGCCGGAATACTGAATCCTTCCATAGTGTCTGCCGACCGGAACATTCTTGAATCGTTTCTCACGGTCGAGTCCGCGGTTGTACAACGTATCGCCCGATTGTGGAACGTCTGCAACGAGAAGCCAGCCGGTATTTGGGTAGCGAGCCAGTGACATTCGCTGTCCGTCAAAGAACAGCTCCATGCCGGGTCCACCGCGGCCTTCAATGGGCCCATAATCCGTGATGCCGAGTGCACGAAGGTTGATTTGCAGGATTTTGTCCTGGAATTGCGGATTGATGCGTTCTCTGGCAGATTGGTCACTCACTTTCGTGAAGCCTTCGATTGTTCTGCTGCCGGTGAGAACGACTCTCTCGCCGGGATATGATCGCCATATGACGGGCCCCTCGCTTGTGCCGCCATTTCTTTTGTCTAGATATAGCGTCCTGTGAAGAGAGTAATTTCCTTTGCGAACGTACACGGTGACAGTGTCCCCGGCTGTTCCACTAGCTGACTTCAAAGTGCTAACAGTATCCGTGGCCCTTTCAAGAGTGGCAAAAGGTCCATTGGTTTTTCCAGGGTTCGGCGCAGCGAGGGTACCCGACCATTTGTCGTTTCCAATAGTTGAAACATAAAAGACTGAACCCTCGGCATGTATGTGAGTAAACGGAAAAGCAAGTAGTCCGGTGAATGCGGCTAGAAACAAATATGAATTCATATCCATCAGGGTGAGGTAGTGGAAGAAATGTGGATGATGAAATAATGGTAATGCAAAGCTCAGGTGCAAATGTGTTTCATATGCTAAATGGGGTTCCTTTACTTTGTTTATAAAATTCGCGTATCTTACTCCGGCACAGAGAAGATATGAGAACGGTGAATCACTCACGCTAGCTGTCTTCTCGCAGTGCATGCTCACACTTGACAATCTCACCGCTACTTCTCACTCGATTACGAGGTATTCAGAATGTCATTCATTCGGCCACTCATACCATTGGTACTCATTGTCGTTTTGGTTCCCACCGCGCTGAGCAACGGCGATCAGAAATTCAACGGCAAATGGACATTGCTCCCGCTCAAAAGCTCCGACATAGATTTGTTCAAGACGTCATCTATCGACATCTCACAGAACGGTTCAACGGTCAACATTATCTATACGTGGGGAAGTGGACGGACAGCCACTGAGAGGCTTGTTCTGAAGACGGGCGGTACGGTCAACGGCATTCCTGTTCCAAGCCGTTTGTGGCCTTCCAATGTGTTCATGGGTATCTCGATGGACACATCGTCAGAACAGGCAGTGACGGCGCTATGGGAAAACAACGGAACGCGATTGAAAATAGAACGCCGGTACACCGTGCTCGCCTCTCAGGGCAAGAGACAAATCACCAGCACCGATACTTACGAATTGACAGACGAGAAACAAACGCTGACTGTTGTCCTAGATCGTCCGACGAGGAAAGCAGGTTCGCCGCTGAAATATGTGTTCAAGCGTGCAGGGACAAAGGAAGCGTACGTTATGTCGCTGGTGGATAATTGGGAGATAGAGAGCAAGCTGCCCGAAAACCTTTTCCTCATAAGTCTCCAGGGCCTTGCAAACACCGATGCGCCGCGGTTGTATTTCCTTTATCCTGACACGTGGGATTTCAAGTTCACGCCTGGCGTTTTCGACTTCTACAAAACGAAACTCAACTATACGTTTACCGAGTTGAAATCCACAGCGCAGGCGCTCAAGATATTCAAGCAGTACGCAAAAGGGTATGTCGTGTGGGATAAGAATGTCCGGACGTCGATCAACATTGCATTGACCATTGCAGGCCTTGAGAGGGGAGTTGTGGTAAATGAGGATTTGATCACGATGGTGGAGGAAGCCGGATTGAAACAAATTGAGGATCTGCGCGGGAAGTTTACGGGACAAACAGATGCGCAGATTTTCCGGTGGGCGTACGATATATACGGCACCAGGTACAACAAGGAATACATCGTCTGGACGGGGGGAGAAGCGGGCAAGGTGATGAAACCGGGCATCGCTGATTTTGCAATTGCCCAGCACGCATTTGTCACGGACCTCTCCACGCTTCCTTCCGATACACTTGAATACGCGCTTGCTGATGAAATTCTCAGCAAGCAAAAACCGTTTTCCATGGTGATGGGTTGGCATTCCTATGCAAAGGACAAAGAACGCGACTACGTGACCCTTACCTCGCACTACGCGCTACGTGTTGAAGGTCTTCACACGCTTCCCAACTTGAGTTTCACGAGCAAGACTCCTCCTTCACCAGGATTCAAGTTCAAGAACAACCATAATGTCATTGACGGAAAAGAATACAAGCCGGAAAAGAAAGTGTACGTTACGTGCATTCAAAGCGACGGTCTGGGGTTGGGTGCGTGGACAAAGCCCGGGCGGGGCAGCATGCCCTATGCATGGGAAGTCACTATCAATTGGGAATGGATGGCGCCGACGATGCTGGAGTATTATTACAGCAGTGCAACGGCAAACGATTTCTTTATTGGCGCACTCTCCGGCCCCGGCTACATGTATCCGAAAGCGATCCCGCCCAAACTTCTGCCCGGTGTCATTGCAAAAGCAGACGAATTGATTAAGAAACTCGACATCAATGTGTTTGAGACGATGGACTATTCGGAAGGAGCGACAATCGAGGGGAATACAGAACTGCCCAAGTACGTTGTTGACGCGTACTATCAAGGAATGCAGGATGCTGTCGGATTCGTCAATGGTTATGTCCCCGCGTATACATTCTCATCGCGTGGGGGCAGACCATTTGTTTCATACGATTACTATCTTTCCGAGACACGTCCCGAAGCGGATGCCGTTGTCGATCTACAGGAACTGGCCTTAATTAACAAGGACCGTCCATATTTTCTGCTCGTCCACGTCCGGGAGTGGAGCGATATTGTGCGAGTGAAGGGAATCCTGGACAAGTTGGGGCCGGACTTTGAGGTAGTGCCGCTGGATGTATTTCTGAAGATGGCAGGAGAGAACCCAACGTTCAAAGAACGTTATCTCTATAAATAGCAAGCCTCGTCTTGAGTATCGCCCGATTGTTTTTCACGAAGAGGAGTTCGTAATCATGGATACCATTTATCTCGTCGCCAATGGCGACCTGCGGCCCACGGCAAACCAGAATTGTGAACCAACTCAGGCTGCGATGGAACGTCGCCTTGTTGCTGCAATTGAAACGATCGGCGGCGGGGTGCAACGGGCCCACCCCTTTGATGAGAAAAAGAAGCACGGTTTCATCGACAGCCAGAAATATGGGATAGAAGTATTTCACGACATCCCGAAAAAGGCCCCGGTGATTGTGGCGGAAGCAGTCTGGCAATACAGCCATCATGTGCTTGCAGGCTTGATGGCCCACAGAGGGCCAATCCTGACAGTCGCAAACTGGAGTGGCACGTGGCCCGGACTTGTTGGGATGTTAAATCTGAATGCATCTCTTACAAAGGCGGGAGTAGCCTACTCCTCTTTATGGAGCGAGGACTTCACGGATTCGTTTTTCATGGCCGGGTTGAAACGATGGATGAAAAAGAATTCGGCCAAGCATGATCTCTCGCATGTTACTGCTTACAAAAATGCAACCATCCCTAAGAGAACTGAAAAGGAGGGATGGGAGTTTGCAAAGGGCTTCCGCAAGAGCCAACACATCATGGGTGTTTTCGACGAAGGTTGCATGGGGATGTACAATGCGATTATCCCCGATGAGCTGCTCCACAAGACCGGAGTCTTCAAAGAACGCTTGAGTCAATCTGCATTGTATGCGAAGATGCAGACGGTCGGCGACGAAGACGCTCGAACGGTCTACGAATGGCTTCTTGGAAAGGGGATGAAGTTCCAGCTTGGAAGCAATGGCGAAACCGACCTAACGGAATTGCAAGTATTGCAACAGTGCAAGATGTATATTGCCGCAGTGCGAATTGCAGACGAGTTCGGGTGTGCGGCGATCGGGATTCAGTATCAACAAGGGCTTAAAGACCTTACTCCCGCATCGGATCTTGCCGAAGGGTTGTTGAATAACGTCGAGCGGCCTCCGGTCTATCACGAGAAAAGTGGAGAAGAGCTTTTTGCAGGCGAAGCCCTGCCTCACTTTAATGAAGTGGATGAATGTGCCGGACTGGATGCGTTGGTTACGTATAAGCTCTGGCGACAATTGGGATTTGCTCCGGAGACGACATTGCATGATCTTCGTTGGGGCAGACATTACCGCGGCGATGGCATTGATGATTTCGTCTGGGTGTTTGAAATCTCCGGGGCAGTTCCTCCGGCGCACTTTGCTGATGGATACCGCAGTGCAAAAAGCGAACGGCAGCCACCGATGTACTTCCCGAGTGGGGGTGGAACGATCAAGGGAGTGAGCCGTCCCGGGCATGTTGTGTGGAGCCGCGTCTATGTTGAGGAACGAAGACTGAAATACGACACTGGACTGGCCGAAGCGGTTGCTTTACCTGAAGAGGAGACGAATGAACGCTGGCGTCTCACTACGCCCCAATGGCCAATAATGCACGCGGTGTTGAAAGGAATAACACGCGATCAGATGATGGCGAAGCATAAATCCAACCATATCCAGGTTGTGTATGCGCCCACTCGTACCGATGCCCGGCGCGCACTCTATATAAAGGCTGCTGCTATGCGAGAGCTTGGTCTTGATGTGTATTTCTGTGGAAAGATATAACATTATGGCACAACAAGAAACTCAAGAGCCGAATCACGTGATTCGGCTCTTGCACTTCCGGGATAGACTTGTCTTGACAGGTATTCATTTGGCGAGGACAAGCTTCATCGTCTTTGAGAGTTTCAATATGCCGCTCCCATCTGTTGCCGTGAAACGCGCGAGGTACACGCCGCTTGCCACATCATGAGCGTTCCAAATGGCCGTTCGAGAGCCTGCTTCCTGATAGCCGTTGACGAGCTCCGCCACCCTTCTTCCAA
>DASWHW010000143.1:0-13103 GCA_036397975.1 Bacteroidota bacterium
AGGAAGGAACGTCGGATCCTTTCGATGGTAACTTTGGCGACAGGACGGGGGCTGCTATTCGTTTTTATCTGAACGACGCGGCAGATTCCGTCGTGATTAATGTTGTTCCACTCGGAGGTGGAACTCCCTTGAAGACACTCACAGCAGCGGGACTTTCAGCAGGAGATAATGCAGTCATTTGGGATGGAAGCGATAATGGCGGGTCGCCTACACCTGCAGCTTCGTATGACGTTGAGATAACAGCGTATCATTCCGGTTACGGCAGCTACACGGTGTATCACAACTCCACTCCTGCTATCTTCACACGCGGTGTGGGAAGTGTGAACAACCCTGCGCTGAGACAATTTGGTTTTATTTACTCCGCAAGCAACGGAGGATATGTTACGGGCGTGGCGCGGCATGCATCGGACGGGTCGCAGTATGGTAATGCTCCTGGCGCAGCGTTGCTGACGACCACTGGAATCCCTGTTGGTCCATCCGATCGACGTTACGCAACGTTGCCCGATGATGACGGCTACGTGCACTTGATTGGTCGTACCGAGCGTAAAATCTTCCGATACCATTTGGATACTCTCGATGTTGCTGTGTTCGATTCAAGTGTTTATGGAACGATTATTCAAGGTCTTGATTTCAAGGGTACAGGTGCAAGTAAATATCTCTACGTAACCGGCGATAATGCCGTGTTTGGAATTCCGATCGGAAACCAGACCTTTAATACCGCCCCTTTGGAAACTCTGGTTGTTGTCGAACCGAATCGCGGCATGCTTTTTTGGGATGCGGAGTGGGGATCGGACAATTCGCTCTATGTCATCTTCCGTGCCGATTCCGCACTTGGACAGTACACGACCAGACCACGCGGTATCATGAAGTTTGACATGTCTTCGGGTACTCTCCCCAAGACAATTGCTGACACAATGTGGACAACCATCATGGCAGACGGTGACCCCGTTACTCTCGCCCTGGATGAACGCGGACCGGGTGCAGGAGATGATATTCTTTATATGTCGCATGACGTCGGTTCTCCAAATACAGAAGTCAGCGGCGTGTATGCATTTACGGGATTGAATACGTCGGCGCCAACGCGTGCAACAGCATGGGCCGATCCAGACAATAATACGACTTCCTTCCGTGGTGCTATTGCAGCCGATGCGCTCGGTAACATCATCTACTTTGAAAACTCAAACGAGCACGTCACGCTTATTTCTCCTCCAGGCGGACCAAATAGCTACACGTATACTGCGTTCGATCCGGTAACGATTTCTGTTGCTGGCGTGACGCCGCCGTTGCTTTCAATAGCAGAAGCGCGCATTGACATGAACGGCGACAGACAGCCTGATCGTTTGGGCGACACAGTGAAAGTTATCGGCGTGGTTAACTCTGTCAACATTCAGACATCCAATTTTGGATACTTCATACAGGATGCAACCGCGGGTATTCAAATCTTCCAATTCGGACTGCTTGGGGCACCGACACTGAATGTGGGCGACAGAGTTCAGGTCATCGGAGCTGTTGCTTACTTCCGGGGCACAACTGAGATATCTCCTCTTGATCTTGCTGCAGACATCTCCGTCATTGACACAGGTAATGCCATTACCCCTGTCGATCTTACGATCGAGCAGTATATGGCTGACCCGGAACCATACGAGAGCATGCAGATCAGGTTCCCCGTTGCGCATCCACTCGACTTTACCTCTGCAGACTGGCCAGCGGCTGGAAACTTCGCAAACCTGAACATCTGGAACGGAATCGACACCACAATCCTGCGTATTGACAATGATACCGAAATCGATGGCAGTCCGTATCCAAACTTCCCTGTCGCGTTGACGGGAACAGCAACGCAGTTCACGTCCAGTTCAACGGTGCACGACAACGGCTATCAAATCACGCCGATGTTCAACTCGCAATTCGTTCCGGTCAATTCTCCACCGGTCAACAATTTTGCACTTCTCGAACCGGCAGACGGCAGCACATTGATAGTTGATAGCGCGGGTTCATATCAATTCTCCTGGCGCAAGGCGCTCGACTTCAATGCCGGAGATGCACTCATCTATCAGTTTAAGCCGGTGAGCTTCTCCGGTTCGTTGTCCGACAACTCCGGTGCGGACACAATCAAAACGGTGACCGGCGCCACCCTTCTTGGGTATTTGGGAACTGCAGATTCACTCAACTTCCAGTGGACTGTGTTGGCAAAAGATCCACCGAACCCACCGGTACCAACGATTGATACATTTACGGTGACGCTGCGTAGACCAGCTCCACCTCCGCCACCAGGATGGACAGTGCAGACATCCGGAACCACTGTTGCCCTCCGAAGTGTCAGGGCTCTTGACCGATACAATGCATGGATTGGTGGGGCAAGTGGAACGGTATTGCGCACAACCGATGGCGGAACCACATGGACGTCCGTGGGAGGAGGGGTTATCGGATCGAACACTATCTTCTCCATCGATGCTCTTGACGAGAACACAGCATATGTAACGACGAGTCCTGGCGACGCTCTCATCTTCAGAACGACAAACGGTGGCTCATCATGGGACACCGTCTTCACACAGGTGGGGGGATTCATTAATGCAATCAAGATGTTCAATGCGAGCAACGGGATTGCAATGGGCGATCCCGTTGGCGGCGTGTGGACAATCTTGAACACAACTGATGGCGGAGCAAC
This sequence comes from Bacteroidota bacterium, assembly GCA_036397975.1. GTDB lineage: Bacteria > Bacteroidota > Ignavibacteria > UBA10030 > UBA6906 > SZUA-287. Next base: position 2,666 of record DASWHW010000143.1, read on the forward strand.
GTGGGCGCAAAGCCCCACGGCACCGGTTCAGGTTGGGACCGAGGCCGGCTGGAATACCTCACTTTCTGCTGTTGGTTCCACGCACATCTGGTTTGGTACCAGCAACAGTAGGGTATATTACACGACAGACGGCGGCTTGACATGGGGTTTTGGGGCGACTTCTTTCGCCTCAAGTGTCGGCGTTGGCTTTACTGACACACAATATGGCGTTGCTGGAGGAAGTGCTGCGACTGGCGCGGCGCGCACCACTGATGGCGGTGTCAATTGGACATCAACCACACTTCCAGGAACGGGCTCGATCTACGGAGTCCAGGGTCGTGGGGTGGATTTCTGGGCAGTGAGGGGTACCTTTGTCTACCACAGTCCAGACCGTGGCGCTACCTGGGATACGTCGTTCGCAGGAGCCATTGGTTCGTTTAGACATGCCGACTTTGCGCTGGACGGTTCCAATACCTATGGATGGGCCGTTACATCAACAGGCGGAATCGCATCGTTCTACGGGATTCTTACCGGTGTTGACAACGATCCGGAACAGGCAGTTCCTCAGTCCTTTACTTTGGATCAAAACTTCCCGAATCCTTTCAACCCGAGTACGACCATCCGTTACTCGATTCCGAAAGCATCCAGCGTTCGGCTGACGGTGTACAACCTTCTAGGCCAAGAGATTGCAGTATTGCAAGACCAGGTTCAGGATGTTGGGTTCTATAATCTCCAGTGGAGAGGAGCCAACAACTTTGGTCAGCAGGTTGCAAGCGGTGTCTACTTCTATCATCTTCAGGCACGTCCGCTTGACGGAACCGATGCCTTCACCAGCTTCAAGAAGATGGTATTCATGAAGTAACGTGTTGATGGAATAGCTGTAAAAAACCCCCGATCGGATTTCGGTCGGGGGTTTCTTTTTGGCGAGAGAAAAGGTCAGATCAAATCCGATCTTCCGTCATTTTCTTCAATTCGCGGACACGCTGGAAGAACTCGTCGAGATCCATTTCCCGCATGTATATCATTCCCCTTGCGGCACGGAGCCTCGGGTGATTATTCTTTTGGAAGAACTCGCTGCCGAGAAATGTCTCCAGGTACTTGTATTGTTCCACCTGAATTTGTTGGGCTAACTCGGAAAACGGACCGTCATGCTCATAACTCGGGAACGACGCGGCGCTTTGGGACCCGAAGCAGTTCATGAAAGCGGCATGCATCATTGAAAGTGAATTCAGCGAAACCGGTATCATCAGGTTACATTCAGCCGGTCGGAAGCGATACCAGACGTTTCTGTAACCCCAGATCTTGATGCCGGTTTCTCCCGTTTCTTTTGAGTAGAGGCGCAACGCCTCAGCAACGGCCTGCATAGCCTTGTAGTGAGTATCCGGCCCACTTCCCTCAGGATCGAAAGCAACGGAGACAATATGTGGCCGTATTTGCTTGAGGTGCGAGAGGATTGGAAGAACGTCTCGATCGACTTCCGGCTCTTCCGAAAAAATATCCCCCTTGTAGAAACCAAGGCGAAGTGCCGAGACGGAGTTCGATTCGATGCCGATGTACGCCCACAGGATTTCCACCTCCCACTCGCGAATCATTCCCTTGAGCGTTTGCACCTGAGGTGTATCTTTCGCACCCGGATATTGGGTGTGGAGATACTGCATTAAATCATAAACGCGGTTTCTCAGTGTTACGAGATCCGTTGTTTGATACGCCTCAACAAGGTTTCGCATCAGCCGGCGCGACTCCGCTTCATCTTTCATTTCCTGACTCTTCGCCGCGGTCCCGTTGAGAAATAAATAGACGTCTTCCATTCGATGACCATGATCCTTCGGATCGAAGTATCCCTCGTAAAGAAGGCTGGAGAGCGTTCCCCCCTCCAGCTGATGCTCCAGTCTTTCCAGTATCGACAGAAAATATGCATTCGACACCGATGTGAATCCCGACGTCAGATTTCCGAAGTAGTGCTTGTTGCTCGGATCTCTCACGAGATGATAAATATGGGCCATGTATGCGAGCATCACGTCGTCGTGGTGCGGCTCTGTGTGGAGGAACACTGTATTCGACACGGAGGCAAGTCCTCGGTCGATTTTTTTAATCGCGCTCTCTGTTGTCAGGGTAACTAATTCGCTGAAAGGTTTCCCGGTTCTCTCCAGGAGCTTTGTCCCAAAACGGTCATTCGAGAAATCTTTATTGGAAATCGCATCAGTCGCTTTTCCTGTCGCAAGGCTAATCGAGAACACCGTGTCTTCGACCGTTTCGGCAGTGACTTCTCGACTGGAGAAATCTTCGAAGCGGCGTTCAACAAGAAGGCTTGCAGCTCCCTTTGTCAGATAGAACCGGGCGTTCGGGAGATCCTGAAGAACCGAGGCAGGATACCGCGGGCTTTTTTTCTGTTCGATCGCGGATGCGACGATGGGGGCCTTGGCATCGCCTGCGGCGATGATAATGGCTGTGGCCGTGGGATTGTATGTGATGGTCGCAAGACCGATGGTGATAACCAATCGATTGCGTGAAATTTCTATTCCTCCCAGGTCGGTTGCCGCGGCGGCCTGAGTTTCGTAGTTCGTTCCGGTCAAACGGGTCACCGAATGAATACTCGAACCGCGTACGTTGAACGCAATGTGTCCATCCGGACCGATACCACCCAGGAAAAAGCCGATCCCTCCCATGGACCTGATCTTCGTTTCGTACTCCATGCACCATTCATCCACCCTGTTGATCACTTCCCGCTGGAGCCGTTCCAGTTCTGACTTTGTCTGGCGTACACGGAGGCTCAGGTCGACAATATTTCCAGGAAAGACTTCGTGCATGGTCCTTCCCGCAGGAAGTCCAAGCGACGTAGCGTTGATTAGTAGCGCTTTCGATGGAGTGAGGCCGAATCCCTTGATGTAGAACTCATTCACATACCAATGAAAACTGTTTTGCTGACTGGCGTCCATTGGATAGAACTCATCGATCTGCACAAATGAAAGACTCTTCATGTCAGGCTTGACGGAATGATCAATCCCTGATGCCTCCAGCAGTTTCTGGATTTCCTTCGTTTCCCACCGGTCGAGGATACGCACGATCCACTTGATAAAGTGCTCCGGAGTTTTCCCTGTCGGCAGTGAGATAACTCCGCCCGGATTTTTTTGCACCCATTCGATAAACCGCAGCGCCGCAAGCTTCCCGAGCATAGGGAAGTTGGGGACTTCAACAATCTTGATCTTCTCGGTTGGCGGATAGATCAGTTTCCTCCCGCTTGCCTTTACGGCCATGTCTTCAACATGCGACGTAGCATCGTACGATCGTTGGGAGCCATTCATCGTGCTTGTTGTTGCTGTGTTGAGTTTTGTTTGCACATCATCAGCCATGGTCAACAATATCCCTCATCGTAACTGAGTAATCACCGGATCTTCCATTCCGGTCCAAGTTCCAAAAGCCATTTACCAAAAAATTCATGGACGACGGCATTATGATCCACCGTTGTGTAGGTAAATGACAGCCTTTCCCCAACCTTTCTCTTCATGAACTGTTCGAACGTCGTATGTTCTTCGCGAAGACGCGTAGTGTAAGCGCCCAACAGCCTTCCTTTCCCATTCTCTAACCATTTCTTGAACAAATCCTGGTTGGCATAGAATGCATCGAAAAGGAACACGTCTGTAATGAACGGATTCAGTCCGCCACGATCAAGGGCAAATGCCGCAGGACGGAAGCCGCCGCTGTGGGCGGAGATGATCAATCGTGCCAGCTTTGCGGATGAGGTGACATCTTCACGCTTCATGGTTGCAAGAACATCATCGACAAGGCGTTTCAATCCTCCATCGTCTTCCATCTTCCCTCCAAATGAATCCCGCGCCCGATACGGCCCCTGGGCGAGAACGAGAATGGCGTCTGTCTTCGTTTCGACCATCGACTGCGGCATCATAAACTGCTCCAGTACTCCCATATTGTCGTTCATATGCCCGTGAAAGTGGACTATCAGGTTCACGCCATCGGTTGTCTCTTTGAATCCGTCCGGAACGAAAACAGTAATGCTGCTATCGACATAATGCGGTGAAGCAGGATAGAGCGTCCCGTCCCGTCCGGTGAATCCATTTGCTCGACCTGGATGAGGAAACAAAGCCATTGCCGATCGCCATATTCCCCATTTTCCTCCCGGGAAAAAATTCCAATCCACATGCGATGCCTTGATTTCATGCTCGGTATATCCAATGCTGCCAGTCCAATGATTCCAAATTGCCCGAGCGACATAGGCGCCAAGCAGTGTTGCACTGTTCTCGATCGTCTCTTCATGATCAGGATGCTTGTCGACAAAAATAGAGAGCGCGATATCGGCTTTATCGGAGAGTATCATGCCGACATCGACCTTCGTCTCGTTGATGAATCCTGTCTTATGGGCAACGGAAAGATATTTGCATTCCCATGACGGAAGGAATCGCGGAATCATGTCACCATAAAACTGCTGTCTCAGGATTTCCAGCATTGCGGCATTGGAAGTTTCCGCACCAAGCTTTTTTGCGTGAAGAAGATCAAGCAGCTTCACCATATCTGCCGGCGTCGATACTCCGATTCCATACCGTACTGACTCCCCGGTTGTTTTTTTTGTCTCCCAGGAAAATAACCTGTTCAGCAGTCTTGTGTCTTTTAGATCATATTTAAGCATGGTAGAATTCACGGCTTCCAGGCGAGCATCGTGCGTTGATGCAAGCCTGTCCAGTACCAGATTTGTTGCAGTATTGTCGCTGAGAATTATCATCAGCCGGGCGGCATCGAGGATTGTCATCGTATTCCCGGAAGTCATGTACTGCAGAATCCCTGACCCGGGTTTTTTGTCATCATCGGATAATACGACACGAAGGCTGGGGTCGATCTTTCCTGAATCAACTTGATCGAAAAACGCGACCAGGATGGGAAGCTTGATTACGCTGGCTGTGGGGAATCGTTCACGAGCGTTGTATTCGATAACATCGCCGGTACGAAGGTTCTTTGCCATGACGCCAAGATGGCCGCCGAATTTCGCCTCGAGACGTTTTATTTCATCGATGATTTCAGACTTATCCATTCCGGACCTGGCCGTGAACACCATCAAAGAGAGGACAAAGCAGCGTATAATCCTTCTCATTATTGACCAATTCAAACCTTGAGGAACCATCTCTTTTTCCACATAATCCAGACCACGAGGTACATTCCAACAACCCACACGATTGCAAAGGCAAGAGACGCATTAATCGGAGTCGCATGCGGGAGAAAGTAATTGTCGAAGATGAAAGACTTCAGAGTCGCTTGATCCCCTGCCGGTGATGATACCGCAATCAGAACGAGCAATCGACCGATCACTCCCGAAAGAACAAACACGGCAATTGCGTTCATCCCGTAGACAACAAAGGGATGAGCCCACTTCTTGTACCCCTTCACGTCGATGAACCAGTAGAACGTAGCCAGGCAGACCAACGCCCATCCAGCCATAAAAATTGTGTAGGAACTTGTCCAGAGGCTTTTATTAATCGGCAGCCAGTTATTGAGAAGAACACCAAGTAGAAGAGCGATATTTCCGAATATGAACATCAAGGAGGTCTTCTCTGCACCGGACCGATTGGAATGAAGAAGATTTCCAGTAAAGACTCCAAGAAGCGTCGAAACGATTGCAGGAATTGTACTGATGACTCCTTCCGGATCCCATGTTTTTGTTGCAGACCACATATGCCCACTCAGCACGAGTGAATCGATGTAGGCGGCAAAGTTTCGCCCCTTCTCGTACAGACCTGCCCCGAACTCAGGGACCGGAACAAACTCCATCAATGCCCAATACCCGAGAAGAAGTCCAACGGCTATCGTCACCTGCGTTCGGAAACTCGACTTCACCACAATGAACGATGTAATCAAGTAGCAGACCGCGATGCGCTGCAGCACTCCCGGTATGCGAATGGTGGAAAGGTTGAAATAAGGAAACCCGGAAAGAAACAAGCCGAGCCCAAAGATGATCGCGGCACGGCGAAGGACTTGCAACAATATCTGCCGATCTGCAACACCGTGGGTTTTGCGATTGGCAAGCGAGAATGTCATCGCAACGCCTACAATGAACAGAAAGAAAGGGAATATCCAATCCGTGAAAGTCCAGCCATTCCACTCTGCATGTTCAAGTTGAGGATAGATGTAGCTCCAGGAACCTGGATTGTTGACAAGTATCATTCCGGCAATCGTAAAGCCGCGGAAGGCATCAAGCGATTGAAGTCGTTGGGTAGTGTTGATGGACATAGGCGAGCGTACAAAATGAAGAATAAAAAAGGCACCCCACTAAAAGAGCAGGATGCCTTCTTAAATATGACTTAGTCCTTCCTCACACTTACTTCATGAGAAGCATCTTTTTTGTGATCGTGCTTCCATTCGAGGTCAGGCTATACATGTACGTGCCGGATGACAGACGGGACGCATCAAACACCTTTCGGTAAGCACCTGCGTCCAGATCCTCATCAAGCAATGTCGCTATTTCACGTCCAAGCATATCGAACACTCGAAGTGTTGTGCGACCTCCCTGAATCAACGTGAAGTGAATTTCCGTCGATGGATTAAACGGGTTCGGGAAATTCTGATCCAACGAGAAGGATGTCGGAAGGACACCCTCGATCGGCTCAACGCTGGTCACACGGCTGAACTTTTGCATTGCAGGGTAGGTGCTGAGTCCAAAGCAACCAACATAGGCAGTGTTTCCATCCGGGCTGAACGCAATTGCGCGGGGACGAACATTGACGCTATCCGTTGAAAACGTGAAATCCCATTTGATACTATCATCGATTGCACCAGTGGACGGATCCCACGCGTACCATGTGTTGAGATCATAGTTTGTTGTCTCACCCGGAAAACGATTCGGACGGTCATTGGCAGAACCTGCACTTGCCCAGAGACGAGTGCGGGTCGGATTCCAGCCAATGGATTCACAATCGAATCCCTTGAACACGCTGTCTTGCAGGACATACGGCCCAAACGATCCGAAGTCGCTATGATACCTATAGATGGCATGTTCCGTGAATCCACACCAATAAACGTCATTCCCATCTCCTGAAACCTCAAGAGTTCGGGAAAAGCCGATGGTAGTGTCGGTGACGTTCCCGAGAATGTTGAACGCATTATCGAGAATCTGGAGCGGGTTGCCAGGAATTACCTTTCCTACAAAAATCTCTCCGAGGTTGTCAACTGCAACGGCATCGAGGGTTTGGCCAGGCTGCGGCTGAATCCTATTCATGCCGACACCAGTTTGGTAATTGATGCGATAAAGAATGTCAAAGGACGAGACAAGAATGTTTCCAGTCTCATCGGCACGGAGCCCACGATTACTGTTGTAGAGTGTATCGGTGAGCCCACCAACAGTCACAGTGCGAATTGGGGAAAATGACGCCTGTGAACCATCGGGATTGAACACATAGACCGCCCTGCAGGGAACATAAGACGTCCCATTGAAGATGGTATCCGAGTTACCAAAGAATTGAAACCATACTTTTCCAGCGGGATCGACTGCAATGCCATGAGCACCAGTGCCGTTTGCCCATGCGTCGCTTGGAAAGGATCCCTGGTATGTCCATTGCGCAGTTGCAAGACTTGCAAGCAATATGAGCGCAAAGATTATTGTAAGTAGTTTGTTCATGTAGCCCTCCTGTTGTGTGTGAGTGGTGATGAATTAGTTACTGTCCCTATTGATCGCCGCGCCCATAGTAAGGCGCGGTGGTTTTCTGTGTTTCAATTCTCAAGATTGCATGGGCAGGACCAGATCCGGCGGTGGTATCTCTTCTGGAGGCAAATAGTTCAGTGGTTGTGCCATATGCAAGAGCGGTGTTCTGAAGCTTGAACAGGCCGGGATAAAATCGTTCCGATGACCCATTTGGATGAACGAGAATCAACGAGAGCGCTTCATCAACACCCACAAACATATCGCCATCGTTTGAAAAAGTAATTGCATTTACTTTCCCGGACGCCGGATAGGCCTGAGTGAAATTAAAGAACAGTTGAACCGGGCCTAGGCTATCCGCCGACACGATCGGAAAGCGCCAGACTCCTTCGATGCTGTCCATGGCCCCCCCAACATAGAGACTTCCGCTGTAAACGCGAACGGAACGCACATTTGCCACAAAAGGAAATGCCTTGATTGCTTTGAGTGGTGTAACACGATACACGCTGGACGCTGAACCTCCACACCAGAGATTCCCTTGTTGGTCGAAATCAAAGTCTACGATCGCTCCGAGACCACCCCCTGCAATCCAGGTTACAGCAGTTCCTCCTCCAGGAAAAACCCTGAGAATGCGAGCCTGTCGTTGTGCTACATACAATGTATCGCCCGGACCCATTTTCATCCCGGTGTATGAGCGTGAAGCACTGGGAAATGGGGGCGAGTACAGAGTACGAACTCCCGAAGGTGTGTACTGGACGACGTTTGGTCCTGCAGAACTCGGCAATAGTGAAACATACAGGTTCCCAAAACGATCCACTGTCATCCCGGTTGGCTCTTCCCCGAGCGCGAGGCTGTCGGGTTTCGTGATCGGTGGAACCAACTCAAGGTAATATATGTCACTGAAGAGCGCCGCGCCAAGAACGGCTATTTTTACGTTGACAGAATCTCTCGGATTGTCTACCGGAGGAGTAAGAACTGAAATCTGCGTCGCCGATGCGTTTTGGACAGTGGCTCGCAAGGTATCAAAGAAGACAAGGTTATTTTGAGGAATAGAAGAGAAGTTCTGTCCATTAATCATCACCACCGTCACTCCAGCAAGGGCGTTCGGCGTGGGAGACACGATACTGGAGATAATCGGCTTCGCTCCTCCCGCGGCATCTGGATCGAAGAGACTCGGGGGAGGATCTTCGGCGCACCCACTTGTAAGTGCTGCAATCCCTAGCAGGAGAGTGAATACAATGCCAAGCATTCTCATTGTGTGAAAACTAATCTGAGTCGTCATGATTACAGACCTATCTGAAGTGCAAATCGATGAACGTCATTAAAGTGATCCATGATCGTGAACGAATAGTCTACGCCCAGAATCACTCCCGCCATGTTTCGGTGCAGGCCAAGACCGAGGGAGTAGTTGTATTCATCATTGGGTGTCACTATCCCGGCCCGCAAAGCGAGAGTCTGCGCGAATTCATATTCAAGGCCCAACCGGATTTGCTCCGGAAAATCTCGGGGATGTTCCGCATCAAAAGCGAGGAGAAGTGAGTGGTATTCATGATCCAATGAAGTCAGATCAAACATATTCATCGACACGCCGATCTTGAATGTAAGCGGGAGCTGAAAACTTTCCTCGACATATGTTACTTCGGTTGCAAAATTTCTGACAGTCATGCCAAAATTCAGGCTCTTATAGCCTGTGCGATAGAGAATCCCGAAGTCAAAAGCGGGAACGTCTTGCTTAAACCCCTGCCGCACATATTCCCCGTTGACAATGTCGGTAACGCCTGACCCGAGGTTCTGAAAGACCAGCTTCACCTGCCCGCCAACAGAAAACTTATCCGACAGTGCCCGGGCATAGCCCACACCCAACGCAAGACCTGTCGGCTTGAATGATCCGACATCCAGAAACCCTCTTTCGTTCCCAGAGAGAATCGTCTCCTGGATTTCGCCGTAGTCGACTGATTGCACGGTGAAGCCGAAGATGCCAATATCCTGCCCAAAAGGGGCTATTGCCAGTGAGGCGTAATAGTAATTGATGTCGGCAATCCATCGGGTTGAACCGGCGGCAAGACTTCCGGTTGCATCGAGTCTCGCCATTGTCGCAGGATTGTAGAACAATGCTGTCGACGACCACTCAATGGATGTTACAGCTTCACCGAGAGCCACTGCACGGGGATCTGTACCATAATTGAGGAACTTCATGCCGGTCTGCGCCAGCTTTTGTTGAGCGGAGCAAAGACCGCCGATCAGAATCGCGGAGAACACCAACAAAGGAATTTTTCTTTTCATGGCATAGCCCATATTATCGAATGACGACAAATTTTCTGAACGCGGTCTCACCTTTGCGGTACAAGACATTTCCGCTTGGATCAAGCTGGTCCTCATCCACGGTGAAGTGAACAATATAGACACCACTGACTACGATCTGGTTGGAAGAAGTAGTCGAATTCCATTCGGCGTCTGCGCTTCCGTCAGTGTGAACAATCTCCTTAATTTTTTCTCCGAGTTCGGTATAGATTCGAATTGTGCACTCGCCCGGAATTTCGTAGAACTTGATTTTGTTACTCTCGGTCTGACCCTCAAATCTGAGGGTTTTTTCGTTCGAAGAGATGATATACGGATTGGGAACAACGCGGATTCCGTCCAACGGATACAATCCGGCCTGTCGTTTAAGAAACGCAGCGTCATACGTCTGTGAGTAATAACGACTGCTCACCAGAGCCAAACCTGGAGGCGTCAATCCCCCTCCCGTGTTATCAGCCGAGTTTCCAACAGCAACAACGTAATAGTAACTCGCCACGCCACGTATTACTTCAGTATCGTCAA
>DASWHW010000144.1:0-7960 GCA_036397975.1 Bacteroidota bacterium
CTTTACCAGTGGTGGTGATGCGCCGGGGATGAACGCCTGTGTCCGCGCGGTAGTGCGAGCAGGAATCTACAACGGGTGCGAGGTTGTTGGCGTCCAGTATGGTTACGAAGGGATGATCCAAGGAAAATTTGTTGACTTGCAGGCCCGGTCGGTGTCGAACATCATTCAGAACGGAGGGACGATTCTTCGTACTGCGCGTTCGGAATATTTCCGGACGACGGAGGGTCGTGCACAAGCCGCTAAGCATCTCAGAGACCAGGATATTGAAGGGCTGATTGCAATTGGTGGGGACGGGTCGTTTGTCGGCGCGTTGAAGCTGCACGAGGAACACGGGTTCCCGGTGATCGGTATCCCCGGAACAATAGATAATGACCTGTTCGGAACGGATTACACCATCGGGTATGATACCGCTGTGAACACGGCAGTGGAAGCCATCGATAAGATCCGTGATACGGCGGCATCTCATGATCGATTGTTTTATATCGAAGTGATGGGGCGTGATTCAGGGTTCATTGCCTTGGATGTGGGAATCTGCAGCGGTGCGGAACACATTGCTATTCCGGAGAACCAGACGAACATTCAGGAGCTGAAGGAAGAGCTTGAAGCATTCAAACGATACAAGTCGAGTGCAATCATCATTGTGGCAGAGGGAGAAAAAGAAGGTGGTGCCTTCAATCTCGCAGAAAAAATCAAGGACGCAGCTGGCTATGACTATCGTGTGTGCGTACTGGGACACATTCAACGCGGCGGAGCTCCGACAGCGCGCGATCGTCTTCTGGCAAGCAAGCTTGGTGTTGCGGCCGTCGAGGCTTTGCTCGAAGGGCAGACCACTGTCATGGTCGGCGAAATTCATGGCAAAGTTACGTTCACCCATCTGGCGCAAACCTGGGAAAACCGAAAAACTGTTGAAGAGAGCATTTGGCGACTCGCCTCCATCCTCTCGTCATAGGCCTTGCATTTTCTTGGTGCTGCCGCTATATTGATACACACTGGTATTCTGACCTGCGGCGGTAAACACTCCCGCACAAAATTCCCGCCGTTCTTTTATCATATTGATAGACTAATCCTTCTCCCGAAAGTAAAGTTAGAGGATCTCCATGTCGGCTGCAGTCTCCTTCTCAACAATCCCAGAAATGTTTCAGAATCTTGTGATGAAATACGCCGATTCTCCTCGACCCGTGTTGATGGTGAAGCGTGATGGTGCTTATCAGGACATATCATATCGTGAACTCGGGCGAAAGGTAGAGCAGTTCGCGCTTGGGTTGGCCTCGCTTGGGATCAAAAAGGGTGATCGTGTTTCCATCATTTCTGAGAATAGACCCGAATGGGTGATTACCGATCAGGCTGTTGTTGGTCTTGGTGCGGCAGATGTTCCCATCTATCCCACAAATACCGCAAAGCAGATTGAGTATATCATGAACGATGCGGAAGTCAAATTCGTTGTAGTCTCTAACCAATTTCAATACAACAAAACCATCAAAATTGCCGACAACGTGAAGACCCTGGAAAAAATTATTGTCATGTCGGATAGGGTTAACCTCATGGATTCGGGTTCGATATTGATGGCTGAAGTAATAACGCTTGGAGAGGAATTCGGGAAGAAGAGTCCTGGCTATTTCCGAAAGACCGTTGCCCTCGTGAAGCCAGAAGATCTTCTCACGCTCATCTACACATCCGGAACGACCGGCAATCCGAAAGGGGTGATGCTTACGCATCACAACATGTGCAGTAATATCAACGATTCCCTTCAGGTCTTACTGATACAAGAAGGAGATCGCTTCCTTTCGTTTCTTCCACTCAGTCATTCGTTCGAACGGATGGCAGGTTACTATGCGGCAATGGCATGCGGGACCACCATCGCATACGCTGAGAGCGTGGAGACTGTTCGTGATAACATGCTGGAAGTTCAGCCGACAATCATCGGTACAGTTCCCCGATTGTTTGAGCGTATACACGCGCGTATCATGAAGCAAGTCCAGAGCGGTTCAGCGTTGAAGCAAAAGATCTTTCATTGGGGGATTACCACGGGACAGGAGTTTGCGCGGGCGCGAAAACACAACAAGGTTTCAGCGCTCCTTCATGCACGTCATGCGCTTGCAGACAAGCTTGTCATGTCAAAGATCCGTGCCCGCACTGGAGGGAAGATTCGCTTCTTTGTGTCAGGAGGGGCTGCTCTGCCAAGACAATTTGGAGAATTCTTCGAGGCGGTAGGAATCCCGATTATCGAAGGCTATGGACTGACAGAAACAACTCCAGTCATCTCCGTGAATCCTCTGGACAACTACAAGTTTGGATCCGTAGGGAGACCGATTCCCGGCGTTGAGGTAAAAATCGCAGACGATGGGGAAATCCTTACACGAGGCCCCAACATAATGAAGGGATATTGGAAAAACGAGAAAGAAACACGGGAGATGATCGATAAAGCAGGATGGTTGCATACAGGAGATATCGGTGTGTTGGATTCCGATGGGTTCTTGTACATAACGGATCGGAAGAAACACCTGTTTGTCAGTTCAGGCGGAAAGAACATCGCGCCCCAACCGATCGAGAATTTGTTTGTCAGCAGCAAGTTTGTTGAGCAGTTCGTCCTGATTGGCGACCGACGAATGTTCCTCACGGCGCTCATCGTCCCTGATTTTGACGCGCTGAAAGAGTATGCGGATGCTCATAAGATTCCCTATGCTGATAAATCTGAGCTGACGAAATCGCCCGAGGTCTACCGAATGATTGAAAAGGACTTTGCCGCTATCCAGAAGGATCTGGCGAACTATGAACGTGTTCGAAAATTTGTACTCTTGGATAAGTCGTTCACAATAGAAGATGGAGAGATAACGCCTTCCTTGAAGATCAAGCGAAAAGTGGTGGAGGAGAAGTATGCGGAACTTATCGAAGGGATGTACGAGGGAATCCACTAGGTTGCAGGACCTATCGCCGTAACTTCAGAGCAAACTCGTATCGTGATTCTCTAGAAGAAACCTGAGTGTCATTGTGATCAGTTGGATACTTGAGGAAATCTTCTCTGAAGTTGTTTGTTATCGAGTTGGATTTGTTTTCTCAAAGTTATTACATCTGGTCGTTTTCCTAACGACCAGCAGGCAGAGAGGTTGAAGGAAAGAACTAAGCTTGTTGGTCTGATCGTTTCAATTCGAATTCTCATTCCTCTGGCCTGGGCATTGACCTGAATTCGTTGACATTCCTTTCCTTTTTGAGTACCTTTTGGCCGGAAATCAAAGAATTTATTGAAAACTGACTGATGCTCCAAAATTACATTCCGATAGCTCTTATGATGTTCATCGCTCTTGGCTTTGGACTTTTCTTGGTCAACATCAACAAGTTGTTGGGACCAAAAAAACCGAACGACGACAAGCTTTCCACATACGAAAGCGGTATGGAACCGGTGAGGACTGCGAGAGAGCGTTTCTCGGTGAAGTATTATCTTGTTGCGATGCTGTTTATTGTGTTTGATATTGAAATCGTATTCATGTACCCGTGGGCGGTCAGGTTCAGAGAGTTGGGGATGTTTGGATTTGTGGAGATGTTGGTGTTTATCGGAATCCTCCTTGTGGGATTCTATTATGTCTGGAAGAAGGGAGCTCTGAAATGGCATTAGAGCGTCTACAAAACGACGGATTCATGACAACGCGTATGGGCGTCGTTCTCGATTGGGTTCAGAAGAATACTCTGAACGCCTCGGTTGCAAATTCTCTTTGGCCGATGCCAATGGGAATTTCTTGCTGTGCGATTGAAATGATGGCAACTGCTTCGCCTCGTTTTGACATTTCTCGGTTTGGCTCGGAAGTAATGCGCTTCACCCCCCGGCAATGCGACGTGATGATAGTTGCCGGTACCGTGACCTACAAAATGGCAAAGGTAGTTCGCAAGATCTATGACCAGATGCCCGATCCGAAGTGGGTGATTTCCATGGGTGCCTGTGCTTCCTCAGGTGGAATGTTCCGATCCTATTCTGTTGTTCAGGGGATCGATCAGTTCATGCCGGTGGATGTGTTTGTGGCCGGGTGCCCGCCGCGTCCGGAGAACCTTCTCAATGCCTTGATGACATTACAGAACAAGATCATGAACGATAAAACTTTGGGCGGCGTTTTTCCCCGCAAGCAGATTTTCATTCCCGATACGGTCGAATCCCAAGAGCCTCTCTCAGTATGAACGACGCCATTCTCGAGAAGCTGAATTCTCAATTCTCTGAAAGCATTCTCAGCAGTTCGACCTTCCGCGATGACCTAACGCTGGTGGTGAAGAAAGAGGACATCGTGCGGATCTGTATCTATCTCAAAGAGGATCCCGACCTGTCTTTCGATATGCTGATAGATCTTTGTGGCGTTGATATGTACCGGCCAGAGGAACGATTCGAAATTGTGTACAACGTGTATTCGCTGAAGAACAAGAAGTACCTCCGTCTCAAGGTGACCACGGACGACGGAGAGAAAGTTCCCACCGTGTCCGGCGTGTGGTCTGCGGCCAACTGGCATGAACGGGAAACGTTTGACATGTATGGGATCGTTTTTGAAGGGCACCCCGATCTTCGCCGGATGTACATGCCGGAGGACTATGAGTACTATCCGCTCCGAAAAGATTATCCGCTCATGGGAGTGCCGGACGCTATCCCGCTGCCTCGAAAGTAACTGATACTGAATTGACGAAAGAGCTTCATGTCTGTCAGCCCTGTTGATGAAACGAAAAAGAGCCGCATCCTTGCTGCTCTGGAGGACCAGGATACCACTGTAAGTTTCGATGATCCCCTTGAGAACGAAATGATTCTCAACATTGGGCCCCAGCATCCGGCAACGCACGGTGTGCTTCGTCTGTTGGTTCGTCTCGATGGCGAGACTGTGACCGGCTGCGTTCCCGAACTTGGGTATCTCCACCGTGGGTACGAAAAAATCGCCGAAGCATCAACGTATCATGAGTTCATTCCGCACACAGACCGCCTGGATTATCTCTCTCCCCTCTCCAACAATGTTGCATACACTCTTGCGGTGGAGAAACTCCTCGGGATCGAGGCTCCGCGAAGGGCCCAGTATATCCGGGTGCTCTGCTGCGAAATGGCTCGTGTTGCCTCACATCTCGTTGCGATTGGCACGATGGCAATGGACGTTGGCGCATTGACCGTGCTTCTCTGGACGTTCCGAGAACGGGAAAACCTGATGGACATCTTTGATGTTCTGTGCGGCGCAAGATTTACCACGAGCTTTACCCGCATTGGAGGCCTTCAGCAGGATTGGACAACTCAATGTTCTTCCATGCTATCAGCGTTTCTTGATAAGCTCGGTGATGGGCTCCATGAGGTCGAAAAGCTATTGTGCATGAACAAAATCTTCATTGACCGTTGCGAGGATGTTGGTTATCTGTCAAAGGGAGAACTGATCTCTCTCGGTATTACCGGTCCGTTGCTCCGGGCAGCGGGAGTGCCACGC
Organism: Bacteroidota bacterium; assembly: GCA_036397975.1. Classification (GTDB taxonomy): domain Bacteria; phylum Bacteroidota; class Ignavibacteria; order UBA10030; family UBA6906; genus SZUA-287. The sequence continues at coordinate 5,433 of DASWHW010000144.1, forward strand.
GATCTTCGGCGTGACAACCCGTATCTCGTTTATTCGGAATTTGACTTTGACATTATCACCTTCAGTGAAAGCGATGTGCTCGCGCGGTTCTACGTCCGGTTGAACGAAATCAAGCAAAGCGAGAGAATCCTTCGCCAAGCCCTCGAGAAAATGCCGCACGGACCGATTCACGCGCAGGAAGCGAAGAAAGTCCTTCCCAAGAAGGAACGTATCTACACCCGGATGGAAGAACTCATTCAAGACTTCATGCTGATCAATCTCGGTGTTGATCCGCCTGTTGGGGAAGTGTACCAGGGAATTGAATCCTCGAAGGGAGAATTCGGCTTGTATATCGTCAGCGATGGGACCGGTCACCCATGGCGGATGAAGATTCATTCGCCTTCCATGGTGAATCTTTCAGGTCTTGCTCCGATGGTGAAAGGAGCGATGATTTCAGATATTGTGGCGGTCATCGGCAGTATCGATCCCGTCATGGGCGAAGCAGATAAATAACTGTCACTCATCATTTTCAGACTAATGTCGCAATCGCTCTCCGAAAAAAGTCTTCAGCGAATTGAAGAGCTCAAGAAACGATACCAGCACCCTCAATCGGTTCTGCTGGAAGCGCTCTGGCTCTGGCAGGAAGAACATGGTTGGATTTCCAAAGAAGGAATGAACTCCATTGCCTCTCTGTTGCAGGTGCCACCTCATGAGGTGTACGGTGTGGTGACGTTCTATACGATGTATAACACCAAACCGGTGGGTCGCCACAAGCTGGAGGTATGCACGAACGTGTCCTGCATGCTTCGCAACTGTGAGGGTATTCTCAAGCATATCAGTGATACGTTGCAGATTGATGTTGGCGCGACATCTTCCGATAATCGGTTTACTCTTGTGGAAGCAGAGTGCCTTGGGTCCTGTGGTACGGCGCCTATGATGCAGGTCGGAGAGGAGTATTACGAGAACCTGGACGCGAAAAAAGTCGATAGGATTTTGGAAGAGCTCAAATAACCATGGAACAATTACTACTTCCCTCTATTCCTGATTATCACTCCATAGACGTCTATGAATCACATGGCGGCTATCAGATGTTGAAAAAGACTCTCGGCATGAAACCGGAAGAGGTAACCGAGGAGGTGAAGAAATCCGGTCTTCGCGGTCGGGGTGGTGCCTGTTTTCCCACGGGGTTGAAGTGGACATTCATGCCAAAGCAATCGGACAAGCAGAAGTACCTCTGCGTCAATGGAGATGAAAGCGAGCCCGGAACATTCAAAGATCGCCAGATTTTCGAGTTCAATCCCCATCTCATGATTGAAGGGACCGTGATTGCTTGTTACGCGATGGGCGTTCAAACTGCATATCTGTATGTCCGTGGAGAGTATAATAAGTGGATAAAGATGGTGCAGAAAGCGCTGGACGATGCATATGAGAAAGGCTATGTCGGTGAGAACGTCATGGGCTCGGGTTTCAGCACGAACGTTTATCTCCATCGAGGCGCAGGGGCTTACATATGTGGAGAGGAGTCTGCGCTGATGAACTCGCTTGAGGGGAAACGTGGTTATCCCCGGATTAAGCCGCCATTCCCGGCGCAGTTTGGTCTGTGGGGTTGTCCCACGACCATCAACAATGTGGAGACGATAGCGAATGTACCACTCATACTGAAAATGGGATGGGAGGCCTATTCCAAGATTGGCGCTGCGAAACACCCCGGCCCGATTCTCGTGGGAGTGAGTGGGCATGTCAACAAGCCCGGCGTGTACGAGTTCCCGACCGGTGTTCTAATGACGGATATCATTTACAAGCATTGCGGCGGTATTCCGGGAGACAAGAAAATCAAGGCGGTAATTCCAGGAGGGTCATCCACCATGATCCTGAGGGGAGAGAGTATCGAAGGCGTGACCATGGATGCCGATGGGCTGAAGGCAGCCGGCTCGGCAGTCGGCACCGCTGGACTCATTGTCATGGACGAAGACACCGACCTGATCAAGGTAATAACGCGGATAACAAAATTTTATTATCACGAATCATGCGGCCAGTGCACGCCATGCAGGGAAGGAACGGGTTGGATGTTTAAGATTCTGAAGCGGTTTGAGAATGATGAAGCCCGTATGGAGGACATCGACCTCCTGCTCGATGTGGCCAATAATATTGAAGGAAACACGATATGTGCTTTGGGTGATGCGGCTGCGTGGCCAGTCCAGAGTATGATCAAGCGCTTCGGGGATGAATTTGAAAAACGCGCCATGAAATCCGGTCGTGTTGTTGCGAACGAGTCGGTGACGGCCTGATTCTACTTGATTCATCATCTTGAACAGAAGAGCCCCGAGAGGGGCTTTGTCGTTTGAGCGATTGCATTTGTCGCACTCCACGAATATATTGCACAGCACTACAAATCGTCTACACCACTGACCAGCGAGATCCAGTTGACAAAAATCCAGGTTCAAATTACACGCGTAAATGAACTCACGCGTGACATTCCGCTACCCTCGTATGCAACAGAAGGTTCTGCCGGCATGGATGTACGGGCTGCGGTCGATGGGCCTGTCGTT
>DASWHW010000145.1:0-15640 GCA_036397975.1 Bacteroidota bacterium
ACAACGACGCTCACTCATTTGATATGGCTATGTTGAAGCTCTGTATAAAATTAGTTGTGCTTCCGCCAAAAAGACGGTCGACGATTCGACTCGTCGAGCGGGCAGACGTTCCATGCCACACACGAATTCACACATCTCGCAATCATGCTTCACGAAAGGAGTTCACCATGAAGCCGCGCACCCTTAACTACAGTGCAATGTTCCTGTTGATGGTAACACGCCTCTTCTTTGTTTCCAGCCACGCCCGGGCACAAACTGAATGCCATTACATTCCCTCTACTTCCCTCTCAACAGATACTTTGTCGTATAGTTTTTCAGGAGGTACTTTTGAAAGCTATGGCTGCGCGCCAATTGATCCCACATATTGGTTAGCAGGTTATGGGATGTCAGTCACAGTTACTTTTGTCAATCCTGAACAATATCCATCCTTCAGAGTATGGGGAATGAATGACGATGACACCGCTTCTGTAAGTGTTCATGGAGTGAGTTACCCCCTGACTTCATCGTCTGCATCGTATGACCCTAAGGTAGTGTGCGGCGTTTCGCCGGGACCTAACGGAATTTTCTTCTCAGGAGGAAATATCGTTGGCGCAAACAGTAACTCCCAGAGTAATTATTCTTATCAGGATATTCAATTGCATACAATAGATGTGACCTCTTTCACCGTAACGGGAATTAGTGGCGATGGATGGGGCTTTGCAGGGGTTTTAGTGGATTGTCCTCTGCAGGGATTGATAATAACCAGTCCCAAGGCTGGCGAGCTCTGGATTGCAGGTGAACAGGACACCATTCGATGGTCTGCACCGCCAGGACTCCAGCTGCGGATTGAATTCAGTGATGATGACGGTGCAACCTATTCCACGGTCGCGACCAATATTCAATCGGATTCGAACCATTACGTGTGGGACATACCCCCGGCGCTCTCAAGAAAATGCCGGATCAAGCTCATCGATATCGCCGACGAAAGTACGTACGCGGTGAGCGAACGGTTTAAGGTCAAGGGATATCAACTCACCCGATTGAGAACAGACAGCTCGTATGAAGCCTTCCTTCCGGACCTGCATGGCTGGCGTTTCCTGAATACTGCCGACACCATGTGGCCGGGCTCATGGTGGAGTCAATTCAATTACCAATCCGGTCTCGACCCGTATACAAACGAGTTGTACCCCGATGATAACCCCTTCGCCAGTGCTTTCTCAGATGATTTTGTCGACTGGCCGTTGTTCGTGAAATCTTTCCTGCCTTCACGGTGCTATCTTAGCCTGACGCCACCTGTCTATTCTCCGAGCGCGGCATTTCAGTGGGGAGAAACAACCATTCCCTACGGTGGTTCGTGCGATGGATTCGCCATTTCCAGTTTGCTGGCATTTGATTTCGAGCAGGCATTCCTTGATTCATTTCCATCCATCGGTACGTACGTGAACCTTTATGACCTGCCCGTCAACGACGAGCGACGCAAGGTCATCAATCAACTCTGGGAGTATCAGTTTGGTGTCGAGCATTTGAACTATGTTCTCCCTCGTCAGACTGGCACACGCCCCCGCGAGACTTTGGCCGAACTCAAGACAATGCTGCTTGCAGACTCAGGCGATCACCGGTATCTACGGGCTATTGACCAGGGTGTTCCGCGTGTACATGCCCTCGTTCCATATCGCCTTGAGAAAGACGGGTTCTCGCCCGGGGTACACAACGTTTTTGTTTACGACTGCAACCTTCCGGGAGTAACCTCAACGTTTGTTGCTATTGACAGCTCAACCGATTCTTGGGAGTACGCAATATCCGGCTACAGTGGCAACAAAGGTCTCTTCCTGATGGATCCTGTGAGCGGGTTTCTGCCCCATCCGACGCTTGGTACTTCCCCGCTTGCGGTGTACAACTTGGGAGACAGCCTCCTCAGGGTATTCATAACATCGGCAGCTTCAATTGTCATCACGAACTCAACGGGAGAGACAATCGGTTTTGGCGACAGCACAGTGACAAGTACATTCGCTGAAGGAATTCCCATCCTCCCTCCAACCAGCCGCTATCAGCCTCCAATCGGATATTATATTCCAATGGAGAGGTATTCAATCGATCTAAGCGACATGACAGATTCCCTCGTTCGTCTCTCATTCTTTTCTGATTCGATAATCTATGGGTATCACCGGCGCGATGCACTTTCAACCCAAACCGACAGGCTTGCGTATGAGACAAACGGAATCAGCCTTCGTAATACAGACACTCAGCCAAAGCTCGGTGAGTTTAAGACCATCATCCGGGAGGGCAATACTGAAAAAGCCATCGAGATTGGTGGATATATAAACGACCAGAATGACTCAAGCTTCTTTGGTGCGATAAACCATGACCATCTCAAGCTCGTGAACGCAGGAAGCCAGAAACAATTCTCACTTAGACTTCTGAATGCAGCCGCTGCCGGCCAATCGAGGTTCCTTCACATCGGGCTAGACATTCCTTCAAACTCTTCCGAAGAGATTGTTCCCACATGGACGAATCTGGGGCTGCCTGTCACGATCTACATTGATCTCGGTAACAACGGCACCATTGACGACACAGTGTTCATTGGAAATACACTGGATGTGGATGAGCAAGGCTTGCCGGAGATCCCGAAAGAGTATAGTCTTGCACAGAACTATCCCAACCCGTTCAACCCAGTTACGCGAATTGAGTACGAAGTGCCACACGCAAGCCGCGTGAGACTGACGGTGTATAACGTACTCGGCCAACTTGTGACAACGCTTGTCGATGAGGAACGACCTGCCGGGCGTTTTGCAGCTGAGTGGACTGGCAACAATGTGAGCAGCGGGGTGTACTTCTGCAGACTTGAGGCGAGGCAAAATAGTGGGCAATTCCTGTTTTCACGCGTGAAGAAGATGGTTTTGATGAAGTAAGGCCAGAACTTCTTCGATTTTATTCATCAATCTCCGGAGGTTCAACCATGAGACACGCGCTTCTGCTGCTCGTACTCCTTCCAATGTGGCTGCTTCAGGCACAACCACTCAATGGCCCATACACCGTCGGCGGGACATCGCCCGACTTTGCTACGCTGCAAGATGCGGCAAGCGCTGTCAAGTCACGCGGCGTCTCGGGGCCGGTGTTCCTCAACATCCGACCGGGAACGTATACTCGCGATGGCGGTACGAGCACGCTCTTCGTACTCGACAGCTCCATTGCCGGCGTCTCTCCCATCAATCGGATCACCTTCCAGCCCGACGCTGCATCAGGAGGCAATGTTGATAACGTCATTCTCCAGGCGGATTTCAACAGCAGTTCCATCCGGATTCTTGTTCGCCTTTCAGCAGACTATGTCACGCTACGAAACCTGACGTTCAAGGACGCCGACTCTCTGGGTACGCCGGTGGGCCACTTCATCCTTGCGAGTGGTGATACTCGGAATCCAACACTGGACGGCTTGGAAGTTGACGGCTGTGAATTCGTCGGAACCCCTTATTTCATTGCCGGGGGACAGTTTGGAACGGATATCGGAATCGGATCAAATCAAAGCCTGACAAGCGCCAGCTTCACGCGCAACCGGTTCTACAGGGTGTGCCGGGCTATTACCAACGTCAGCGGGGGCCGGGGCGGCAACTTCGTTGTTGAAGACAACGAGTTCTATCAAGGTTATCGGAGCGCCACAGGATCGGGAAACCCGTTGGGCACCGCCATTGAGTTGGCGTGCACGTATGCCTCGGTCAAAAGGAACATCATCGACCTTGCCGGCGGAAGAGGAGCCAAATCTGGGATTGAGGTGATCTTCGCAACGACGGCGATCATCGAGCGCAATCTTATCAGGAACCGCGTTGCCATCGGTGGACCCTTCGACGATTTTACTGGCATCTCTGTGCGAAACCCACTTTTCGTGACGGACTCCATCACCATTGCCAACAACGCCATCGTCTCAAACGCCGCTACCGTAAGAACCTACTGCATGAGCATCGAAACGCCGAACGCGAAGGTCCTGTACAACACGATGGTGAATGTCGCGGGAGCAGGTGGCGCCAACATCGCCCTGATTCTGACGGGAAATAACTGCACTGTGCTCAACAATATCATTCTCGAATTCAGTAGTGCAAGTTATGTGGCATTCGACCAGGGATTCTCCGGCCAGGCTCAGAATCTTGTGTCGGACCATAACATCATCTTCCTTCCGGAAGGACACGGTGCTTCCGGTCTCGTCCGTAGTAACGGCACCACGTTTACGAGCCTTGCCGGATATCAGGCAGGAACAGGATTGGATTCCCATTCTGTTTCCAAATCAATCAGCTTCGCAGACGGATTCCATCTTGACACCTGCCAGGCTCAGGACCCAGACCTGAACGCCATTCCTGTTCCCGGCATCAGTGTTGACTTTGATGGCGGCCAGCGCGACAGCGTGAAGCCGTTCAAAGGTGCCGATGAGAGTGTGCGCATACCGTTCGACATGTTCGCCGACGGATTCCGCGTAGGATTGCCAGGGCCGCCGTTATCACTGGCGGCGGGAGATTTCTTCGATAATGACAACGACGACGATATCGTCGTGCCTACGTATGATAACCGTCAGGTTTTGCTCTTCCGTAATCAAAGACCGGCGAGATCGTTTGTTCAAGCGGGGTCGTTGCCTACCAGCGTCCAGCCGACAGTGATAAAACTCTTCGATTTCGACCGGGATGGGAATCTCGATCTGATTGTGGGTGGAGATGAGCCTGCTCTGGATGTTTTCTGGGGTGACCCGTCGGGTGGATTTGGCTCCCGCGTGACGGTCCCAACGTTCGGTAGAGTCAGGTCACTGGAGCCGGAGCCGTTCAATCAAAACCAATTTCCAATTATCTGGATTACTGAAGACAATGGATTCCTGCCAACGACGGGTTTTCTGGGATATATTCAAAACCTCGGAGGCCGACAGCTTTGTCATGAGATCAAACACCGTCAAGGTCCGCCTCCTTCTTTTTTCTATATCCCCGATACAATTCAAACTCCCATGACAGACCTCGCCGTGGGTAACATTGATACGAGTAGCTACAATGAGGTAGTCGCCCTCGGTTCCGGTCCACTTGTCGCTTTTCACGGGTTGCATGGGGTTTTCCTGGCAGGGTTCCCATGCAACGAGAGTGCCTACGATGGATTCTACAACCAGCACCAATTTGGTACAGCCTCATACGTGGGACACTCCTCCAGTATCGTCCTGGGGGATTTTGATGGAGATGGAGACAATGACCTCCTGACAACCAGTGCGTCGGAGAATACCTGCGTGCTGATCAGGAATCAGGGTAACTTGAACTTCTCTGTGGAGTCCATACCTGCAGAACGCTCACGCGGTATTGTTGCACTTGATTATGAGAACGATGGCGATCTCGACTTCGTAACAACGAACCGGACTCTCTATGACCGTGGCATAACCGTCTTCCTGAACGACGGCTTGGGTAGTTTCACCGCGAAGCCGAACTGCTTCTTCCCGTTCGCGAGCGGGTTTCCCAATGGCATCATTGCTTCGGATTTCGACGGCGATAACAAGACGGACATCGCCATTGCATCGTCGTTTGATTCACTCTTCGTGCTCTATAATCTCGGCGGGTTCAATGGAACGACCGGCGTCGAGGAGCGTCCACAGCAACAGGTACCAACGGAAGTCTCGCTTTCACAGAACTATCCCAATCCGTTCAATCCATCAACGACGATTAGATATCATGTCCCGGTGGCGAGCAATGTTTCGCTGAGGATCTACAACATTCTTGGGCAAGAAGTGGCCACGCTGCTGGACGAAGGTCAACCTCCCGGGAGCCACGTAGTGCGGTGGAACGGACAGAACACATCTGGTCAGCAGGTGAGCAGTGGTGTGTACTTCTATCGGGTGGAAGTGAAGCCGGTTGGCGAGCAGTCACCGTTTGCAGGTGTGAAGAAGATGATCCTCATCAGATAAGGACATTTGTCCTCCCTGAAGGGGTGAAAATTCTTGGCAAGCGTGGAGGGTGCGAGTACCTTATGCAGCACACCAGACGCTGGGGAAGAGGAACAATCACCATAGCGGGAGAGACACTCACGGCTTGCTTCTTGAGTTCGTTCGAGACCCGGAGCTGACCATAGGCAGGCTTCTCCAAGGTGAATGCGAGACTTCGCATTCTCGATCTGTTGATCGATCCGGTTCATCAGATTCGGTTTTCGTCGTGAAATTATCTGAAGCGCCAGTTCTCCACCGGTCTCATACAGCTCTTTGAACCGATAGAAACTGTCGCGAAAATAGCCAATGACCTTACATGCCTCACAGAGACATTCCCCAAGGTCTGGGCAAACTTCAACAGCCCAAGCTCATTCTGGATAATCTTCTGATCTGTTGTCATCTACCTCCTGTATGACACATGATTGATTGAAGATACAAAGTGTCAGATAAAATCCTAACTACTGCATTTTTTTAACATTCTTCTTATTTTGTATATTAATTTTACTCCAAAAACTTTTTTTATATATTGTTTTATTCTATATTTCGTTCCATATTTAATGAAGTTTTCATTATGGTATGTGAATATTGTTTCAATGTAATTTATAAAATAGGCGTTATAATATTTTCTTACCCATTCCACAATATCTAATTGTTCATCCTTATTGGGTATGTAACTCCATTTGATAGTTAGTAAATTAAAGATACCGTATAAATTTTGAGTCGTTTCTTTACCAATTTTCACCGCACCAATATTTGGAAAATAAGCTCTTTCCCATTTTGCGTTTTCATTAAAATTCCCCTGTAATATTTTATGTCCAACAATTGAACTCATTAGCAAATTATTTGTCAGACTCCATTGCCATTTCTTATATTTTGCGGTATGTAGATTTACATCATGAAATACAACTATTGCGTCTTCCGTCAAATACGGTAAAACCATTAGTAAATCTAATATCTCTCCTGGGTTTGAGTGTGCCGTATCAATCATGCAAAAATCTATACCAGAGCCGATTTTATCCAAAAACTTCAATGCCAAACCACCGCCAAACAATTCCCATTGGTTCTTTAAATTTGGGTAATCATCTACAATATATCCCACTTTCTTATCTTGATTCATATACCAATATGGCAAATAATCTATTGAATATAGTTTTGCATCGGGACAAGCCCTTATCGCGTTTAACATAATAACCGATGATCCACCGGAGCTTACTCCTAACTCAAGTAATTTTTTGGGTTTATTTCTTATTATCAGACCATTTAGAAATTGCCGTTCCGCAATTGACATTTCAGAGACTTTTGTATAGGCATCATCAAGTCTTTCCAATATTTCATTCTCGCCATTTGTTGGTGTAAATATTTCAATATTTCCCAGATCATCAAAATTTGCCAATGTCATAACCGCCTCGGTTATTCGTTTGAGTTTTGTGCTTTACTTGCCAACCAATTCAAAACACAATTTCGCACAACCGCCTGAGTGCACCCACTTGCGTTTAGCGGCGTATCCGTGTTGGCCAAATGCACTCGGTTGGCGTTTATTCAGTTCATGAATGCCGAACGAGCCTTCTGGCCCCAGATCACTCACACATCCATGCAACCGTCTTCGCCCTCATCACAACATCGCCGGGAATACTACAGCAGGTCGACCTGAACACGCGGCTCACGCGATCTAAGCGCCACAGAAGGTAAGACCACCACGATGCCAAGCACGGCGGAAGAGTAAGGGCTATCCCGGTCCACAATACTCAATTCTTTCTTGGCGTTCCTGGCGCCTTGGCGGTTAATATCCTCAAGCATCAGGTCATGGTTGAACGTAAGGAAGTTACCGCTCGCGGTGTACATATTCAATAGCCATTTCGCCGGCGGAAACTCCATCCGTGCTGGCCAATCCCGACTTGGAGAAGCCCTGGTTTGGTATCCGCAGACTTTACGCCTGCACTACTCGCTCGAGATCGTTTCGGAAAGTCTTACAGCAAGAAAGGCGAAAGCCGGTTCAAGATGGGGTCAGCCCTGTCCCGGCTTTCAATGAGGGGGGATTTGTACTGGTCAAAGGTTAGACTACACCGTCGGTGGGACAACACCCGACTTCATCACGTTACAAGACGCGGCGAATGTTATTAGCGCGAACGGAGTCGCGGGACCTGTGTTTATCAATATCCGGCCGGGGACGTACACGCGCGATAGCGGTGCAAGCAGGCTCTTTGTACTGGATAGCACCATCGGTGGGGTATCGCCACCGAATCGGATCACCTTCCAACCCAATGCTGTCACGGGAGGAACCGTGGACAACGTTATACTCCATGCCGATTTCAACAGCAGCTCAAACCCGAGGATCCTGGCGACCGTACAGACAGACTACACCACCATCCGTAATCTGACGTTCAATGATGCCGATTCGATGGATTCTCCTGTAGCTATTTTCATTTATGCCGATTCGAATGGTGATCTCTGGAATTTAACTTTGGAGGCCCTGAAATTAACGGCTGCAGGTTCATCGGCACGCCCTATTTTATTTCCGGCGGGAGCCATGTGGTGCTGAGGATTTACCAACATCCTCGGACAAGAAGTGGCCACGCTGCTTGATGAGGAACGACCCGCAGGCAACCACGTCGTACGATGGAGCGGACAGAACATATCTGGTTAGCAGGTGAGCAGTGGAGTGTATTCTATAGAGTAGTTGCAGGGACGATACACGGTGCGCAAATGTTTGCCGCCATCAGAAAGATGATACTTCTCCGCTAACCGATATCTAAAGATCGACATTATAAAGCCTGTCGTGTCCTTGCGACGGGTCTTTTTTTTGTTCTTTTCGTCGCCCGCTTCGGAAGAGAGGCACTTCATCCCCAGCAATTGCACCCCCTTCGTGCTTTTTGTATTATGCAGTAGTTATGAAGCACGATCCTCTCAAAATTCACATTTCTGCGGAAGATATCTCCGTTCAAGAGAAGCTTGAAAATCTTTCCGCGACTCCCGGCGTCTATCAGTTTAAGGATGTGGATGGGAAAGTGCTATACGTCGGGAAGGCGAAGAGCCTTCGCAGCCGCGTTCGGCAATACTTTCAAAAATCGAGAGCACCTGAACCCCGACTGGAGGTGATGCTCTCCAAGGTCTCCGATCTCGAGGTGATCGTCACCGATTCGGAAGTAGAGGCCCTCATCCTCGAATCCAACCTCATCAAAAAGCTCAAGCCGCGATACAACGTCAACCTCAAAGATGATAAGAGCTACCCGTACATTGTCGTGACGAAGGAGCCGTTTCCGCGTGTGTTTGTCACACGCCAGATTCGCCGCGATGGGTCGCGCTATTTCGGTCCATACACGGATGTAAAGAATGTTCGCTCCGCGTTGAAAGCGGTACGCGACATTTTCATGATTCGCAGCTGTAATTACTTCATCGACGATGAGGTTATTAAGAAAAGAAAAATCAAAGTGTGCCTTGACTACCATATCAAGAAATGCGAAGGGCCTTGTGAGGGATTAGTCTCGGAAGAGCATTACAACGCAATGATTGACCAGGTGACGGAGGTGCTGAAGGGAAAAACCGGGACGCTCATGACGGGACTCCAGCAGGAGATGGAACGCCTTGCCGAAGAAACGAAGTTCGAAGAAGCCGCAGTGCTGCGCGACCGGATCAAAGGGCTGGAGGCGTACAGCGAAAAGCAGAAGGCCGTCGATCTCGATCCGGTCGATCGGGACGTCATTGCGTTTGCAACCGAGGGGGATGATGCGTGCGGTGTGATCCTGAAGCTTCGTGATGGCAAGATGATCGGTCGGCAACATTACTACATGGTGAATATCGAAGGAAAACAGGACGCAGAAATCCTCCAAACTTTGCTGCAGCAGTATTACCTGGAGGCAGAATTCATTCCTAAAGAGATTTTTCTTTCATCACAACTTGAGGATGAAGAGTCAACCCGCAAGTGGCTTACGGAAAAACGTGGGGAGATCGTTCGTATCGTTGTCCCGGAAGAGGGCGAGGAAGCAAAACTGGTGCGCCTTACCCGGAGCAATGCCCAGTTTCTTATTGACGAGCTAAAAGTCCAGCGCCTGAAACGGGCAGACTACATTCCCCATGCGGTAAAGTCCCTTCATCGCGATCTTCGTCTTCCGCGACTTCCCCGGAGAATTGAGTGCTTCGATAACTCGAATATTCAGGGGACGGACCCCGTCGCGTCGATGGTAGTGTTCGTTGATGGGAAGCCGAAGAAAAGCGAATACCGAAAGTTCAAAATCAAGGGCGTAAGCGGGCCGGATGATTTTGCAAGTATGCGTGAAGTGGTTGAACGTCGGTACGCGCGGGTGCTGCAGGAAGGAGCAGATCTTCCTGACCTCATTGTCGTGGATGGGGGGAAGGGTCAGCTTTCCAGTGCAGTCGAGGCACTGCAGAAACTCGATCTCAAAGAGCAGCCCATTATCGGATTGGCGAAGAGGCTCGAAGAAGTGTTCATTCCGGGAAAAAGTGAATCGGATCTGCTTCCCAAAACATCTTCGGGACTTCGACTCCTTCAGCAAATTCGGGACGAAGCCCACCGGTTCGCGATTACTTTTCATCGGTCATTGCGCTCGAAGCGGACACTCCAAACCGAGCTGGATCTCATCGAGGGAATCGGCAAGAAGCGCTCGAAAGAACTTCTCGAAGCATTTGGTTCGGTACAAGGGGTCAAGTTTGCCACCGCAGAACAGCTATCGGCTATCGTGGGCGAGAAAGTCGCAGGGAAGATCAGAGAATATTTTGCGCCAACGGAAGAGCCTTCAGAGAATCACCTCACCTGACGCCTGCTTTCATTGACATAGCGTTTTCTTTTTCACATGTTGCAATCGTGATTCCATTGGAAGCCTCATTCGGAAGATCGGTATGACTCTCGAAATGCTTGCGGTGCTGGTATTGGTCGTTGTGGCAGTCGTTCTGTTTGCCACGGAACGGTTTCCGATAGACCTCATCGCGATCTTCTTGCTCGTCGTTCTTCTGCTGTCGGGCATTGTAACGCCCGAAGAGGGAGTCGCAGGATTCAGCAATGCCGCGACCGTCACTGTCGGTGCAATGTTTATTCTCAGCGCTGCGCTTTTCCGTTCGGGTGCGGTGAATGTTCTCGGTCGCTTGCTGACTCGGGTCGCACGAAAAGGGATATGGCTCGTATCGATTGCGATCATGGTCACCATCGGCCTTATCTCGGCATTCATCAATAACACGGCCGCGGTGGCGATCTTCATCCCGGTTGTGTTGGGGGTCGCGCGTGAGAGCAATATCAGCGCATCGAAACTCTTGATGCCGCTCTCGTTTGCATCCATGTTCGGTGGCGTTTGTACATTGATAGGCACGTCGACAAATATTCTCGTGAGTTCCATTGCGGAGCAACATGGCCTGGCGCCATTCGGGATGTTCGAGTTTACCGAGCTTGGTTTGATCTACTTTGGCGCAGGCATTATTTTCATGCTGCTGATCGGAATTCGTCTCATCCCGGAACGCAGAAGCGGTGGTGATCTCATAACGAATTTCGGGATGACCGAGTATCTCACGGAATTGATTTTGCTTCCCGAAGCGAAATCGGTTGGCAAGCGCCTTCTCGATGCTCCTCTTGTAAAGGATCTCGATATTGCGATTATTGGAGTTTCCCGGGATGGGCAGCAATTAAGAATGCCGAGCAGATCGACTGTATTGAAGGCGGGAGATACGCTTCGTGTTCGATGCAGCCTGGAAAAAATCAAGCGCATCCAGGAGCGGGAGGGGATTATGCTGAAGGCGGAGTTGAAGATCGGAGATGAAGGTTTTCAATCGGAGGAAGCAACTCTCGTTGAGGCGATTGTAGGGCCGAACTCGGAGCTGGAAGGAAGAACGATTCGTCAGATGCAGTTTCGCTTTCGGTATGGCGCGATCGCACTTGCCATTCGTCATCACGGAAGGTTGAGGCGAGAGAAACTTGCGGATACTCCGCTGCGCGCGGGCGATGCTCTTCTTCTCCACGTTCGGCGTGAACGATTCGACGAACTGCGGCAACGGCAGGCATTTGTGTTCGTTTCGGAAGTGGGCTCGCCACGGTATCGAACGAAAAAAATTCTTCCTTCAGTCCTGATTGTCGCCGGGGTTGTCGTGGTGGCAGCGTTAGGGATACTTCCCATCATGACTTGCGCCATCGCCGGTTGCGGACTCATGGTAGCGACGGGTTGCATCAACCTTACAGAGGCCTACAGGGCAGTTGAATGGAAAGTCATTTTCCTGCTCGCGGGGGTTCTCACTCTTGGCACTGCGCTGGAAAAATCGGGGACGGCATTGTTCTTATCACAATCACTATTGAGTGTTTTCGGAGATCATCACCCGGTTATCATTCTTTCGGCGTTCCTGCTTTTTACAACTCTGCTCACGAGCGTGCTCTCGAACAACGCCACTGCCGCTCTCCTCGCACCGATCGCGATTTCAACGGCGGCCGCTCTGGACGTCGATCCGCGTCCTTTCCTCATCGCCGTTGCCTTTGCGGCAAGCTCAAGTTTCTTGTCGCCCGTTGGTTATCAAACGAATACTATGATTTACGATGCAGGACGCTATACGTTCAAGGATTTTGTTCGCGTGGGTACACCTATCAGCTTGTTATTCTGGCTGTTGGGAACGATCTTTATCCCATTGTTCTGGCCACTATCTCATTAGGATGATTTATGGAGACACTGCGCGTTTTCTACCAGGATATAAAGAACTTCTTTTCCATCCCCCTTATGACGTTGGGAAATGTTCAGCTCACCGTGTGGTCGCTGATTTACCTGCTCGTGCTGGTGTCTCTTCTGATATATGTCTCCGGAAAAGTGCGCCGCTGGCTGGTAAAATTTCTTGGACATGGTCAAAAACTGGAAACGGGTGCGCGGGAGGCGATCGGCAATATCGTCCAGTATATCATGCTCTTCTTCGGTCTCATCATCATCCTGCAGACTACCGGAATCGATCTTACCGCGCTAAACGTTCTTACCGGCGCGGTCGGCATCGGTGTTGGTTTCGGTCTTCAAAACGTGACGAATAACTTCATCAGCGGACTGATCATTCTGTTTGAACGGCCGATCAAGGTTGGGGATCGTATTGAAGTGGGATCCGTGGAAGGGCGCGTGGTACAGGTGCGGGCGCGGAGTACGACGGTCGTGACCAATGATAACATCGCGATCATCGTTCCGAATTCGAAATTCATCTCGGAGAACGTCATCAACTGGAGCTATACGGATCAAAATGTCCGTTTCAAGATTCCGGTCAGTGTTGCGTACGGAACGGACACACGACTTGTAGAACGTCTCCTGCTCGAAGTCGCGAAAGAAAATCCGGATGTATTGGAACGCCCCGAGACGGTTGTTCGATTTATAGAGTTTGGCGATAGCGCACTCCTTTTTGAACTGCGCGTATGGAGTACGACGAGAATTCACAACAAAGGAAAACTCTTCAGCGATTTGAACTTTGCAATCAACGACAAATTCAACGAGCATGGTGTGGTGATACCGTTTCCCCAGAGAGATCTTCATGTGAAGACCGGATCGATCAATATCGGAGACCAAGCGTAGGACATTTGACAACCCCTGCCTTTTTCTCTAATTTGATGCCGGTTTTGCGATACTTCTCGAACAAGCACAGGACAACGCGATGGAATTGCTGAACGGAATTCTCTCATCTCTGCAGGATTTCTGGAGGCAGATGAGCGAAACGATCCCCAGAGTGTTTGTTTCCGTGATGTTGCTGCTGGTCGGTTGGCTCGCCGCGAAGCTCATTCGAAGACTCACGACACGACTACTCAAGCTCATTCGCCTGGACGAGATGGCGGAGAAGGCGGGAATAGAAGACTTTCTGTTGAAGGGGGGAGTCCGGTACACGACCGTGACAATCATCGCGAACATTGTTTATTGGTTTGTGATGTTTGCGATCATGCTGGCGGTTCTGCATAGCATTGGGCTGGAGGCGGCACAGCTTCTCTTCACACGGATCGTCCTGTACATTCCCAATGTGCTTGTTGCTGTTTTGGTGCTTATCTTCGGGACAATGTTTGCGAAGTTCTTTAAGGGGATCTCGGTTGCCTACCTTTCCAATATTGGCATTGGCGGCGCCGAAATAATCTCCTCCATTGGACAGTATGCTGTCCTTGTCTTTGTTATCTCCGTTGCACTTGAGCAACTCTCCATCGGCGGAGCGATCTTAGTCTCGGCGTTTCAAATTTCTTTCGGCGCTCTCTGTCTCGCTCTTGCTCTTGCGTTCGGTTTAGGGGGGAGAGAGTGGGCAGCGCATATTCTCGAAAAACTCTGGAAACGATAACACTCATGATCATTGATTGCCATACGCACATCAACAATTACCATAATGAAGAAGCAGATTCCATCAAAGAATGTATTGACAAGCTCCAGCTGGAGATGCGGCGAAACCGTATTGACCTCGCCCTTGTGCTCACATCCTACAAAGACACACTCGGTCGTCCTTCCACACATCGTGCAGTTGAAGCAACACGATCCCTGAAGAACGTCTTTGTTGTTGCAGGCATCAGCATGGCGAATTTCACTCCGGAACTTCTGGAAGAAATACGTCAGTACATTAACGAGGGTGTGGTGAAAGGATTGAAGCTCTACCCGGGCTATGAGTCCTTTTTTCCCTATGATCCGAAACTTGCGCCGGTGTATCAGTTGGCGGAAGAATGCGATGTGCCGGTGATGATTCATTCCGGGGACACCTACACCCCAAAGGGGAAAGTGAAGTTTTCCCACCCCTTACATATTGATGAGGTAGCAGTCGATCATCCGAATGTCAATTTCGTTATCTGTCATGTCGGAAATCCGTGGATCCGGGACTGTATGGAAGTGGTCTACAAAAACAAAAATGTGTACACAGACATTTCGGGATTAGTGTTGGGGAATTTTAGCGACCGGTTTGAAAGCTACATGCGGAAGCAACTGCAGGAGATGCTGCTCTACGGAGTGCAGCCGGACAAGGTGCTTTTCGGTACCGACTGGCCGATTTCTTCCATGGAGTCATACCTCGACTTCATGCAGGAGTTGAAGATTCCAGAGAAGGATAGCAAGAAGATCATGTATGAGAATTCGGCAAAGTTGTTCAAGCTCTCAGTGGCAGAAAGCTCTCTCAACAACGGATCTTTGTTTAGCTGGTTGCGGTGAGGAGGCATATCTGTAGCCTGCACTAGTCAGTTGTTTCTGACATATACAATTGCCGTTGCGCTGGTTAGATGTCTGGTGAAAACTCTGAGGTGCCTATCAGCAAAAACCCGTTCCACTTTTCCCTCCATTATTACGGCATCTGCTCCCACGATTCTAGTAATGTCCAGGATTGCTCGGGTTTTTGTCGAATCGGCGAATTCCTCTTCGTCATCTTCTAAAGTGATATACGCAATTGTTTCGTATTTGTATGGTATTTTGCTAGTGTCGAACACAGAGTATACATCTAATGGGCCATCCGTCGGTGTGCGTACTGTGTTTTCAACAAGGGAATAAGAAGCAACGAGTTCCTTTTCGCTGCCACAGCTGGCAAGAGCAAAGCCAGTAATGAATATGATAAACGACCATTTCATTCTTTCTCCATTTGCAAATCAGAAGTTAACAGATGGATCATTTATTTTTGTCGTATGCGATCGCAATTGCCCTTCTCACCATTCTTGCTGTAAATCCACCCCTATCAAGAAACGTATCTTGCACCATCCCCACCAATATTACAGCATCCGCCCCAATGGATGTGGCGTTTTCCATGAATACTCGGTTCTTTGTCGAA
>DASWHW010000146.1:0-17865 GCA_036397975.1 Bacteroidota bacterium
ATACTGAACTTCTCTCGGCAGCACCGAGCCGCCGATCTTTTGAACCGAGACATTTGTAAGCGTTACCGTCGCCGGATTTAGTCGCTCGTCGAAGGTGACATTCAGAACATGTGTGGGCGTACGCAGCGTATCCCCTGCTCCAGGATATGACGATGTAATAAAAGGAGCGAAAGCATCAACATCTCTGGTCCGAAAATTCAATACGTATGAATCACCCGGAACACCGTTTCCATCCCCATCGAGTTGCTGGCCACCCAGTGATTGAGCTGTTGAATCGATTATCAAGGAAAAATTGACAAAGAATGGCAGGATGGAATCGGGATTGAAGACAAGAGTGCTGTTGTTGTTCGACCATTGAAATGTGCCGGGGTACGACGGAGTCAATGAAAATGCATTCACCACCGAGGCGACGTTCATCGACTTCGTAAATTGAATTGTGATTGACCGATCCGCAGAAAACAGTGTATCCCCTTGCATTGGAATGGAGGAGACAACCGTGGGAGGAAGAAGAGATTCAAGTTGCTTATCTGCAAAGACAGTCGCACCGATCGCAAGATTCACAATTGTTGAATCCAAACCGAATCCCATTGTTTCAAAGCGAACCGTGTAGGGTCCGGCGGGGAGATTATCGAACATGTAAAACCCGTTGTTAAACATGTCGCCGTCATAGACGCGGTCGATGGGAAGAAGACGAACACGCGTGCCGTTCATCGGTCTGTTTAATCCGATTTCTGTCTGGATCCCCGCGATGATCCCGAATGTATCTGCAGGAGCAAGATAGTTCTGGAGGATCCCGTCGCGCAACGCGTACGCTTCCATCTTCCGGTAATGATTGTTCATCAAACGGCGCGTTTCAGGGAACACGTCATGAAACGAGCCTTCCGAGAGTTCACCCGGCATTATCAATCCGTTCAATACACCGAGTCTGAATCCAAGAAAAGAGAAATCGAGGCGCGTAAAATTATTTGATGTACGAAGCTTTGCTTGAATTCTCGGTGACATGAGCGATGCCATTGCAAACGCTGGCGGAGACTCTGGTTGTCCAGGACTAACGGTGCTCTCTCGTACCAGGAGTAACGTGTAATTCGTTACTCCGTTGAACGCGTTGCTGTGAATGGAATGAAACCAATTGACGTTGTTCGCGTTAGCGATCGCAACACGCTGAGAAAGAGTAGGTTCATCGGCGTCATTCGGATAGTCGTTCGTGTACCGTGTCAGTATCACCGTTGCTCCTTTTGCCCGCAGGAGCGTGTCAAGCAGAAGAGCCTTCTGGAAATTTCCTTCGGATTCCCAGAAGACAATCCCCGGATCCGGCTCAATGCGCCGGTCGTTGGCTGGATTGTGTCCACCATGACCGGGGTCGATGCAAAAAGAAAGTCCGCTCAATTGAGCAACCCCATTGGCTGAAAGAAGGGAGACGAAGAGGATGGGCAATACAAGATTTTTTTTCATTTTTCATTCTCGACCGAATAGGTAAGGAGAAGAACATGGCCATCTGCCGTCGCACAAACAATTCTATTGTCCACCGGCGAGCACTGAGGATACAACTCGATAATACCGTCCGTCGAAGTAAGCTGAATCACTTCGCCTCCTTCCACTCTCACGGCAACGAGATCTGATGAGATTATCTCGTGTCCATCATCCTTATCGCTCATTGTCACAACCCACTCACCATCATGAGTCCACGCGGGCGCATTGTACCGTCCAAGGAGGCGCACGTTTTTCCCATCGACATCGGAAATAAAGAGACCCTTTGAGGTTTCAAAACCCGCCAGTGAATTCCTATCCGGTGAGAGTACGGGCCAAATGTAGCTCCCGTTCGAGATCGGATCCACAATCTTCTTTGCTCCGTTTTCCAGGAGAACAATCTTGGTCTTCTCAATACCGAGGAGTATTGAAGCGTTTGACTCAACTTTCTTTTGGCCTGCTACCGAACCTCCAACTCTATAGACTATCTCTTCACCATAAAGTGTTGGCGGGGAGAGGGTGGGTGCGGAAACGATCACGTGCTCTTCTCCCGCTGCGAGATCAAGCCGGACGATTTCTTGTATTCGCTCAAGACCGTTTTCGTGGACGAAAGTTCGTCTGAAGGCAATCATGTTTCCATCGGCGGAAATCGCGAACTCATACCCGGCCCCAGGGTCGCGCGTTAACTCTTGAAGGCTCTGCGCGGCGATATCATATTTCCAGATACCGTTATATCCAGAGGTTGTTACGTAAATTGCCGCACCATCAGGAGAAAACCGCGGGGCAAACCACTGCACTTCTTCAGGCAGCGGGAGTACGGTTGACGACTTGATGATAGGCTGCGATAGGGCTGATGCCGTAAAGGCAAGAATGAGAATAGATATTTTCATAGAAATCATCCACATTTGTGCACTTATAAAAAATGGTTTTCAGCAACCATGTGCAAGTGGTTTTCGTTATCTTGGCAAGTTGCAGTTCCGGCTGCCCCACTCCCTAAAACACAAATGCCCCACCGGATGAATCCGGCAGGGCATTGTTCACTTAGACCGTTATGAAACTTTTAGTAGTTCGACCAACTATTTTGATCCGAAGAAAACGAGTCCATTTTCTGGCTCGGATTTCCCTTTCGCTTTCGCGGGATCGTGGAAAAAACAACATTCGCTCTTCCTTTTTTCTTTTTCGCGAAGCCATTCTTCTTTCCGTTTCCCTTCTTTTCGCCAAATGTGCGCTTCGACATTGGGAATCCCGGTTTGTGACGGGAAGGTCGATCAGGCATGGTGTGCGCCTCTTTCTTCCGGGGAACGAATCCCACAAAAGATTCAAGGTCCGCCTTCACCCTCGTAAACTGCTCGATGCGTTTGAGGTGGTGCCGCTCATCGCGGCTCACGAAGGTGCACGAGATTCCATTGGCGCCTGCCCGTCCTGTCCGCCCGATACGATGAATGTAGCTCTCCGCATCATGGGGAATATCATAGTTGATGACGTGTGAAATACCGTCGACGTCAATGCCGCGTGCTGCAATATCCGTGGCAACAAGAATTCGGAATTTTCCTTCCTTGAAGCCATCGAGCGAGCGCTGCCGCTGAGATTGTGAGCGATTCGAGTGAATAGCGGCGGCCTTGATGCCGCTCCGCTCAAGCCGTTTGCAAATCTTGTCTGCACCATGCTTCGTGCGGGAGAAGACGAGTACACTCTGCATTTTTTCCGCCTCGATCATGTGCAGCAACAGGTCCGCTTTTGATTCCTGGTTGACAGAGTAGAAATGCTGCTTGATGGTGTCGGCCGGATTTCGCTTTTCTCCGACCTCTACCGAGTGGGGGTTTCGGAGAATCAACGAGGCCAGGTCGGCAATCTCTTTCGAAATCGTTGCCGAGAAAAGCATCGTTTGACGCTCCGCGGGTGTCGCCTTGATGATCCGACGCACATCATTGATAAAGCCCATGTCCAGCATCCTGTCCGCCTCATCAAGCACCAGTATACGAACTTGGGCTAGGCTGATGGAGCGGCGCTCCATATGATCAAGCAACCTGCCTGGTGTGGCGATGACAATATCTGCTCCCCGGCGAAGCAGATGAAGTTGATTCTCCATGCCAACACCACCGTAGATGCACACGCTACGCAGGTTCATAAACTTCCCGTAGGTGGAGACGGCATCGTTCACCTGGTGCGCAAGTTCGCGTGTCGGCGTTACGACCAATGCCCGAATCGCCCGACTCTTTGGATTGCTTCCTTCCTCCGACATTAGATGTTGAAGGATTGGCAGCACAAAGGCAGCAGTCTTTCCTGTCCCTGTTTGTGCACACCCGATGATGTCGCGCCCCTCAAGGGCAGGCTGAATAGCCATTGATTGAATTGGAGTCGGCACCGTGTATCCGGCAGCATGTACTCCTTTAATGATTCGGTCATTGAGACCGAGTGTAGTAAAACCCATTGAATAAATCCTAGAAATGTGAAATGGTTTTTTCCTGTCGGACAATCCGTACAGGACTACAAACCTTATTGATCATTCCGACTGAGGCTGATTGCTGCAAAAGAACGTACTCGTTCTTAGGCAAAATCATAGCAAACAGAGGGTGAATTTTGCGATGTGGATGGAGATCTGAGGAGTGTTACTCGCTGGGGTTTTCCGCTTATCGCGGAGTAGTCAGCAATGTCGTTCCCAACAAAACCTGTGCATCATCATCGGAGAGCTCGTCTCAATGTCCGCTCCCGATACTTGTGCACTCAAAGTGCATTTGCTGACCGGTTACGGTGTCTGCCTATTGGCAGACTGCTGGTTTGCAGTGGTCAAAAGATATGCTTTTCCGATGACAAATCCTAATGGGTCTGTTGTGATTCTCCCTGTCATTTCGTTTCATGAGTCACCATTTCAAAAAAGGTCAGTGCTCTCCAACTCGATTAAACCTCTGGCTCTGCGCTTTTCGATGCGTACGAAGAATCTGTTCGAACGCATCTCTACCACCGAACATACATTTATGATTCTGCTGGCAATCATTATCGGATTGCTTGCAGGATTCGGCGCCATTGGCATCCGCGCTCTGATTAAAGAAATCTCTGTTCTACTCTTTCCTGGCAACGGCTCCGTGCTCGAGAACATCGTCGCAAATCCCTGGTACTATAGAATTCTTATGCCGGCGCTCGGTGGCATCGTGGTCGGCCCGTTGATATACTTTCTCGCTCCGGAGGCCAAGGGTCATGGTGTGCCCGAGGTGATGCAAGCCATTCTATTGAAGGGGGGAAACATCAGGGCACGTGTTGCACTCGTGAAAACCGTTGCATCCGCAATCACCATTGGTAGTGGTGGTTCAGTTGGTCGTGAGGGGCCTATCGTCCAGATCGGCTCCAGCATAGGGTCAGCGGTGGGACAGTTTTTTCGTTTGCCGAGCGCTCGCCTTAAAACACTCGTTGGCTGCGGAGCGGCCGCAGGGATTGCAGCAGCGTTCAATGCCCCGATTGCAGGGGCGCTCTTCGCTGTCGAGATCATCTTGATGGATTTTGCAGTAGCACAGTTTTCTCCCATCGTCATCGCGTCGGTCATCGCGACAGTCGTATCCCACACCGTTGAAGGGAACTTCGCCGCCTTTGCTGTCCCTAAATATCAGTTATTATCGTCATATGAAATCATTTTTTATTTTGTACTCGGCGCGCTAAGCGGCGTGGTCTCGTACGCTTTCATTCGAGTTCTGTACTGGTCAGAAGATCTGTTCGATCACCGCTTTCCTATTCCCGGCTATCTCAAACCCATGGTGGGCGGCATCGGCCTTGGTGTCGTGGCACTTCTCTTCCCGGAAATAATGGGTGTAGGGTACGATGGAATTAACGCCGCGTTGCATGGGAACATGCTCTGGTATATGGCCCTTATTCTCGTCGTTATGAAAATTCTTGCAACATCCGTCACGCTTGGATCGGGCGGATCAGGGGGAATTTTTGCCCCCTCGCTCTTTATGGGGGCAATGCTCGGTTACTTCTTCGGAGCGGCAGTACATTATGCGTTCCCTGGTGTTACCGCGGCCCCTGGAGCGTACGCGCTTGTTGCAATGGGAGGACTTGTCGCCGGAACAACACGTGCGCCGATCACCGCCATCATTATTGTCTTTGAGTTGACCAACGACTACAACATCATCCTCCCACTCATGGTCACGTGCATCATTAGCACCATTCTGTCGTCGAAATTTTCACGGGAATCAATCTACACACTCAAGCTGGTGCGGCGCAACATTGGCATCAAGGAGGGCATGGATACAAACCTGATGGAGTCGGTGCCGGTGAAGGATGTCTATAAAAGAGAGTTCGACCCGATCGCTGCGACCGCCCCTTTCAATGAAGTCGTGCAGCATGTTATTCGCGGCAAAGGTCCGGATTTTCCGGTCGTGAATGTCCATGGAAAGATTATAGGAATGATCTCTCTCCACGGAATCAAAGACCATATCTTCGAGCAGGAGCACCTGAAACATCTTCTGATCGCTTCTGATATTACAACGACACGCTTTGAATGTGTCTCCCTGAACGACAACTGTGACACTGCTTTGGAGAAGCTCAGGTCAACTGGCTTTGAAGGATTACCGGTTGAGCGAGAAACCGGATCGAATGAAGTCATCGGAATGATATGGCGAAGAGACATCCAGGAGGCGTATCAGAATGAAGTGGAACGGCGGGAGATTACATCCGCTCTCGCAAGCCGCATCACCATGAAAGACGAAGAGCCGAATGTCCATTTCATGGAAGGGTATTCCATCAGTGAGATATCCCCACCTTTGTCCTTCATTGGAAAATCCATCAAAGAACTAAACATCCGTGCAGCGTACGGCATCGATATCCTCTCTATCAAGACTCGTGAAAAGGGAGGGGAGAAGTTGACCGTCGTTCCAGGTTCTGAATATGTTATTGGGGAGACTGATACGCTGGTTGTCGCGGGTGAAATCAAGTCGATCACTTTTGTAAAGAACATGGGGTAAGATATTCCCGAATCACACCCTTTTGATCAATGCGAGAGAAACATCATCACGGCACCTTGCCTCTCCGATAAATCGATCGATTTCAGCCACGATCATTGAACCGATACGGTGGACAGGTAAATCCACGCTCTGCTCGAGAAAATCTCCAACCCGATGGACGTCGAAAAACACTCCTGAAGCATTCTGTGCCTCCGTTACACCGTCCGAGTAAAGGCAGATGATCTCACCAGGTTTGACCGATAACTGCTGTTCCTGATATGTTGCAACTTGCATGAGTCCGAGGGCAGGTCCTCCTTTCAAATGGACTTCATAACCCTTGCTGTGCACGATGAGCGGGGGAAGATGTCCGGCATTCACGAGACGAATCTGATCAGTATTCGGTGTAACCTCAATGTACAACGCCGAAGCAAACATGTTCTTCAGGCTGTCGCGATAAAAAATACCGTTGAGTTTTCCGGCCAACTCACTGAGATCGGAATAGTCTGGAGCGACTGCCCGAACGGTGGCTTGTAGCTTGGCCATAAGAAGGGCCGCGCGCAAACCTTTTCCCGCAACATCGCCAAGGACTATCCCGAGCTTCCCCTCTCCGACCTCAACGCAGTCCACCAGATCTCCACCGACTTCGTTTGCTGATCGGGAAAACAGCCAGATGTTCCACCCGGCTATCTGAGGGGTTGTTTCTGGCATCAATGCTTGCTGAACCGCCCGCCCAGCTTCCAGTTCTTCCCTGGCAATGAGCTTGTCTTTCAATTCCAGCAACAAAACAAAAAGGACGCAGACGACACCAATCCCCTGCGTATCGCCACGGAATTGCACCTGATCCGATGAAACCGTTATCGACCTTGCAATGACAAGAAAAAAGATCCCAACAGTAAATACTATTCTTCGAACAGGGGTGAGTTTGAAGAATAAGCTTTTCACGAGCCACCACGCTGTGAAAAACCATCGCCTCCACCAACCCATTTCACTGAGTCGTTTCTTTCCCTGCTCATTAAGCATAAACTCCTTGAGCTCGCGAAACTCCGCACGAATTGACTTTCGAAAGCCTCCTGCGCGGAGATCACCCTTCAGGGTCTTAAAGATCTTTTGCTCCGGTTCCAACTCCGTATGTCTCATGATTAACTTCGATACTTCTTGGAAGACACATTTAATTTTTTTATTTACGGATGATCTCCGGTTTTGTTTGCTGTTGCTTCAGCAACATCTGGAAGCTTGACGGGCGGCGGGCTATAGCCAACCACTGAGCCCGCGCGGATACGAGCAAGGTACGGCGAGATTGTTGTTCCGGGCAGTGTACGAACACCATCCTCCATCCGCATCGGACCGATTCCGGTTCCCGCTCCAATGATGCAGTTCGATCCGATCTCCACAATCCCATAGCGAAATTTTCCGCTTCCTTCATACGCATGCACAGTCACGCGTGTATATGCCCCGAGCAACGTGCTATCACCAATAAAGATCAACTCCGGCCGGAAATGATCGAGCCATGCAAGCTGCATGATCTCAACATTTTTTCCAATATGGGCACCCATCAACCGGTAGAGCTTGTTCTTCAGGGGAGTCCCTTTCATCACAAACGAAATCGCTACAAGGATCATCATAAAGACCTTTCGCGTCGGAGAGAGGTTGATGGAGCGCCAGTTGATTGCGTTCTTTTCCTCAGGTGCACCGAGCCCCGAGATCGTGTAGTGCCTGGCGGTGGGCGTTAGATATGCGTTCAAACGTTCCCGTCCTTCGGCGGTATCAGGGTTCAATGTGAAAACGTCTTCTGCCTTGCCGCGTGCGGTCTTGCTAATGTACACCGTGCGCTCCTTTTTCCGGGCAAGTTTGATGGCGCGCCGCAGCATGTCTTCGGTAACTTTGCGCATGACCTGTTCGGGAGAGGGAGTTTGAGGCATGAGTTCTACTCCAAGAGAAGGTTGTCAGAACAATATACAAACTGAAATGAAGAAAGCGAATGAGGTTCAGGAGGCATTACAACAAACCGCGCGGTGGGCTTTTAACGACTGGAGACTCCGTGGTACATCTGTAGATGTCTGCGGGTTTTGTGCAGTTATATATTCACCACACGATGATTGACGAAGACTTCTTGAGCCGATCATCCCGATAGAGAGAACGTCGCCACTTGCGGGTGGACTATTGAATGTTGATGGTTGAAGACTCTGTCACCATCTCAAAGATCGGCAATTCTCCAATATATTGTGGTCCCCCGAGATTGCGGAAGAGGTAAGGGGGAAACGGACGAAAGAGCAGGCGAGCCCTAATATTCCAGAAGCCGGGTCGGTTGAGTTTGATTTTGTAGAAAGCTGTTCGGGATTCGAACGCAGGAATTGAGTTGTTCACAAGAGAATCAAGCTCGAAAACATTTGTCTCATCCCCTCTCTTATAGAGCGTCCCTGCAAAGAGTGCGAGATCGGGATCAGCGTTCGGCTCAAGAACGCTGTTCTTGTCCTTCAAATCACCATTCGCATCCAGGTGGCCTGATTCATAGCCTGTTCCCTGGTCATCCCACACCGTTACTTCAATCCACATCTGGCGATTGAAAAACACTGAGGATGGAAGATGGTGGCCCGTTCTGTCGTTAGTGATTCGAACACGGAGAGTCACCGAATCGCCCGCGCTACCACTGGACGGCGCGACGAGCGCTAGAGACGCAGAGTTTCGCAAAAGAGAATCCACGGCAGCACGCTGTACGGCCTTGTTCGGGAAATCACTAATGGCGACATCAACACCGACAAAATCATGACGATGCAGGTTATCGCGCAGGGGGCCGCCGACAGCTGCCTGTCCGGTATAGCGACGCATGTGGCAATGCTGACATTCTACTCCCATCGCACCCCAGGTGCTGTTCTGCCATTCCGTAAACGTCATCTCCGTTGGAACGCCATTGATGATCAGGTCGTGACACTCTCTGCATTTTTCAGATCGGGAAAAAGTTATGTCGTACCCGCTTTCGTGGACTCCCGCGGGAATGGGATCAGGAATAGAAGCGTATTTCACTTTCCCGGGCTCAATGTTGTACTGAATGCTCTGGTTTGTTGTTGTGTGCGGTGGGCGCATGACATGGCAGACATCGCAGTTGACCCCTTCACGAACAATAGGCGGAAGATCCTCTATGCGAATGGACGAAGGAGTGTTGCCTGTCAGGAAACCGATTGGCGAATGACACTGCCAGCAGAAATTATCAAGTCTTCCCCCTGTGCTTGACTGAAGTGAGTTGTTTGCCAACATCCAGATTGGATCATTGGTGGCGTATGCGTGCATCGATCCCTTCCATTCTTCCACATATTGCGGGTGGCAGAGGGCGCATGAATTTGAAGATTCAAAATCCGTCAACTGGAGACCGGGTTCTTTCTTCTCGGGAATCTGCTCACCTACGTCGCATCCGACAATGACCAACGCTATGAACATTGTGGGTAGAACGAGTCGCGCCTTCATAAATCTATTCCCTTCCTTTCATGGTTTCATTGGGCGACGGAAAGCCCTGTTGGCATCTTGCCCACTTCCAACACCTTCACGATCTGAGATGTTGTGTTATCAATGATCGTCACGTTTCCTACAAATTCCATTGAATACCGGGGAACGTATCCATGGAACACATTCTCGTTAGAGATGAACACAAACCGGCCATCCGCGGAAACATCGCAGCCATGCGGATTGGAGAAAACGGTCGGAGCTGTATACGTTGTCGTCACCTGGCGCGATGGCACATGAATGACCGATGTGGTATGACCCCTCCTGTTTGCTACATAGCAATACTCGCCATCAGGCGTGAATTGCAGGTGCCATGGTTGATCTCCCACCGCAAACGAGTCAACAAGTGCAAGACTCGATGTGCTGAAAAAGCGAACTTCCCGCTGCTCGGAACACGTCACCGCAATCACGCTCTCATCCGGCGAGACCGCCATTTCCATTGGCATGTATTTTGGCGGACCGAACGGAATCGCATCGGAGGCGAGTGGAATGGTCGATAACACCTGGTCGGTTGCAACATCGATGACAGAAATATTATCCGACATCATGTTGGCAACATACAGAATTGTCCCTGCACGATTCAATCTCATTCCGTGCGGCATAGTCCACACCTGAATGGTGGTTGCTACCGTCATTGAAGCCGTATTCACCACGGTCACCCTATTCGTGGCGCCTGTCGTGAATTGCGAAACATACAACTTCGATCCGTCGTGTGTTAATTCAAGAATAGCCGGGGACCCGGTAATGTTCACCACACCGACCAGCGTATCCGTGCGTGCATCAAACTTCCACACTTGTCCGGTACCGATGAGCGAAACATACCAGTACTGGCTATTCGCGACAACGAAATGGGGTGCATCGTTCGTTGGCATATTGCCGACATTGACATATCTGCGTACGACGAGATTATCGATGTCAATGATTGCAACGTTGTCGTCGGCCTGGTTCGGGACGTACAGTTTGTGCGGTGAGGTAGCGTACGGAACGACGCTGGCATCATTTCTCGCCCCTTCGCGGATCCATCTCTTGAGGAAGGAAACTTCTTCCGTCGAAAATGGAACACTACTAAAGGCGGGGTGACCCTTTCGCAACGGGGTGACATCGAAAAGGTTCACGAGGAGACTTCGCAAAGTATCGAATGGCACCAGCACCTCGCCAAAACTCGAGCCACGAATCAATGCATTCCACGAACCGAGATCAAGACCGGCAGCTTTCGTCGCTGCATCGTGACAACTGCTCGCCGCACAGCTTCGTGAGAGCAATGGCTGTACATGCTCGCTATAGTTGATGACGGCAATGGAGCCATAGTCTATCGTTGGTGTGGCACTCGGCCCTGTATCTTCTGTGCATCCATACATCACTCCAATGATGAGGGTCAATCCGATGAAACAATACGATCGGGCACAGAAATATTTCTTGTCCATGAGGCACCTGTGTGAGTGAAAATTTGGGATTGCGAAACGCCTGAAAGACGCTCGCTGAGGCAACAAAATGAAAGAACGAAGGGGCGAGAAAAGAAGGGAAAATCATAAACGCCCTCTGAAAAGATAGCCGCATGACTGGTGAAAGTCAAGGGAAGTCGACAGATCGCTGCCGTTGAATCTCTATTGGTACGAATTCGACTCGTCTTAAGGAGGTTACACGGACAATCCGAAGAAATGACCTTTGTATTTTGCCACAGAGTTTCTTTCTTTTGTCCAGAGTTTCATTCAACGGAGTACCAAAAAGTGAATGATGAAGTAGTCGATTTTCAGAAAGACGTTATTGAGCGAAGCAAACAGATCCCAATCGTGGTCGATTTCTGGGCTGAGTGGTGCGGGCCCTGTCGTATTCTCGGGCCTATTCTTGAAAAGCTTGCAGGGGTAAGCGACGGACGTTGGGCTCTCGCCAAGGTGGATACGGAGCAACACCAGCAGGTGGCAATGGAATATGGCATCCGGAGTATCCCAAACGTCAAACTGTTTGTTGATGGAAAACCAGTGGACGAGTTTACCGGCGCGCTTCCTGAATACGCTGTCGTGCAGTGGCTGGACAAAGCGTTGCCGAATCAATTCAAAAAGGATCTTGAAAAGGCACAAGCTCTTCTGGCAACTGGCAAATCCGGCGAAGCCCAAAAACTTCTCGCCGGCATACTAGAAGGTGAGAAGGAAAATCATCAGGCTCAGACTCTGCTTGCCCAGGTAATCTTTCCCGGGAATCCGGCGAAAGCCCTTGAGCTGGTTCAAGGAATTGAAGAGGACTCGGAACAGTTCCCGATGGCCGAAGCAATTGTCAACGCGGCAACGCTCTTCCAGAAACTGGATGCGCCTGAAAAACTTCCCCACGATCCCGTCAAGCAGCAATATCTCGGCGCGATTACTTCCATGAAAGCGGGACAGTATGATGATGCGCTGCGGGATCTTATTGAGGTCATCCGGACAAATCGGTATTATGATGACGACGGTGCCCGATTGGCATGCATTGCTATCTTTCGTCTTCTTGGTGAAGATCACGAAGTTACTCAAAAACATCGGCGCGATTTTGGCAGCGCCCTCAACGTCTAAAGAGTGGATATCACGGTCGAGGCCCCTAAGACAATCAAGCAACAGCAGTTTGCCATTCGTCTTTCCTTCGCGGTGGGAATTCTCATGCTTATCGGAAAAATGTATGCGTTTACCATCACCGGTTCCGCGGCCATACTTTCAGATGCGGCTGAATCGGTTGTCCATGTTATCGCTGTAGGATTCGCGGCATTCAGCATGTGGCTTTCCCTCCGTCCGGCGGATCAGAGTCATCCGTATGGACATGACAAAATCAGCTTTTTCTCAGCGGGCGTCGAAGGAATGCTTATTGTGATCGCAGCGGTGTTCATCATTTACGAGTCGGTGAGCAAGTGGATCTCCGGGCTTGCTTTGGAAAACCTTGACGTCGGCACCTACTATGTTGTTGGTGCCGCGCTGATAAACGCCGGGCTCGGTTCATACCTGGTCGCACAAGGAAAACGTCACAACTCTCTCATTCTTATTGCAAACGGGAAGCATGTTCTCACCGATTCATGGACAAGCTTTGGCGTGATCGTGGGCCTTCTCCTTGTTCTTTTTACTGGCTGGCTTCCGTTCGATCCTATCTGTGCAATTTTGGTCGCCCTCAATATTCTGTGGTCCGGCGGCAATCTGGTACGTCAGTCCGTTAGTGGCCTTATGGACGAAGGCGATCCTGCCATCGATAAGAGAATTAGAGAAGTGCTGGAGAAAGAAACCAAAGCACGGGGCCTTCGTTATCACAAGCTCCGTCATCGTAATACGGGCAACTCACTCTGGGTGGATCTGCATCTGCTCTTTCCTGACCAAACTTCTTTGCACGATGCACACTACGCTGCAACAGAAATTGAAGCTGCGATTAATGCGCATATGCAGATGTCTGTCACGGTGACCACACACCTTGAACCTCAAGAGGAGCATGAAGAGATCCATCAGAAACTCAAAGATGCGGAAGACTAAACCACGTCGGACAGAAACGAGCGTCTTAAGTGAAAACCAGCGCGCCATTCTGCAAACGGTGAAGAGCATTCCACGAAGTAAGGTTCTTTCATACGGCAGCGTCGCCACGCTTAGCGGCTTCCCCGGTGCAGCGCGACTGGTAGCCCCCGCGTTGAGGAAAGCACCGGCATCGATGAAGATTCCCTGGCACCGCGTCATCAGCGCACAGGGAAAAATCTCTCTGCCGAAAGGAAGCAAATCCGGAAAACTTCAGGCGGAGCTCCTTCGCGCAGAACGGATCATTGTCAAAGGCAACAAAGTCGATATGCATCGCTTTGATTGGATGAAAGAATTGAACGCGCTCCGCTGAACCCTCGCCCGGTTCTTGGAATCACTTCCTGAAAATCGTATCATAGTACCCCTCGACGGGACAAACCCGTGTTATTCAATCAACCATGAAGGATTTTTCCACAATGAAACTGACAGCGCTCGTGTCGCTCATGTCCCTTATTACATTTATCGTCGGATGCCAGGGATCTCAGGATTCGCCGACACTCAAGACCATGTCCGACAGCGTGAGTTACGCCATCGGGCTGAACATTGGCAAGAGTATCAAATCCGATTCGCTGGAAGTGAACCCCGCGATCATCGCCAGCGGAATTCGGCACGCGATGAGCGGCGATAAGCCGATGCTCACCGATGAACAGATCCAGGCCACAATGGAGGCATTGCAGAAACAGATGATGGCAAAACAGGCAGCAGCACAATCGGCAGCTTCTGAAGAGAACAAAACGAAAGGAACGGCTTTCCTGGCAGAGAATAAGAAGAAGGAAGGTGTTGTTGAAATCGCCAGCGGCTTGCAGTACAAGGTGATCAAAGAAGGAAAAGGAAGAAAGCCTTTGGCGACCGACAAGGTAAAAGTGCATTATACGGGCACAACCATCGACGGTGAAGAATTCGACAGCTCGGTAAAGCGTGGTAGCCCTGCAGAATTCAAACTGAACGAAGTGATCTCTGGATGGACAGAGGGGCTTCAGTTGATGTCTGTCGGATCGAAATATATGCTGTATGTTCCATCCAACCTTGGATATGGCGATCGGGGTGCTAGCGGCCCCATCAAACCGGGTTCAACGTTGATTTTTGAAGTAGAGCTGCTCGATATCATAAAGTAGCTTATGAAGTCAGCGCTCGTTACCGGCTCATCGCGCGGCATTGGCAAAGCTGCCGCGCAGATGCTGGCCAAACATGGTTGGCGCGTTGCTGTCCACTATAATAGTAATGCTTCTACAGCCCGAGAAACGGTCGCATCACTCAATGGGGACGACCATTTCTCCATCCAGGCAGATCTCGGAATTAGCCTTGATTGCCGGCGGATGATGAAGGAAGTGCTCGAGCGCGTTGGCAAGCTCGATCTTCTTGTCAACAACGCCGGCATCTACGACCTTCATCCCCCCACCGAAACAGGAGAGCAAGATTGGGTGAATGCCTGGGAACGAACCCTCCAGGTGAACCTCACCTCCCCCGCCCTTCTCTGTTATCTCGCGGCGCGGCACATGATGCAGAATCGTGAAGGACGAATCATCAATATTTCATCACGTGGCGCTTTTCGCGGTGAGCCCGATGCACCTGCCTACGGCGCAAGCAAAGCCGGACTCAACGCCATGAGTCAGTCATTTGCCAAAGCCCTTGCACCGTACAATATTCTTGTCTTTGTCGTTGCGCCGGGATGGGTCGAGACCGACATGGCATCTCCGTATCTCGATGGCCCGGATGGCAAAGCTTTTGCCGCACAGAGTCCGCTTGGCCGCGCAGCAACGCCGGAAGAGATCGGCCGCACGATTCTGTTTCTTGCAACAGATGCACCCGCGTCCATGACCGGTGCCATCATCGATGTGAATGGAGCTTCCTATCTCCGCACCTAGGAGGCGTTCCGATGTCTGATTCAATAACCCGGAGGCTGCTTCATGTTTCGTATGACCCTTGTACTTTTCTTACTCTGTGCTTCTTTGACAATTGGAAAAGATAAAGATCCGATGAATTCTATCGCCGAGGCATACGTCCAGTTAGTACTCGCTGTTGGCCAGCACGATGCTGATTACGTTGATGCATATTACGGCCCACCTGAGTGGCAGGAAAAAGCAAGGGCGGAGAAGAAACCCTTGACTGAAATCCAGAAAGCCGTGGACGGTCTCCTGAGCAATCTCCACCAGATCGGAGCCACAGTCCGCATGGATGAGAAGATGACGATGCGCCACACGTTTCTGACCAGGCAGCTACAATCTGTCGTAGCGCGTGTTCGTTATCTCCGCGGTGAGAAAATGTCGTTCGATGAAGAATCCCTTGCATTGTACGACGGCGTGGCGCCAACGTATCCTGAAAGCCATTTCAAAGAGCTCATTAGGGCACTCGACGGGCTTGTGCCGGGCGTGGGTTCTCTCACTGCGAGGTACGAAGAGTTTCGCAAAGGCTTTATCATTCCGCCCGATAAGCTCGATGCGGTGTTCACTTCAGCCATCAACGAAGCGCGCAGGCGGACGAAGGAATATGTAACGCTTCCACCTGACGAGGACTTTACGGTGGAGTATGTTACCGGCAAATCATGGAGCGCGTACAATTGGTACAAAGGGGGACACCGGAGTTTAATCCAGGTGAACACTCAACTGCCGATTTATATCGACCGCGCAATCGATCTTGCGGCACATGAAGGTTACCCGGGCCACCACGTGTACAATGTGTTGCTGGAAATGAACCTCTTGGAAAAAAACAAGTGGATGGAGTTCAGCGTCTATCCGCTCTTCAGTCCGCAGTCACTGATTGCCGAAGGAAGTGCGAACTATGGCAAAGTGGTTGCCTTTCCTGCGTCTGACCGCCTCAGGTTTGAAAAAGAAGTTCTCTTCCCTCTTGCGGGAATCGATCCGGCAGGCGCTGAGAAGTACTATCAGGTGCTTGAGGTCGCAGCAAAGCTCTCCTATGCCGGCAACGAAGCGGCGCGCGGATATCTGGACGGAAAGCTCACGCGCGATCGGGCGCGACAATGGCTTATCGACTACTCCCTCTATTCACCCGAGCGAGCCGAGCAACGGATGAAATTCATCGAGCAGTACCGGAGCTACGTGATCAATTACAATTACGGTGAGGATCTGGTGAAGAACTACGTGGAGTCTCGCGGGGGAACCGAGGATAACCCTCAGAAGAGGTGGGAGATCTTTGTTGATCTACTTTCCTCACTTCGACTGGCGTCGGGCTTGAAGTGATATCAAGAGGACTTATCACTTCCTATGAAGTGTACCTCCCCCTTTTTGGTTGACGGCAAAACAGAGAGAAGTTCAGGAACCAGCACCTCCAGATCGCTCAGACGATTTGTGGGCGCTCGCATGACCACCACTGATATGGAGAATTTTGTAATCGGTTGCTGGAAGGCGAGGTTTCGATCAACCGTGAGGAAAACGTCAAAATCCTTTTCGGCAAGGGTAAGAAGCTCCCCGTTTTTGATGGCTCTCCAACCCATTTGTTGAGCCGTCTTGACCTCATGACCAGTTATAAATCGATTCAGGCGTCGGTCGACACACTCATCAAGTAATATTCTCACGATTGATCAGCAACGAGTTTTTCTGCTCTTTCGAGGAAATCAATTACCGACTCTTTTTTCACGGTCGGAAAGCCCCTCAAGAATTCATCAATTGACTCACCTGCTTTGAGATATTCAATAAGGGTTTGCACAGGTACTCGGGTACCGGCAAACACCGGAGTCCCTCCCATTATGTCGGGGGATGAAGAAATAATTCTATCGCCCATATGATCCTCACTCGTTAACACTCTCAATATACCCACCCTTTGGTAATCCTGCAAATAAGAGAATTCAGATCCCCAACGCCGCTTTTGATGCGCGCGCTAGCTTAATCAGTTCCCAGTAAGGAGGAACATATCCGTTCACTTGCTGGAATTCCTTCGCCCTCTCCAGTACTTGAGCTGCCATCAAACCATGCCGTTCCGTGAACTTCTCGTTGCGGAGGGCGGCGATGGAGTTCATTCCCTCCGGTACCGGCCCGACTTTCCCGATGAGATTCAACGCTACGCTGTATGTCTTTGCTATTCGAACTACGGGCAACAGGTACCAATCATAGTCCAGGCGCTCGCCTTGCTCGGCGCCCTCGAGCATCGCATCAATGACCGCGTTATCAACATGATCCTTAAAAAGGATTTGGGGATCGCGCCACTCCGCGACCACACGTAATTGCGGATCATACTGCAGATCCGACGGTTCCTGCGTCTCAAAATGCTCTACCCCGAATGCAGCAAGCCACGAGGCGACGACTCTCGTCGAAATAGTGGAAAGCCCCATCCAGAGGTTGATATCGAACTCCCTGTATGCGTTTGACACCACCTCCGAACAGAAGAACTCTGAGCTATCATTGAAATTCATTTTGAAATCATACGGCACGTGTCTTGCACGGGCGGTCGCCAGTGAATACGATGCAGCTTTGTGGGGAAGCATCGGATCGGTGACAAGA
>DASWHW010000147.1:0-8168 GCA_036397975.1 Bacteroidota bacterium
ACTGCTTCCTCTTTTCGAAGCAGTGAATTCCCGCATGTAGCGGTCAATCCAATTAACGGCGATGTCTTCGTCACCTACAATAACAAAGGGGCGGGAACAGATAAGGCAGATATTTTTCTTGTGGTGTCGACGAATGGAGGAGCGAATTGGTCAGTCCCTGCCAAGATCAATGACGATGTAACTACAACTGATCAGTGGCAGCCAACAATCGCGATCACCCCGAACGGCAGCCGTTTAGGTATTTTCTACTACAGCCGTCAGGAAGATCCAGCCAACAACTTGTTCAAGTTCTACGGTCGTGTCGGCTCTGTTTCCGGGTCAACGGTAACGTTTGATGCGAGCTTCGCAGTAAGCGATGTTGCCTCGCTACCGGAATTCGGTCGAGACGCAGTTATCAACAGCGTTTACATGGGCGACTACAACCACGCAGTTGCAACACAAAGTGCGTTTCACGTCCTCTGGGCTGACAATCGCGACGACCTCCCCGGCGGCGCACCCCGCAAAGATCCAAACGTCTACTACAAGAAAATAATCCTTGCAGATCCAATAGACCCCAGTCCGCCGACGAACTTTGCTGCTTACAGCGATTTCTCCACGCCGACGTCGATTGGGTTGACGTGGACCAACCCGACGACTCTTATCAATGGAACACCCATTGCACCGGGTGATTTCCAGATCCTGATATCGCGCGATGATTCATTGATAGCAACACGCCCAGGTTCCGACAGCACCTTTACCGACACCGCGCTCATCACCTATGATCAGTATTTTTACTCGATATTGGCAAAACTCATCGCCAATGACAGTACAAGTTCCACTGTACAGGCCGCCTGGACTGCGGGCGGCTCTCCAAATCCAGCACCCCCTGTTCTCACCAGCCTCACCACCGATACCGTTCAAGCTGTCCTTATGTGGACCGAACCAACAACGCAGGCCGACGGTACTCCGATCCACGATTACATCGGCACCGTTATTTTTAGAAATGGTGTTGCGGTAGACTCAGTTGCTAGCGGTGTAACCATGTACACTGACAATCCGCCGCTTGGATTTAGCTATTCATATTCTCTAAAGGCAAGAAATAGTCTTACACCACGCCGATACAGTGTGGCAAGTAATAGCCTGAGCGGTTATGTGGGGAATATTCCAAATATTCTCATATGGCAACCTGCCGATGTTGTGAGCTCGGACGGCGACTCTATCGCTGCCTCGCTTACTCGCATTGGCGAAGGAAACTACCTTTCAGACGACCTCTTCTTTTTCGGATCGAATCTAAGTGTGTATGAAGCGATCTTTGTCGTGACTGGCATCTTCAGCAACAACCATGTCATTGGCGCAAGCGATCCTGAAGGCGCTGCTCTCGATGCATATGCCAACGGCGGTGGTTTTCTCTATCTCCAGGGCGGAGACGTATTCAATTACGATCCGGAACAGGGCGGATACCAGGTGCGACCGATTTTTGGTTTGAATGACGGTTCAGATGGCCAGTCGGGTGGAGACGTTTCCGGCGTCACTGGACAAACCCTTCTCAATGGCTTGATTTATAGCTACACCGGTGGCAACTCCTATATGGACGAACTTCATCCAAACAGTGGAGGAGGAGCGCGTGTCCTCTTTACAGCCCCTGGATCTACGCCTGCAAATGACACAATGGCCGTCTTTAATTTCTATGGTGCGGGTCGTGCAATTGCAATGGTGCCGGAATTCAGCGGCTTGGTAGACGGACCTGTTAACAGTGTTGCGAGCACCAAAGACTCCGTTTTGGTACGGATGCTTCGGTTCTTCCGTCAGCCACAGTCCCCGCCGCAGATTTCTGTTAACCCGTTGGCGATTGGTGACACCTTGCAAGTCGCACAACAGGGATCGAAGACATTCACAATCTCAAACCTCACCGCGCCTCCGTCTGATCCACTATTCGTGGGTGTTTCGGAAGGGGCGCCGTGGCTCTCAGTTGCTCCTACAGCCGATACGCTGAATGGAGGTGAGAGCGTGGTGGTCACCGCTTCCTTCGATGCGACCGGGTTGACGCCGGGAAATTATTCCACCAATATTATCGTGGCGAGCAATGATGGAACGACTCCGACAATTAACGTGGCGACTTCGCTCCTTGTTATCGGTAGCCCGACCATTGTTACGGTTCCAGACTCGTTGATCAAATCAATGAACGCAGGAACCATGGACGCAGATACGTTGACAATAAAGAACACCGGTGTTTCACCGTTGAACTGGTCAATGTCCGATATCCCTGGGAGTGCAATCTCTCGCATCTATGTCCGTCAACCTCAGGCGGATGAAATCTATCCGCCACGTCTCGGACGAGATGGCTGGCCAATCGCGCAAGGAAAGAACGATCCGGATATTCACCATGGTCCGAACCGAGTAAATGGTTTCGGAGGTCCGGACAGCGCCGGCTACCGCTGGATAGATAGTGATGAACCGGGAGGCCCGACATTCAATTGGGTCGATATCTCGAGCATTGGGACTGCGATTCCAGTTGGTGCATGGAGATCTTCCACAGGAGGTGCAAATGCCGATGATGGGTACGTACGTCTTAAACTGCCCTGGCCCTTTACGTTCTACGGGGTGACGTATACCGATTCGTTGAAAGTCGTGACAAATGGATGGCAAAGTCTGGATCAGACCTCGACGAATACTGCTTTCAGCAACGTTGCCATTCCAGCCACAGGTGAGCCCAACACATTTATCGGCCCATGGTGGGATGATCTCGATTTGAGGACCGCTGGAGCGGTGCACTATTATACTGATGTGGCAAACAACAGATTCATTGTTCAATACACCAATGTTCCTCACTTTAGTACCGGTGAGTTGTATACATTCCAGACAATTCTGTACGCCAATGGAACCATACTCTATCAATACTTAGATATGCAGTCGTTGCTTACGTCTGCCACTATCGGTATCGAGAATCAGGGCGGGACTGTCGGACTCCAGGTCGTTTTCAATGCTGCCTACATGCATAACAACCTCGCGATTAGCATTGCGAACGATGTTGCATGGCTATCCGAATCACCCACAAGTGGCACGGTCGCACCGGGCGACAGCGTAAAAGTCGAAGTGATCTTCGACGCGGTATCTCTTACGGCCGGAACGTATCGCGCTACTCTCGAGATCAATAGCAACGATTATGCAAACACCCCGAAGAATGTGCCTGTTGTCCTCACCGTCATTGGCGGGGTTGCAACCATCAATGTGACTGCTCCGAATGGCGGAGAACAATGGGTCCGCGGAAATAGCTACCAGATCGGATGGGCGCAGAACTTGGTGGACTCAGTCCGCATTGAGTACTCCGTTTCCGGCAACGCAGGTCCATGGAGACTTATCACTGCCGGTGCTCCGGCACGTCCAGGAGTCTCAATTCATCCGAAATATCTGGCCAAACAAATCGAAGGTGGCGTCACGCCGGATTTGGCCGGCACCTATAGTTGGCAAATTCCCGATACCGTTACAACGACAACAAACGCGTTTGTCCGCGTTTCGGACAAGGCGAATCTGTCATTAAATGATGTCAGTAATGCTGCCTTCTCAATTGTTGCCGCCCCACAAGGCGACACCAGTTGGGTTCTGCAAACGAGCGGCAGCACTTCGACCCTCTATTCAGTGAAGGCAGTCAGCGATAACATTGCGTGGGTTGCAGGAACCGCCGGCACGGTCCTCCGCACTACAAACGGTGGAACGAACTGGACCTCGGTCGGCGGTGGCGCGATCGGGGCAGCAGATGTCTATGCGATCGAAGCAGTTGACGCAAACACTGCCTTTGTTACGACAAGTCCAGGTGGAACCTTCATCTACCGCACTACCAACGGCGGTTCAACATGGGCTGCGGTTTATAACAATACTGATGCAGCCGCATTTGTTGACGGTATCAAGATGGTGGACGCAAATAACGGGTATGCGCAAGGCGATCCGGTCGCGACAAAATGGATGGTCTTGCAGACGACCGATGGAGGCGCAACCTGGGCGCGCATGGCCACTGAACCAGCGCAAGTTGGTGCGGAGGCAGGATGGAACAATTCCTTTAAGATCGTTGGAAACAATATGTGGTTCGGTACGAACTCGAGCAAGATCTATCGATCTACTGATCTGGGTCTAACATGGAGTTCAGCACCAACGACGAGCGCAAGCAGCTATGGCGTGTGGTTCAACAATTCCACGTCCGGTATTGCCGGCTTTGCAGGCGGAGTAACGAATAACTCCGTCAACGGTGGTACTTCATGGGCTGCTTCAGCCTCGGCCGGTACCGGACAGGTAACCGGAGCAGCAGGTGTAGCTGGCGCTGAGTTCTGGGTAACCAGCGGTACCAACATCTATTACACAACAAACCAGGGCACAAATTGGACGAATTCTGGAAGCAGCGGGTATACGGGGACGGTCTCTCTGTGGGCGATTAATACGACTTCCGTGTCAGGGGGAACCTACGGTTGGGCAGCAGGAGCGACGGGCAGAATTCTTCGATATCGCCGCACGTCTACTTCCGTTGCGATATCGCAGGAAATTCCAGCTGAGTTCACATTGTCGCAGAACTACCCGAATCCCTTCAATCCATCTACCCAGATTGTGTATGGTTTACCGGAAGAAGCTTCTGTCGTTTTGCGAATCTTCAACGTACTGGGTCAAGAGGTTGCGACCCTTGTCGATGAGATTCAGCAGGCTGGATTCCATTCGCAAACCTGGAATGGACATTCCGGATTAACAACAACCCTCAGCAGCGGTATTTACTTCTATCGCCTTGAAGCAAAAGGGGTTTCCGGTCAAACCTTCACCAACTTTAAGAAGATGATGCTGTTGAAGTGAATTCAAGGCTATGAGTCTTGGTTTCCAAGCAAGGCGGGAGCTCACAATTATTGGGCTCCCGCTTTGTTTTTGGACATGCTCAAAAGAAAAAACGGAACTAACATCTCTCCTACTTGACATTGACCTTCAGCTTTATTAGGTTCTACCCAAGCAAGATCCTCATCAATGTCCCTTGTCTGAGGAAAACCAACCAGACGTACCTAAACGTTTTGGCAGTACGCACAGAAACTGGTCGAAGCACTAATCTGCAAAAGGAAATTTTCTCACTTCGCTTCGCGAAACCTCTTAGCTTCAACGATTAGTTCGATTTTACGTAACCAAATCTCATCATAATAACATCTCTAATTGGAGGACTCATGAGTTTGTCCAGACTAGCGTTTTCATTTAGGTCTGCTCTCATCATCGCCTTTGCTTTGTGTTTCATCGTAGTTGCTTGGCAATCAAGCGCGAACGCGCAGGACGCGAATAAGGCGAGAATTGAACGCTTGCTCGAACAACAAAAGAGCGGAGTTCAACTTAATGAAGAAGAGCATGACTTGATCAGGCCCTACACATCGCCTCGTGAGCAGAGAGGTTTCTCGCCCAGATTATCCGTCGGCGGCACTTACACATCATTGTATTATCAGGACGCAGGCAACCCTCGCGGCCTCAATACAGAAGGTGATGCGCCTGGCACTTCTGGATGGACAAACATTGTTGCCGGACCTCAGGCAGCGAATTTGTGGTCACCGGTTCAGACAATCCCATTCGCGTTCGAGTTTTTTGGCAATACAGTTACACATTACAAGGCGAGCCAGAATGGACTCGTCACATTCGACACGGCAACTGTCCTGTTGCCAAACGCGAACACAAATTTGCCATCCACTTCACTCCCACCTAGCACAATCGCAGGAATGTGGGATGAGTTCACAAGCGCACCTCCGACCGGTACGGGTGATGATGTTCGCATAAAAGTTTTCGGGACCTCACCCAATCAACAGCTCTGGATAAAATGGTATTCTTTTGAATATGGAAATCCTAACGTTAGTTTTTCTTACTGGGCAATTGTTCTTGAAGAAGGTACTAACAAGGTTTACGTTGTTGATCAATATAACTCCACAACGCCATTACTGACTTCAACCGTCGGACTCCAGATGGACAATACCACAGCCGACCAATTCGGCGACAGCACAATAGCACAGTCAGGGAATGCGTCAACAAACCCTGACAATGATTATTGGGAATTTTTCATTCCGGTGCCAAATGACGTAGGTGCTTCGCAGGTATTCCAGAGTTTTTCCGGACCCTTCCCT
The DNA here is from genome assembly GCA_036397975.1 of Bacteroidota bacterium. Classification (GTDB taxonomy): domain Bacteria; phylum Bacteroidota; class Ignavibacteria; order UBA10030; family UBA6906; genus SZUA-287. The sequence continues at coordinate 6,102 of DASWHW010000147.1, forward strand.
TATCCGGGAACGAGCATTCCGCTCTCCGCCGAGGTAAGAAACTTCGGGTTGAATCCGCAATCAGGATTTACTGTTGGTTACACAGTGGATGACGGGAGTTCGGGCAGTTTAACATATAGTGGCACACTGGCACCAGGTGCAACTGATACTGTGTCCTTTTCGGCTCCATGGGTTCCGGCAACTGCTGACACGTTCACAGTCAAGGCTTTTACAGCGCTTGTCGGAGACGGCATTGTGGCAAATGACACTGCAACAGCATCAACCACCGTGTATCCGATTTTGGCTCTCAATGTCGAACAGGATTTCGCCGCGTACAGCGGAAACCCCGGTAGTATTGGTTGGTTCGGCATCGACAATACAGATTTCGGTACATTCACACCCAATCCCACCAATGATGGATCTTGGACCTCTGACGGCTTCGGGAATGTTGGCACTTCGGGATCGGCGCGATTCAACTTCTTTAGCACCACGGCAACGGATATGGATTGGTTGATTGCCCCACCTATCAATATGACAACCGGTGGTCCAAACAGTATTTTGACTTTCGATGTTGCGGTAACCCCATTCACAGGGACGACAGCTGCGTTCATACCCGCAGAGGATACACTATTCATCGTAGCATCCACAGACGGAACAAACTGGTCACGCGCCAACATCCTGCGATCTTTCACGGCTGCGGATACAATTCCACCAACCGGAATGTCCGTGACGCTTGACCTCACCCCCTATGATAGCGCGCCGACACTTTATATTGGGTTTATGGCGATGGATTTACCAGGCCCCAATGACATCAATATCTATGTCGACAATATGTTTGTCGGCGTTCCCATCGCAATAGATGTTGCAATAAGTCAGTTTGTCAACCTGCCACCAATTGCGACGGTGAATTCTCTTGTTCAGTTCGATGTTGCTGTCACAAATCTTGGCGTTGATCCAGTCCCCGCAGATTCCTTCGACTTGTGGGTAAATGGATCGGTTATAGCGACATATGGATACAGCGCTTTAGGAGCCAGTACAACTGAAAATGTTCCGGTTTCTTTCACCGCATCTGCAGTCCCAGGAACAGACCAGGTCGCAGCCTCCCTGCACACAGTCGCAGGTGATGTCAACGCAAGCAACGATACCTTGACCGCTTCAGTTACTATAACACAAGCAATCGCAGGGGGTACTTATACAGTCGGAACCGGAGGCGACTATCCGGACCTGGCATCGGCATTTGCCGCAATTAGCGGAAATGGAATCGCTGGCCCGGTCACGTTAAGCTTGACCGACAACCAGTACATTGCGCCGGGAAGACCCTTGAGAGACCTTACGGTCGCTGAACCCGAATACGTAACCGTCAATGGAGTTCGGGAGTTTGTTGCCCAACCCAGTCTTTATGGCAACCTCACAGGTGCAGATAGCCCTGATACCGTTGGTACACTCACTCTCACTGGTCCAATCGTTGGTGCGAGTGCTGTCAACAGAATCACTATCAGCCCCGCGGCAGGAACCAACGTTGAAATCAATGGTACGGGGAATCCTGTGCTCAGGTTGACAAATGCAAGTTATGTGACATTTGATGGAATCAATTCAGGCGGCGCTAGCCTGACAATCAACTCGGCAGCCGGAACTGCAGTCCTGATGGAAGGTGATGCCGATAACAACATCGTTCAAAACCTTCGTTTGCGAAGTCCGAATTTTACCGCGATCATCCTCGCCGAGTTGGCTGGCGCGAATGCCGATAACAACTTGATCACAAGAAACACGGTTGGTCCGGCTTTTAATGGTGCGTTCTTGATGAGCGGTGCTGCTACTGCAAATGGAGTGAACAACCGAATCACAATGAATAATTTTGGTACGGCCACAGACTCGATTGCACAGGCCGGGGTGATTGTGCAGAATGCAACCGGAACTTCGGTTGACAACAATGTCATTCAGAATATCGTCCGAACAACCGCAACCGGAAATGCTCTCGGAATTGGGGTTCAAACCAAACACTTCAATACACAAATCTACAACAACGTTGTGAAGAACGTTGCAAAGATTGGTGGAACTGCTGCGTCCACAGTTTCGGGCATCACCGCG
>DASWHW010000148.1:0-12595 GCA_036397975.1 Bacteroidota bacterium
CCCACCCGCATTGTGGAGACTCCTTCGGGGATGCTGAATTCCATCGGACTGGCCAATATTGGCGTCGAGCGATTCATTGCTGAAAAACTTCCATTTCTGGAAACTATCCGGTGTCCGGTCATTGCAAACATCGCCGCCAGCACTGTCGATGAATATTGTGCCGTGTTGGAGGTGCTTGAAGAACATCCGCGAGTCGATGGCTATGAGATCAACGTATCATGTCCCAATGTAAAAGAAGGTGGATTGAGCTTCGGAACTGACTGCGTGATGACCGCGGAGATTACCCGTCGGCTAAGACCAAGGACAAAGAAGCCCCTGATTATGAAACTCACACCGAACGTGGCATTCATCTCTGAATTTGCGCGGGCGGTTGAGGATGCGGGTGCAGATGCGATTTCAGCGGTGAATACCTTGATCGGAATGGCCGTCGATGTTCGAAAACGGAAGCCTGTCCTTTCGACTGTTACGGGTGGACTATCAGGTCCAGCCATAAAGCCGGTGGCTCTTGCGAAGGTGTATGAAGTTTCCCGAGCCGTCAAGATTCCTGTGATTGGAATTGGTGGTATTCGCACTGCCACCGATGCGATTGAATTTCTTATGGTCGGTGCAACTGCTATCCAGGTTGGCACAACGAACTTTGTTGATCCCTCAGCTGGAGTAACAATCGCTGAAGGAATTCACGCCTTCTGCAAAGACCAGCATATCCCCGATGTTGGTGATCTCGTTGGGTGCCTTGACGCAAGCGTTGACTCCTCTGTCCTCACCAGTTGGCTCTGACTTTTTGTGGATTCATATTCAGAATCTCTGCAGTTCCTGTACGGCCTCCAGAAACGCGGCATCAAATTCGGTCTCGAGAATATCTCTCATCTCCTCGCTCATGTTGGAAATCCCGAACGCTCCTTTCCATCAATACATATTGCCGGAACAAACGGGAAAGGCTCGACCGCCAGTTTCATTGCATCGATCCTGACAGAAGCAGGTAACAAGACCGGTTTGTACACGTCCCCCCATCTTGTTCGCTTCAATGAGCGCATTCGGATCGGAAGGGAGGAAATCATCGACGAGGAACTTGTCGCAAGTGTCAGCCTCATTCGTGATTCCATTGAAAAGGTGAATGCAACATTTTTCGAAGCAACAACGTGTATTGCGTTCATGCATTTCGCTAGACACAGGGTAGATATTGCAGTGATCGAAACCGGCCTCGGTGGAAGGCTTGATGCAACAAACGTTCTCACCCCGCTTGTAAGCGTCATTACGAATATCAGCAAGGAACACATAGATTATTTGGGTTCTTCTCTGGAAGAGATTGCAGCAGAAAAAGCGGGAATCATCAAACGTGGTGTCCCGGTCGTAACCTCAGAACGAACAGAAATGATTTTGGATGTTCTGGCAACTACGGCAAAACAAATGGGGTCAGAGTTCTTGAAAGCACAAGAGCTAGCAACTGTGGAAAAGGCAGGAAGGGATCATAATCATCAGATAGTGAACTGCCGGACAGGTGGACACGATCTTCAGCAAATTCATCTTGGCCTTTCGGGTATGTATCAATTCTGGAATGCGCAGTTGGCAGTGGCATCCGTCCAGGTCCTTAGAAAAAAGGATCACGAAATTTCCGTATCTGCGATCGAGCGGGGATTGACCAACGTTCGCAAGAACACCGGGATCCGGGGAAGACTCGAAGAGGTGGGAAATTGTATCTTGGACGTTGCGCACAACCCTGCTGGGACCAGAGCTCTCGTGACCGAGCTGAAAGGGAGGGGCATCGACGATCTCTGTGTCGTATTTGGCGTCATGAAAGACAAAAATTATCAGGAGATGATCACAGCACTCGGCGAAGTTTCAAGCCGTTTCATTTGCGTTCAACCATCCGTTGCACGTGCTCTGGATGTTAGGGAATTGACCCAGATTGTCGAAAACCTCGGATTTACTTCGGTGCGTGGCGGGTCAGTTGAAGATGGACTCCGAATGGCGACCAAGGAAGTTCCGACGGAGAAGGTCTTGGTGACAGGTTCGTTTTATGTTGTCGGTGAAGCTTTAGAATTCCTGCAAAGGACTGGTAAGACTGATCAGCCTAATTTCAGCTTTTGATGGAGATCCTTCAACCATTACTTGACAATCGAAAGTGAAACTTGTATATTCCGGCAGTCAGATCTTGACTTAAAGAGGAATCTTCCTGTTTCACCACCTCGAAACACATCAGTTATTCTCAATTAGAAATCCAACCAATAATTCTTCGTCCGTTTTTTCTCGTTCTATGTAGTCTTGCCAATGATGATGGCGAAACCGTATGAAGAACAAAGTTTTCTCATTCAAGGGGTGATCCTTCCATGACTATGGACATTGCGGAGCTCAAGTCAAAAAAAATTGCTGATCTCAATCAGATCGCGAAGGAGCTAAACATCTCAGGGTACAGTGACCTGAGAAAGCAAGAGCTGATCTTCAAAATTCTCGAAGCACAAACCGAACAAGGTGGTTTAACCTTCAGCAAAGGGGTGCTGGAAGTCCTGCCTGATGGATACGGGTTTCTCCGATCTGTTGATTACAATTATCTTCCTTCGCCAGATGATATTTACGTTTCTCCTTCGCAGATCAAGAAGTTTAACCTTCGCACGGGTGATACCGTCAGTGGACAAGTGCGGCCACCGAAGGAAGGTGAGCGGTTTTTTGCCCTACTCCGCGTCGAAGCGGTGAATGATGAGAATCCGGAATCGATTCGCGAACGAGTGTTGTTTGACAACCTTACGCCTCTCTATCCAAACCAGACATTGAGGCTTGAGACCGCACCGGGTGAGTATTCCATGCGCATTATGGATCTTCTTACCCCGATCGGTAAGGGACAGCGAGGGATGATTGTTTCTCCCCCGAAGGCTGGGAAGACAATCTTAATGCAAAAGATCGCGAATAGTATTTCGCGTAACCATCCCGAAGTGAAAATGATTGTCCTCCTCATCGATGAGCGTCCGGAAGAGGTCACGGACATGGAGCGGTCGGTGAATGCCGAAGTTGTCTCTTCAACATTCGATGAACCACCCGAACGTCACGTTCAAGTGGCCGACATGGTGCTCGAAAAGGCGAAACGCCTCGTCGAGGCAAATCGAGACGTTGTGATATTGCTTGATAGCATTACACGCCTGGCGCGCGCACACAACACCGTTGTTCCGCACTCAGGGAAAATTCTCTCTGGCGGTGTGGATGCGAACGCACTTCACAAGCCGAAGCGGTTTTTCGGCGCGGCGCGAAATATCGAAGAGGGTGGGAGCCTCACGATTGTTGCGACAGCTCTTGTTGAAACGGGAAGTCGCATGGATGAGGTTATCTTTGAGGAATTTAAAGGAACAGGCAATATGGAAATAATTCTCGATCGAAAACTCAGCGATCGTCGCATGTTCCCGGCCATCGAGATCAACCGCTCTGGTACACGTAAGGAAGAGCTACTTATTGATGCCGATGACTTGAATAGAATTTGGATCCTCCGCAAATTACTTTCCGATTTCAATCCCGTTGAATCGATGGAGTTCATGCTGGAGAAAATGAGAGGCACGAAGTCAAACAAAGAATTCTTGAAATTGATGAACAGCTGACGATACGTTGGCGAACAGATGAAGGAAACGACGGGTAATGAATGAAGTAGTCATTGTTGGTGCATGCCGTACCCCAATTGGCGGGTTTCGCGGAAGTCTCAGTTCCATCGTTGCTCCGCAGTTAGGTGCGGTAGCGATAAGGGACGTTATGCAGCGTGCCGAGCTGTCCCCTACCGAGGTGCAGGAAGTGATCATGGGAAACGTCCTTTCGGCTGGTGTAGGACAAGCGCCGGCACGACAGGCGGCGATTTTTGCCGGTCTTCCCACTTCTGTCGAAACCATGACCGTTAACAAGGTATGCGGCTCAGGAATGAAGGCGGTGATGCTGGCATCGCAGGCCATTCGTCTTGGTGACGCCAACACCGTTGTCGCTGGTGGGATGGAGAGCATGTCCAATGCACCATATCTCCTTGAGAAGGCGCGAGAAGGCTATCGAATGGGAAATGCAGAGCTGGTTGACTCAATGATAAAAGATGGTTTGTACGATGTGTACAATCATTACCTCATGGGAAATGCCGCCGAGGTGTGCGCACGAGAATGTCAGGTGCCACGTGAGGCTCAGGATGAGTTCGCCATCATGAGCTATAGGCGCGCTCAAAATGCGCAGAAGTCAGGCCAATTTGACAAGGAGATTGTCGGAGTCGAAGTGCCAGCTGGAAAAGGAGCAACAACGACCGTCCTTCTTGATGAAGACGTGACAAAAACGAATTTCGACAAGATCCCAAAGCTCAAGCCCGCCTTCATAAAGGATGGAACCGTTACTGCTGCAAACGCTTCCAAGATCAGCGACGGTGCCGCCGCTCTTGCGCTTATGTCGGCAGAAAAAGCCGCCACGCAGGGCAAGAAACCCCTGGCAAAAATTATTGCATATGCCTCCGCTGCAAAAGATCCAGTTTGGTTTACCACAGCGCCGGCCGATGTAATTCCGAAAGTACTAAAAAAAGGAAACTTGACCATTAAGGATATTGACCTGCTCGAGGTGAATGAAGCGTTCGCTGTGGTTGCCCTTGCGGTGTCAAAGATTGCCGGCCTCGATCCGGAGAAGCTGAACGTGAACGGGGGAGCAATCGCCCTGGGCCATCCATTGGGAGCCAGTGGCACAAGGATCATCGTCACCTTGCTTCACGCGATGGAGCAGCGAAATGTAAAGCGCGGGCTTGCGGCAATTTGTATCGGTGGGGGAGAAGCGAGTGCAGTGATTATAGAACGAATGTGATGAAAACGAAAGGACTGCATGAACATCGGTAAGGTGGTTGTTATTGGTGCTGGCACTATGGGAAATGGCATCGCCCACGTGTTCGCTCAATATGGATTTTCCGTCACTCTCAACGATATCAATGATCAATTCATAGCAAAGGGTCTCGCAACCGTCAAAGGCAACCTTGATCGGCAGGTCAAGAAGGGAACCGTTTCACAATCCGATGCGGATGCAACACTAAGCCGCATCAAAGTTTCTACCGATCTCTCCAAAGCAGCCGCCGGTGCAGATCTCATCGTCGAGGCTGCCACTGAAAACAAAGCAATCAAGATCGAAATTTTTCGGACACTTGATGCTTCCGCTCCTTCGCATACTATCCTTGCTTCCAACACTTCCTCGATCTCGATAACTGAAATAGGTGCGGTCACAAAGCGACCGGACAAAGTGATCGGGATGCACTTTATGAATCCTGTTCCGATCATGAAGCTTGTTGAGATTATTCGCGGCTATGCGACCTCAGATGAAACCTGTGCGAAAGTTCAATCGGTTGCCGAAGCGCTTCAAAAAACACCGGTCGAAGTGAATGATTACCCCGGTTTCGTCTCCAACCGAGTGCTTTTGCCAATGATCAACGAGGCGATTTATTGTGTCATGGAGGGAGTCGCAACCCCTGAATCGATTGATACAGTGATGAAGCTCGGTATGAATCATCCAATGGGCCCCCTGACTCTTGCAGATTTTATCGGCCTTGACGTTTGCCTTTCTATCATGAATGTCTTATATGATGGCCTCGGAGACTCGAAATACCGGCCATGCCCGTTGCTAAAGAAGATGGTTGCTGCCGGACACCTTGGCCGGAAGACTGGCAAAGGATTTTATGACTACGCAAAGAACTAAAAGAGTATTTTCCTGATATGAACTTTGAACTGACCGAAACGCAGCAGCTTATCCGAGAGACCGCACGGAAATTTGCAGTGGAACGCGCTGCGTCAACTTCCATTGAGCGGGATGAAAAAGCACAATTTCCTCACGAATTAGTGAAGGAACTTGGTGAATTAGGTTTTATGGGAATGATGGTTCCCGAAAAGTGGGGCGGCAGCGGCTTGGATTCGGTGAGCTATGCGATTGCAGTCGAAGAGATTTCGAGAGTGGATGCATCGCTTGGTGTGATTATGTCCGTGAACAACTCACTGGTCTGCTATGGGATTAATCAGTATGGGACTGACGAGCAGCGAGAGCGCTTCTTGCGCGATCTTGCGTCAGGGAAGAAGCTCGGGGCATTTGCTCTTTCAGAACCGGAAGCGGGTAGCGATGCCTCGAACCAAAGGACGACGGCAAAAAAGAATGGCACTTCCTACGTCCTGAACGGGACGAAAAACTGGATTACGAACGGCTCAACCGCTGATGTTGTTCTCGTCATGGTTGCGACCGACAAGACGAAAGGCTCTAAGGGAATAAGCGCGTTCATTGTTGAAAAAGGAATTCCGGGATTTATTGTCGGGAAGAAGGAGAAGAAGCTTGGCATCCGTAGTTCGGATACTGTTTCATTATCGTTTGAGGACTGCAAAGTGCCGGGAGAAAACCGAATCGGCGCGGAGGGAGACGGATTCCGGTTTGCGATGAAGACTCTTGAAGGAGGAAGGATCGGCATTGCTGCTCAGGCGCTCGGTATTGCGCAGGGCTCGCTCGATGCGGCGTTGCGATACTCCAAAGAGAGGAAGGCATTCGATCATCCCATCGCGAATTTCCAGGCCATTCAATTCAAGCTTGCTGATATGGCAACGAATGTCGAAGCAGCGAGAATGCTTATGTATCGGGCTGCGGCGATGAAGGACGAAGGGAAGCCATTCGGTAAAGAAGCCGCCATGGCGAAGCTCTTTGCTTCCAAGATCGCAGTGAATGCCGCGCTGGAATCGATCCAGGTTCACGGCGGGTACGGCTATGTTCAGGAGTATCTGGTGGAGCGATACTTGCGTGATGCAAAAATTACAGAGATTTATGAAGGGACATCAGAGATACAGCGTATTGTGATATCGAGAGCGTTGTTGAAATAGATCCTAACCACAAACCATCACGGAGGAACAATGTTTCTAAAAGCCGTTTCGCTCGCATGTCTCACATTTTTGTTTTTGGCGGTATTTGCCGAGTCGACTCTCGCGCAACCAAGCTGGATAGTCGGAGGAAGATTGGGGATTTCCATCGGTTCGGCAGGGGGTGGTGGTGGGAGTTTTTACAATTTTCAAACGGGCCAGTTTGAGTCGACAAGCAGCACCTCTGCCGGACTTCAGATCGGGTTTACGGGAGAAGCACTTTTTGAAAAAACATATGCAATCGTGTCGGAATTCAATATTAATACGCAGGCCGGGACCCCCATCGAATGGGCAAATTCCTTCAAGTACTATATTCCCATCCGCGGCTCGAAGATAAAGGCCTACGCCGATGCAGGCTTCAATCTATTGCTCGTGTCAGGCGGTCCTTATTTCGGCATTCGTTTTGGCGGAGGTGCCCTTTTTCCTATTGCGCCAAAATTGTATATTCCAGCCGACTTACAGCTTGGTCCAATCTTTACAACCGGATCAACTGTTTTCTATATTGCGATCACAAGTGGGATTCGATATGAAATATAGTCCGTATCAACACACTTCACCACCAACAAGGAGAAACAGTATATGAAAATGGCTCTGCGGGTGTTTGTCGTATTATTCGCCATAGTGTTCACAACGCATATGTCGTACGCGGTGTTGCCGTTTAGCATTGGCGCAAAGGCCGGGGTGAACATCGCCAATCTTTCCTTTGATCCAGACGTACCAGCGGGGATTACAAAATCAAACCGCGTCGGGTTCAAGTTTGGGGCTATACTGGAACTTGGCGTGGGAGGTCCTGTCTTTATCGCCGTTGAGCCTCTCTTTGCCCAGAAGGGTGCGAAGGCTGAGGGGCAGGGTGGGAACTTAGCCATAGAAGCAAATTATCTAGAGATCCCAGTGTTGCTCAAATTAAAATTTGGGGTTGCCGGCGTAAAGCCATATGTCTTCGCCGGGCCGAACATTGGATTCTTGCTTTCCGCAAACCTGCATCAAGAAGCAGGTGGGCAGACTGCGGACACCGATATTAAGTCCACGACTACGTCTACCGATTTTGCCCTGGATGTCGGAGCCGGTGCACAATTCAGCGCAACAAAGTTTGTAGCCATTACTGCCGATGCACGCTACTCGCTCGGCTTGTCAAACACAAACAATGACCCGATGGACCCTACGACAGTGAAAACCACAGGTATTCAAATTCTCGTAGGCGTCCTGATCAGCATTTGATTAACAAAGCCACACAAATCACCATTTCTCGATGTTTATGTTTGGAAGCGCTGCTCAAGCCGCAGGGAGCCGGCCGTGGGCGTCGGAGTCGATGTCCTTCTTCCAATGGGAAAATTCGGTGATGCCTATGGTATAGGATTCGGCGGGAGCGCACGGTATCAGTAGAACGTCAATAACCTGTTCAGCGCAACCGGTACCGTTGGATATTTTTCTTGGAGCGGAAAAGACATCAGCGGTATTACGGGACCCAGCTTCAAGGGATTCACTATCCGCGCTGGTGGGAAATACTATTTTGTTCCAGCTGGAACACGATTCCATGGCCTGTTTGAACTCGGGATGTTTTTCTCGTCGGTCGACGTTCCTTCGTTCACGGTATTCGGTCAAACCTTCGGAGGCGGTTCCGTGTCAAGCTCTGACTTCCTGATTACTCGTGCATTCGGCGTTGAGATACCCGCGGGACCAGAATAGTGTCGATGCCACTGTGCGATACGAGTTGATCTTGAGCAGCGGTGACTCAGCTGGGAGTATTGGATTCCGTGTAGCGTACAATTTCGGGCTCTAATCGATTCCTGAAATCTCTCAAAGGGAGGCCATCTGGCTTCCCTTTTTTGTTTATATTGGGTGCATGATTTTTTTCAAAAAGCAAATTCACTTCCTGTTAATCATTGTAAGCCAAGTTGGGTTCAGTGGTGTGCCCGATTCGGTAACCGGGAAGGATTCTTCCAAGCTGATACTACGCTTTGCAGGCGATTGTTTGCTGGCCGAACATTACGAGTGGGCGGTTGGTGGCGATTCTGCTTTTGCGTTCGATGAATTCGATGTTCTTCGCCAGGCAGATATCGCGATGGTCAACCTTGAATGTCCAATAACTGTACGCGGGCTTCCGCAGGAAAAGCCTTTCACCTTCCGGATGAATCCCCGCTTCATTCCTGCGCTCCAGGTCGCAGGAATTGACATAGTCAATCTTGCCAACAATCATATTTATGATTATGGTGATATCGGACTTTTTGATACGATTTCTTATCTTGACTCGGCGGGTATTTTTCACGTCGGGGCCGGGAAAGATTTTTCTGCTGCGCACGAACCGATTGTCAGGGAAGATACAAGACGGACCGTAGCATTCCTCGGGTACTATGGGGGAGGAGAAGCCCCTGCCGCCCAACCCGATTCGCCGGGAGTCGCCTACCGTTCACTTGGTCTTATCAAGAAAGATATTGTGAAGCTTCGAAAAACGGATTCACTTGTCTACATTGTAGTGAATGTCCATTGGGGCATTGAAAAGGCCGAGTATCCGGAACCGTCCCAGATACGCTTCGCTCACGGGATTATCGACGCAGGTGCAGACGCCGTCATCGGTCACCATCCACATGTTCTTCAGGGGATAGAATTGTACAGGCAAGGCGTGATAGCGTATTCGCTCGGCAATTTCATTTTCGGTGGCAACAGCCGAGGCACCTACCAGACAGCAGTGTTTGAAATACGCATTGAACCTGATGACGTGTCGTACGACCTCATTCCAGTTCAAGTTAAATCCTGGGCAGCTTCTCCCCTCGGGGGGATTGAAGCTGATTCACTTCGTGTACGCGTAAAGAGTTTGTCGTCTATTTTTTCCCGTTCTATTTTTTCTGAGAAGGAGTAATAATGAAATCACGCGGGCTTATCATCACACTTGTCGTTCTCGGGGTTATCTTTGTTTTCGCAATCGCCATTGTGATGTGGGGAGTGGGTGTCTACAACAGCCTGATTGGCATGGATCAACAAGTCCAAAAGGAATGGAGTCAGGTAGAGAATCAATACCAACGCCGCGCTGACCTTATACCGAATCTTGTGAACACGGTGAAGGGATTTGCTTCCCAGGAGAAGGATGTTCTTCTTGGCGTTACGGAAGCACGTGCAAAAGTGGGCCAGTTGACAGTCACGAAGGATGTCGTGAACGACCCACAGGCATTTGCAAAGTTCCAGGCTGCGCAGGACGGTCTTTCCTCGGCTCTCTCCCGTTTGCTCCTTGTTGTCGAAAATTATCCCAACATCAAGTCCAATGAAAATTTCCTCAGTCTGCAAACACAGCTAGAGGGGACAGAGAATCGAATCGCAGTTGCACGCAAAAACTATAACGAATCTGTCCAAACATACAATACTCGCATAAGACAATTTCCCGGCGCTCTCGTTGCGGGATTCTCCGGATTTTCAGAAAAACAATACTTTAAAGCACGCGAAGGATCTGACCAGGCTCCTGAAGTGAAGTTCTGATGCGAGGAAATTCACTTGTTTTCTGCCTTGCTCTTCTCGTCCAGATCGCAAGTGGAGACAATTTATCGTCCCTGCGGCTTTCCCAAAGGATTACCGATCAGACAGCAACGCTAAGTGTTTCTGACATCGGAAGGCTCGAACGAATTGCAAGCGACTTTGAGCGGGGGAGTTCGACTCAGCTCGTCGTGCTGATCATCCCTTCTCTTGAAGGCGGTTCCATCGAAGAGGTTGCACATGAATTTGCAAGTGCTAACAAGATCGGGCAAAAAGGGAAAGATAATGGCATTCTTCTCCTCATTGCGAAAAACGATCGTCAGGTGCGCTTCGAAGTCGGTTATGGTTTAGAGGGCGCGTTGCCGGACATTCTTGCCGGAAGGATTATCCGGAATGAAATTGCGCCACGTTTCGCACAAGGTGACTTTGCCGGAGGGATCGAAGCAGGTATGAACGCAGTGATCCTTGCAACCAAGAATGAATATCGGTCCGATGGTTCTGAGACCGACCGATCAAGCAAGGGCACACCGTTCGGATTTATTTTCATCATATTCCTCTTTTTCTTTCTGCGCAACATCTTTCGGAGACGTCGCCGATTCGGCGGGGGAGTTACCCCGTGGATAGGTGGCTGGGGAGGGCGCAGTGGTGGAGGATTTGGCGGAGGAGGCTTTGGTGGCTTTAGTGGCGGTGGAGGTTCATTTGGGGGCGGAGGCGCCAGCGGACGCTGGTAAATGCTGCATTAATTCTTCGACAACTTTATGACTAAAACGAAAAAAGTTCAGAAGGTGCCGTTTGATGTTCTTGATGACCTCCCGTACCCCGTGGCCATCTTTTCGGCGATAAAAGCAATTTGGCTGAACAGATCTTTCCGGAAGACCTTTCCCACCGCTTCTGGAAAATCATCCCTTACCCTTGGTTCGTTGCTCGGTCGAAAGAACAGACCAATCGTTGCCGAGCTTTCTTCACTTCTCAATGACCTGAAGACGGGAAGGATCATCAACCGTGACGTTACCGTTGAGCCGGAAGAGACGACCCTGCATACATTCGATGTCACGGGAACGGCAAAGAGGCATGACGACCAGCGGGTTTTGGTAGTAACGCTTCGGGATGTCACAGCACGAGAGAACGCGCTTCAAGAAATGGGCGCGTCGCTCGAACAGTCAAATTCCATTGTGCAGGGAATGGGAGTTGCTGCGTGCGTACTTCAAGAAGAGCACTTTGTTTTTGTGAATCAGGCATTTCTCCATCTCTTCGGTATCGTGACAATCGATGATATCATTGGAAAGAAGATCAAAAGAGTGATTCACGCAAAAGGGAGGCGAGCATTCTCGGACGGCGTTGATAAACTACAAGTTTCCAGTTCCGTCCGTGTTGATCACGAAGCAGTTCGAGTCGATGGGACTCACCTGATTGTCGAGTCTGTGCTCTCCAGAATCGAGTATGGTAGTCGGCCATCGATTCTCTGCCTCATGCAAGATGTCACGACACAAAGGAACACCGAGCATGATCGCGCTTCGTTTCTGAGAAGCAGGGAGATGCTCGACTCCATGCTTCTTTCGGTCAACGAAACTCTCGAGTGGGATGATTTCCTCGGCAAGTCCCTCGCGGAGGCAATGCACATGTTCAAGTATGAATCTGGAGCAGTGTTCGTTTCGGACTCTGCAGGAGAGATCGTCTCTCTTGCCACAAATATTGAGCTTAACGAAGTGGCATCAAAGCTGTCGCATCAGTCTCTGAAAGAAGGTCTTTTCGCATTTATCGTGAAAACTCAGGAACCTTCAGTCATTACCGTGGCCGACTATCCTGCTTTCTTGCCTTACAAATCCCTCTTCGAGAGTTCAGGAATCCAGTCGGTTGTGTTCGTCCCATTCCTCTCTCAGTCCTCCGTCCTCGCGGTGATGATGTTGGCAAGTGTGAAGCCCAGAGAAATCACGGATGAAGAAAAGCAGTTTCTTGCGGCGATGGCGAAACATGTTGGGGGCCAGGCAGGACGGGCGAAGGCGTACTCACGAATGAAAGCGTCGGAATCTCGTTTTCGTTCTGCGATCGAGGAGCTACCGGCTGTTTTCTACGAACGGTCAAAGGTCGGCGGTATCACCTTCATCAGTCCTTCGGTAGAGAAGATGCTCGGCTTCACACCGTCGGATTTCATCTCTCGTCAGGACCTCATGAGGAATCTTCTTCACCCGGACGATCGGCCTCTCTACACTGCGAGTATTGCTGAATGGGCGAAGGGAGGTGACTCAGCATCTGCAGTCTACAGG